>JACAFS010000021.1 GCA_013378385.1 Nitrososphaerota archaeon | reverse complement strand
TTATCTGGTGGTATAAACAAGTAGTACGAGATATTCTAGAAGGAGATACGTCTTGGAACACAGTGCTAACTGAAAAGACTATTAACGGAGAGAGAAAAAAAGCTATAATAAAATATTCTGTGACAGGTCTTCTTTGGGCACTTGATGCAGCAACCGGAGAACCATTGTGGATATATGAATCGCATCTACTGGAGAGCAGAATAGAAGATGGGATTCCAAGAGGAAGAACGTCAGGGCATCCGTGCATAGGATGTGATCCAGAAACTCAAGACGGTTATTGGAACAATGTAATGAGTCATTATGACATGCAGGAAAAGAAATGGTTGAACTATCCGTCGAAGGATTGGTTCTATATAATACCACTCAGAGCTGGTGAGGCGGATATTGCTTATAATGAAAAAGAGGGAATAGTGATATTGCCGTTAAGTCTTGGATGGGATGCTAGTGCAAAAGCGGGGAATCATAAAGGAATAGGAGTTCCTCCAGGAGAATATAATCTAAACTATCCAAAACAAACGCAGAATACAACAATATTAGCAATAGATGCAAACACTGGCGAAGAGATTTGGAGTTACTTTATTGATGGAGTTGCATACAGGGGAGGTATTATTGCGACAGAAGACTTGGCAATCATACCGGCTGCGGATGGAAATTTGTACATCTTAAATGGGTTAACAGGAGAACTATTACATAAAATATTTCTCAATACGCCACTTACAACACAGCCTACAATTGGACGAAATTCAGATGGTGAATTTCAGATATATGTCATAAATGGAGGAAGAGGAAGAGAAGAAGTAGGCGGATTATTACATAATCAAATACCAGGGTCTTTGATTGCTTTAGGAATTTCAGAAGAAATCGAAATGCAAGAGAATATCATGAATGAGTCAGAAAGTGAAGATAGCAATGTAGTCAACAGTAAAAGTATTGGAACAACATGGTACCTTATTTTTGGCATAATAGCACTGAGTATAATTTTAATATCATACAGAAGAATTAGATAAAAAGAGATTTTTCACTAAACCTATTAGGGAAGACATGATAAATTTAATTTGTGCAAAAAAGAGGCATATTGATTATTATTTTAATTATTTCATTGGTAACTTCATTGAATACTGAGATAATGTTTTCTAATGCAATAGATGACGATGGTTTCAATTCTGTTGCTCCAAATTATGATTATCGTGCAACTGGATTTAATCCACAGATGCAAATAAATAAGGAAAATGTAAATGATTTAGAATTAAAATGGGTACATGCATGGCCACTGCCTGAAGCAATAGATGGAATAGAACCAAGAATTGGATCTATTGCAAATCCGATAATTGTAGACGGAGTTGTTTACAATAGAATGGAAGACCTAAAAATTTCTGCAGTAGATGCGAAAACTGGAGAAGAGATTTGGTCATTTCAAGCTGATCCTTATCTAGTGAATGTAGAGATTGCAAAAAGAAATTTACCAGTTAATTTAGATTTTTATCCGTCATTGTCAAGTCATGCACATAGTTTTTCTTACACAGAAAACATGATATTTGCTCCTTGGCCAAACTGTCAGGTTTTTGGTCTTAACGCAAAAACAGGAGAGATAGAATTCAGATTGAAGACGCCGACGTGTAAAGATTTAGAAGGAAATGTAGGATTGTTCAAAGGTCTACAATCTTCCGGTCCTGTATTTGACACAAATAACAGGGTACTAATTTATGGAACAGGAGGAAGAGAAGCAGTTGAAGGAGGAAGAGGAGCATTTAGAGGATATAATCTTGATTCAGGAGAACTGCTTTGGACATTTTATATTATGCCTCCGCAAGATGTGGGAGACCCGGAATGGACTATAAGAGTAGCAGACAAGGGTTGGATTCAAGGAATAAAGGCGACCGAGATTCCAGAAGATGTTTTAAGAAATGACTGGGGTGAATGCCCAGACAATTGTGGTTTTGGAAAGGGAGATGTAGGAATAGGCTGGGGTCAATGGGCAGTGGATGAAGATAAGGGAATAGCTTATCTGGCAACAGGAAATCCATCGCCAAGTTGGAATGCAACATATAGACCAGGGCCAAATGTTTTCAGTAATTCGGTAATAGCGATAGAAACGAAGACAGGGAATCTACTTTGGTGGCATCAAATTGTATCACATGACTTGGGAGATTTAGATTGTTCGTGGAATACTGTATTAGCGGATGTAGAAGGAACCGAAACAGTGTTCAAGTTGTGTAAAGGAGCATACCTTTATGCAATGAATGCAGAAACAGGAGAATTACTATGGAGTACAGATTATCATCCGCATGTGAAAAGAGGAAATATAGGGCCACAACCAAATTTTGATTTCGCTTTAGATCCAATGATTAAAGAGGATATGAACAAGCCATGGGTTTCTTATCCAAATAATGAACCAAATTGGAGAAAGGAATCAGGCGGGGCAGAATCTGATGTGGCATTTGCATATGGAAAGGTGTTTTCTACAACTTATCATAAATGGTCACTGCAGAAAATTACAGCTGTTGAACCATCGATGAGAAATTCATGGGGGAGAATCTCATTATATTCTGAACAAGAATTTGCATCTAATGCAACAGTATGGGCCCATGATGCCGCAACTGGAGAGTTAAGGTGGAAATACGACATTGATAACGTTGGAATAAGAGGGGGTGTAACTGCATCAGGAGAGATGATTTGGTTTTGTGATACAGATGGAGTGATAAGAGCATTGGATGAAGAGAACGGTGAATTATTGTGGGAAAGAATACAAGGGCATCAATGTCCAGTTCAACCAGCTTTTGGAGCAGACAAGGATGGGAATATCAAAATTTTTTCATTAATAGGAACTGGAGGGATATTAGGAAGGTCTGAACCAATACCAGGAGCATTGCTTGCATATGGGTTGCCTGAAAATATATCAGATAGAATAGAAGAGAATCAAGTAGAAGTGTTTGTTGAGAAAGAGATTGTAATAACAAAAGAAATTGTCAATCCGATTTCATACATAATACTAGGATTTTCAATTATATTGATAATTATTTCTGGATTGATTTTTAGAAAGGCTAAGAATTAGTGCATTTGATTAAGGATTGTCAAATATCCCAAGTTCTTCATAAGAGATTACTACATTGCGATTTAGAACGCTGAAATCTCCATATTTGTACCATTTTAATGGAAATACAGTTCCTTCAGCAACTACTTCAGTTTCAAAATTCGTAAAGTCCCATCTGTCATCAATAATAAGCCATTGGCCATCAGAGAACTCCCATACAGAAACCGCATTAACTTCCATGCTGAATTCGCCAATTAGTTTTCCCTCACCGTGATTATAAAGACTGTGAACTACAGTAGCTTGATCTCCAGTAAATGTAACTTCATAACTAATCATATTGAGTTCAAGGGTCATAGTATTTCCAAGAATTGTAGAAATCAGAATTCGTATATTGTTAAAGCCTTTGTAACTGCCTGCAAAAGCGCCTGCTTGTCCAGTCCACTCAGCATAAGTAGCTTTGTTATTTGAATAATAAGTTAGAGTTTCTCTGCTATCTCGAGAACCAAAAGCTGCATGAAATTCATCAATTGTAGTTCTTAGTAATTCTTTTTGTGGATGATCGCCACTTATTATTGGTTCAGCTTCGACTATTTCAACTATTTCAACCTGAGCGGGTTCTTCACCTTCACGTTGTTCCCCTTGAACAGCAACTTCAACAACACGTACTGGTTCATTTACTATTTCATTGTCAGGAAAAACAGGAATAGAAGGGTATGTAATTATTCCGACAATTCCAATTATTCCTATAAGAAAGAATACTGCGGCCACCTTAGTTCTATCGGATCTTGTTAATGTAGCCATTACTAAACACTAAGATCCAAGTTTCCAATTTCCACTTGTAATGAACATAGTAGCAGAAATTGCTAGAATAATAAATGATATAATTATCATAAGATATGAAATTGGACTAATTATTGTTTCGGTTCTAATTGTTTCAATTTCTGTAACTACTTCTTGAACTTGAGCTGGAGCGGCAGGTTCGCCAGGATCTGCAGGAGCAACTACTACCTCTTCAGAAATAACAACGTTAGATTCATCACCAAGTCCTAAAGCAATCATTGCACCTGGAATTCCTGTTTGTCCCCAAGATGCAATAGACATACCGCCAGTGTTAACAAATACTTTCATATTATCCAAACTATCTGCACCAATTGTAGCTTGTGTCCATAAACCAATTCCAAAGGAACGCTTTGAAATAACTTCGCCAGTTTCAGAATTTAGAAGATATAACCAACCATCTCCTGAAGGTACATAGACAATTCCTCCAGACACTGTTAGACCGCCTCTAAAGCCAGCGCCGTCAATGAAGAAGCTCCAAAGCTCTTCGCCAGTATTCGCATCTAAACCATAAATTGTTGAATTTGTAGGATGTTCGCCCGAGACACACATATTAAGCGTATTGCCAAAATCATTAGGATATTCAGGAACGCAAATTTTTACAGGCATATTAAATGAACCGAGATATAATCTCTCTCCGTCATATGCCATATCAGCTTCGAGTATTCCTGCATAATTTGCACTAAGAAAAGTTAAATTATCTGGAGATTCGCCGACATGAGATGTAGGCCATGCACGCTGAAGATCCTCTATATTCTTTGGATCAGGATATGCCATTCCAGGTTGTGGCAACCATACACTAGGAGGATGATAGATCCAAAATGGTTCGCCAGTTGCTGCATCAAGTGCATACATGAATCCATTCTTACAACCTTTGAATATAGCTTTCTTACCTTCTACTTCACCAAGGATTGCATTCCATGAGCAATCATAATCCCACATATCATGTGGTACTGTTTGATACCACCAGATAAATTCTCCAGTAGTTGCATCAAGAGCTACAATAGCACTTCCATAAAGATTAACACCAGGTCTTCTTAATGCATTAGGATAAGGACCACTTTCTCCAGTTCCAAGATAAACAATACCTGTTTCCTCATCAATTAGATAATGTCCCCAAACAGTTGCAATAGTACTAGCAGTATGAAGCTCATTACGAGAACTTTGTGGATTAATCCAGTCATTCATAAGATTTTCTTGAGGAACTTCATTACATGGAACTCCAAGTCTACCAGTGTCTAACCATTCTGGATAAGAGAAGAACCATCCTATATCACATTGATGTAATGCCCATTCTGGATCTCCTTCTGCAGGTGGAACCAAAAATGTTTGCCAAATTCTTACTGGATTATCCATATCACTTACATCATAGCCTGCAATAAATGATCGTCCGCCATTACCTGATGAACCCATGACAGGAACAACCATAATATCTCCATAAAATTGTGGAGGATGAGTTCCTATACTAGCATAATAACCTTGATTTCCCCAAGCACGAGCTTCTTCCTCAGTTCCACACATTTCTGTGATTGAGAAAGTGATATCTCCAACAAGGGAATCATGTCCGTCAATTTGACAAGATTGTAAACTTGGAATAATTATTCCTCTATCATCATAATAATTTACTGCGTGTGTATGAGGTAACATTCCTTTAACGTGTGGATAGTCTTGTTGTAAAATATCATTATCATAAGAAACTATATCATTCCAAATCAAACTACCACTTTCGGCATCAACAGCAACAAGAGCTCTTTGATTTGTTGCAGAATATGCAATACCGTCAACAATCAAAATAGGTGAACCCGAACCAGCATATGTTTTTGCGCCGCCAATAGTTGGATAAGTTGTTGGAGGATAAGGATAAATCCATTTCATTTCAAGATTATCTGCATTATCACGATTAATCATTGATTGAGGATTATAACTTGTGCCATACTTGCCATAATTAATCATATCCCAATTTGACATATCTCTAGTCAATTCCTGACCTGATGCAATTGTAGGATTATCGCCAAGATTAAGAGGAAATGCAATAGCTGCAATTAATAAAATAAATAATACGAATAGTTGGATTTGTCTCACGAAATAAATTATTCAAAGTTATTAATAGGTTTTATCAGAAATTGAAAATTTCATATATAAATATGTCTAAAATTTGTTCGAGAGAACATAATTTCACAGTTGGGGTGGGCATCATTGGAAATCTTATGAAAGTATATAACAAATAATATTATGAAATAATTATTGGAACCAAAGTCAGGAAATTTTAATTTCCCAATCATTATAATTATATTTGCAGTAGCAATAGGAATGCTATTTCTAATAAATTATCCAAGTCCTGTAGAATTGAATTCTGATCAACAGAACAGAGAAGAGAATGAACAACAAATCGAAGTAGAAGAGGAACAAATTGAACAGGAAATTGAACAGGAAATAGAGATTATAGAAAATCCAGATATGCCAGTGATAGAACCAGAACTACCAGAAGTTGTAGAGCAAATTATTCAAGAAGAGATTGCAGATGAGATGAATGATTGTCCATTCGGTAAAGAATTAAGATCAACGCCAGAAAATCCAATGACGTATACATGTAAATTAATTACGTTAGAAAATGGTGGACAATTTGGAGATGTAAGGTTATCAATTAACGAGGGAAAATTTGAACAACCAGAAATACAAGTAAAGAAAGGAACAACAGTTACTTGGATAATGAGAGACAAGACGGCAGGAGCTGGAGGAGACGTTCCATATCACCAAGTTACGGAAGAAAATGGTTTATTTGATTCTGGATTTTTGTTTGTATCGGGAGATAATAAATTCAGCTTTGTATTTGACGAAGTGGGTGAATTCAAATATTTTTGTCCGCCACATCCTTGGATGGAAGGAACAATAATAGTCGTAGAATAATATAGTACTTGTAAATTCTTTTTTAATAAACACGTTTTATGAATTTTTGTTTAGAAAAATAATGAAACATACTAAGTAATAATGAATATCAGAAATTTTGTATTTTAAAAAAAATATTGGTTGTCCCCGAAGGGACAACTAGATTATTATGTCGTTCTTGAGCGTTGGAATAGAACGCCAGCTACTACGATTAGAACTACACCAAGTCCAATAGCTACATAAGATACTGGGCTGATGACTTCTTCAGTAGTAGTAACTTCTACACTTACTTCTCTTTCAACAACTGTTTCGATAGGAACTTCGACTTCAACGATCTTCTCTACGGAGACTTCGACTTCGACTACTCTTTCGACTTCAACTACCTCTTCAACTACAACTTCTATTTCTTGAATTATAGTTTCAATTTCAGGTAAGACGTCAGGTAGACCTAAAGCAACGAGTGAGCCTTCAGTTGCAGTGTTTCCATATACGAAACCACCACCACCACCTACGTGAATGAAGATCTTGTGCTTTCCATCAGAGTCAGCGCCAATTGTTGGCATTACACTAACAGGTACACCGAAGAATTTTTTGTGAACTAGTTCACCAGTGTTTGCATCGAATATGTATAGATTTCCATCACCTGCATATCCATATACAGCATTACCGGTAGCCATCAATCCACCACGGAATCCTACATCAGGAATGAATGCACTCCAGTCTGCTTCGCCAGTGTTAATATTGACTGCATAGATTGTAGTGTTGACAGGATGTCCACTTGCCTGAATATTACTTGCCTGGTTACCAAATTCTACAACATTACCAGTTGTTGTCCAACGTGGATCATTGTAATTTGCAACGAATATGTGCTTGCCGTTGTAAGCCATATCAGATTCAAGTGCTCCGGCTAACCATGGATTCCAAATAACAGGTTCTGGATTAGGTGCGTTCAACCAATCCTTATCCATATGTTCTTTTGTCATACGACAACATGCTTCACCGTCTTCTCCTGCATTTCCGAATTGATCAAGACCGTAATTAGTACCAGGTGCAGTTCTCCAAGTTGTTGGAGCTTCCCATACCCATACAGGTTCACCAGTGGCTGCATTCAATGCATATGCCATTCCGTTCTTACAACCTTTGATTAAGACTTTTGTTCCTTGAGCTTTGGCCATTATGCCACCCCATGAACAGTCCCAATCCCACAAGTCGTGAGGATTAGAATGGAACCACCATTGGATTTTACCAGTATCTACTTGAAGTGCAACTATAGCACTACCAAATAAGTTAGGTCCAAATCTGTATGATGCATTACTGTAAGGTCCTACATCTCCAGTTCCAATATATACTAAACCGAGTTCCGCATCAATTGGATAATTACCCCAAACTACTGACATTGCGCTAGCAGTATGGACTTCACCGAAATGAGGAGTTCCTTCTTTCATATTAATCCAATCATTTACAACTGCTTCGTCTGGAACTTCAGTACAGTTTACTGCAAGTTTTCCAGTTTCAAAGAAGTCAGGTGCAGAGAAATACCAACCATTTCCGTTTGCTTCTGTACAAGCGTCAATAGCCCAGTTTTTCTGTGTACCACGATTATCTGGCATTAACCAAGTGTTCCATAATTCTACAGGGTTACTTGGATCAGACATGTCGAATCCTTTGACAGAAGATCTTCCTCCTCCGCCACTGGCTCCCATGATTGGCCAAATCATTGTATCTCCACTAAATACTGGAGGGTGATTTGATTGACCTGAAATTCTACCTTTGCTTCCTAAGCTTCCTATGATTCCTTCATCAGGATTTCCATATTGAGCTACTGTACCACAAAGTGTTTCAACACCAATTTGCCATGCTAACGAACCATCGGCTGCGTTCCATGCACTAAGTAGACAAGGTTGACTACTTGTGATTAACCAGCCACTATCGCCGAATTGTCGGTAATAATTCATAGCATGAGTGTGTCCCCATGCACTTTGGAAGAATGGATATTCTGCAGTAATTGCAGGTCCATCCCATAAGTTTGCTGGTTCATCAGTAAAGTAAACTTCTTCACCGGTCTTTGCGTCAACTGCATGTATTGCACGTGAGTTTTTACCTACGTATGCAACACCGTCAACAATAAGAACTGGTGCGCTTGAACCAGCTTGGGAGTTACCCCAAGAGAAGTCATTGGTTGGGTATGGAAACAACCATTTCATTTCCAACCATTGAGCATTTTCATTGTTTATTTCGAACTGTGGACTATAACTACCACCAGTAGGTTGATAGTTAATGAATTCCCAATTACCAGTAACTACTTTTGGTACACCACCGCCGCCTGGAGGACCTCCAGGATCAAATGCATTAGCAACTAATGCAAATGAGGATAGTGCCAAAATTAAAGCAACTAGTAACCCAACTATAGTTATGTGTCGAGTCATGGGGAATGTTGGTCAATTATTTTATATAAATTGGCTGTTAGATTAAGAATTTATTATAAGAATCTAATCAAAAAACTAATATTTTATTCATATATGATTAATAATAATGCGACTATTGTACAAATCGATTTTATTGTTAATATTAATGATATCGCCGAATGTTGAAGCGACGAATAAAGAAGATACAATAATCGAATTGTCAGTTGTTAATAATAAGATGCAGGACAATATAGTCGATGTATCGGCGAATTTATTCAACGCGGATGGTAAACCTGTGAACAATCAAATATTGGTTTTTTATATTAATGATAGGATTTTTACAAATAAAATCACAGACAATAAAGGATATTCAAACATTCAATTCCAAGCTTTGGAAGAAGTATACAAAGTACAAGTAAAATTCGATGGTTCACAAACATACATAAAAACTGAAAGTGAAATCATCATAGTGCAAAAAACAGAAGAAAGTAATGATATTGGGCAGAAGATTTCGAATGAACTTTTAATTGTAATTTCAGTTCTTACTTTAGGAATTGCTGGAACAGGAATACTATACTACTTGAATAAAAATTCAAAAAGAGAATTATAAAAAAAATATATAGTTGCATCCTGTCTACGGACGATAATATATGAAATAGCAACTGGGACTACAACCCATAAGACAAGAACGCCTGAAAGTATTCTTGATGCAGTAATTGATCCATAGTTTTGTAGTAAGTATGCAGCTTGTGGACCAAGTTCTCCTCTAAGTGGACTTTCAGCCATATGCATTAAAGCAAGTATTCTTGTTGTTTCCACAGGATTCGCTAAAGTAAGAGGAACTAACAATGAATCTGCGTCGAGTGCAACAGTAATAACACCTAAGAAACCACTATCATAAATTACTACTAGAACAAACCATAAGAATAATCCAGTACCTATAGCTGCAGCACGAGTTTTTACTGAAACAGATACAATGAATCCTAAACCGACAGATGCGCCAGCAAGCATTAGTGAATATAATAAGGCATAGATGAAAGAAGCAATAAATTCAGGATTAGTAGAATAAACAATAAGCTCGGCACCGCCATAACCCAAGAACATTGCCAAAGTAAGAGATGTTACTAAACCAAGATATTTACCAAAGAATACTTCAAATTTTGTTGCAGGTTGTGCAAGAAGATATTCCATAGTTCCAACCTCTCTTTCACCAGCGATAGTGGTAGAAGACATAGCTAATGAAACTAATGGGACAAGAGGAACTGCAAGTGTGACAAGCGTTCCAACTACCATACCAGGATAATCTCCCGGCAATAAACCGCCAGCTCCAAGAATAATATAAGGCACACCAAGTGCTAGAAAGAAGAAAGTTACACCGAAAGTAATAAGCCATTTACTCTGAAGAGAATCTTTCAGTTCTTTTCTCATAATCATAAGAAATGGACTAGTCATTAATTTTCCTCTCCTGATGTAATTTTCTTAAATGCGTCTTCAAGATTAGGTTCTTCAATTTTGAAATCATTAATTGTGCAGTCTTTTTCTCGCAAATTATTAATAACAGATATTTTCTTCGATGGATCAATACGCATTTCATACCAACTACCTTTTACTTGTATATCATTGGCCCCTGCTTTTTCTAGTGCAGAAATAGCATCTTGTTCCTTTGCACTATCAGTAATTTCTACAAACATTTGAGAAGTCAAATCTAATTGTTTGAATAGATCACTAACTGAGGACTTTACAACAAGTCGTCCTTTATTTAAAAGCATGATTTTTTCTGCTATATGATCAACATCACCTAACAAGTGAGTAGTGAGAACGACTGTTTTTCCTTCTTTTACAAGCAGGCTAATTAAGTTCCTAAATTCAACCTGACGATTAACGTCAAGATTTGCAGTAGGTTCATCTAAAAGAAGAACTGGTGGATCAGAAAGTAAAGCAATAGCAAGCATAAGTCGTTGTTGCATTCCGCCAGATAATGCTCCGACAGGTTGACGAGCCCATAACTCAAGGCCGACAAATTCTAGGAGTTCACGTAGACGTGAACGTTTTACATCACGCATATCACCAAAGTATCTTAACGATTCTTGAACAGACATTTCATTATACAATGAAGGATGTTGTGGAACATATCCAATCTGATATTTTGCTTTCTTTGGATCTTTCTGAATATTGTAACCATCAATTTTAATTTCGCCTGAAAATTCTTTTAGACCTAACAAACATTTCAAAAATGTAGTTTTACCTGCACCATTTGGACCTAACAATGCCCAGACGCCACCACGTTCAACTTGAAGTGATAAATCATCTAGTGCTTTAAAATCGCCATACTGTTTTGTAACGTTGACAGCATCTACAATAATATTTGTTGACATAAATCTCCCCTGATAAATCAATAATAATCAAACTATTAAGCATTTACTATAGTTAGAAAGTAAAAGGTCCTACATCGTCTGCTCGCTTTTGAACAATATTTAGTGCGTCGCGAGGAGAAAGGTTACCTCGAATAACTTGATTAAGTTGGTTTAACATTTCGCCTTCAATTGAATCCCATTTAGGGAATCCGGGTTTAATATTAATCTCGTCTCTATCTATAGCATTCTTAACAGTGTCAAAATGTCTTATAGTTCCTTCTTTTACTAGTTCTTGAACATTTGGATTTTCGTAAACAGACTTTCTAGTAGGTACTGCAAGAGCTAGTGGATCCATAGCTGCAATCAATTGCATAGAAGCTACAGTAGCCCATTGAATAAAGACCCATGCAGCTGCAGGATTTCTTGAATATTTTGGAATAGCTAAACCTGCACCAGAATAATGATGGGATGCACCGGCGTCTCCAACAGGGTTTCTAGCATAACCTACCTGACGAACTACATAAGATTCTCCAGGAATGTCCATCAAAGATGCAAATTCGGTGAGATTAATACATGTAGCAGCTCGTCTTTGAGACATTGATTCAGCTGCAGGAGCCCATCCATAGAATGCAGAATTAGGTTCGGCGTATTTACTTACTTCTAAATAATGTTCTAATGCAGAAACAGCGACATCGCTATTTATATCAGCAGTAATATGACCGTCTTTTTTAATATCCCAGAGTTTACCGCCAAATGAATATAACCAATTATGAAATTCCATAATTATTGATGGGAATTTAGCAGCCATTAATACGGTACCGAATTTCGTTCTAGAAGGATCATGAAAATGTCTTATGTCATCAAGATATTCATCCCAAGTAACTCCAACTTCACGGCCTTCTTCAGAATATAGGTCCTTTCTAAAAAAACGAAGCATTAAAGGAACTTCTTGAGGGAATTGAGTGAAGGTTCCATTAAAATCAATATTCCAAGGCGCACCAAGACTTGGTGGATAAGTACATGTGAAGTTTTTTACAGGAGCTACAAAGTCGTCTACATTAAGTCCTGGATAAGTAAGTTCAGGATAGGTTTCCATTAAATGTTCAATAGTCAATATATGTGGGGCAAAACGACCTACTTGAGAAACGTCGATATTCATTATGTCAAAAGTTGGAGATTGAGTAGAAACCGCCAATAAACATTTTGAAAGATTATTTTTATAGATGTCAAATTCCAGTTTCAACTCTACTCCGGTGGATGTTTCAAAATCAATACGATTACGATGTAATGAACGAGGGCCAACTTCAGCCTCTATGGCAATTCTCAAACTATTTCCGGCTATGTTTTCAGAGACTGATTCGAGCCAACGAATGAAGTCAACATATTCGTCAGGAAGGTAATTTTGTGGATTTTTTGGTAATGCAAGACGAGTATATCGATCAGCAAGAGCGCCAGGGGCACCAGGCTCAGTTGTAGTAGGACTTTGACCAAGGTTGTTTAGTCCATAATAGCCAGCTGCGCCAAGACCAACTGCAGCTCCAGCTAAACCTAAAAATTTACGTCTAGATACATTAGATGACAAATGTTACACGATATTTTTAGTTTAAGATAAACATTGCTTTTTCGAAGTGTCGTTACCACTAATTTCTAGATATGAAATTATTAATAAATTACAAAGTATATTCATAAACAACTTAGTGATTAGATATGGCTGAACTGATAATTGAAAAATTAACAAAAAGATTTGGGGATAATTTAGTTGTTGATAATATTAATTTTACAGTGCCTAGTGAAAAATTTGTTACGATTTTAGGTCCTAGTGGATGTGGAAAAACAACTGTATTGAGGTGTATAGTGGGAGTTGAGAGACCCGATGGAGGAAAGATGAAACTGGGTGATCAAGTATTATTTTCTAAGAATGAAAACTTGTTTACTCCGACTGAAAAACGAGGAATGGGAATGGTGTATCAATCATATGCTCTATGGCCTCACATGACAGTGTTTGAAAATGTTGCTTATCCTTTACAAATTAGAAAGATGGGAAAGGATGAAATTAGAAAAAAAGTTTTAGATATATTAAAATTAGTAAAATTAAATGGACTCGAAGACAGGTTAGTGCCAAATCTTAGTGGAGGGCAACAACAAAGAGTTTCTTTAGCAAGAGCATTGGTATACAACCCAACTCTATTATTACTAGATGAACCGCTTAGTAATTTAGATGTAGTATTAAGAGATGAGATGCGTACTGAATTGAAGGATTTACAAAGAAGATTAAAATTAACAACAATATATGTAACACACGATAGAACTGAAGCATTATCATTGAGCGATCACATAATCATCATGGATAAAGGAGTAATCAAAGCTACAGGAACGCCGATAGATTTATTGAGAGATCCTCCAAATTCTTATGCTGGAATTATATTGGGAGACATGTCGTTAATAAAAGGAAATGTTTCAAATAATTCAGAAAAAACTGTGGAGATAAAGATAGGAAATCACAAGATTGTTTGTAGAAAACAAAGAGACTGGAATGAAAATGAAGAAGTCGGAATATTGATCAGAGGTACAGAAGTAGTCATTCATAATAATAAAAGGCCAGTCGATAATCTTTTACCTGCAAAAATAAAAAGTGCAACTTATGCAGGTCAAATTGTTGAGTATAAGATGATAGTTAATGATCAGGTAATAAAAGTTCCAAAGAGCATAGAGGAATTTATAATTCCTGAAGAAGGAAGTAATGAAACAATACATTCTCTTCATGAGAGTGGAGAAGATGTATATATCGAGATACCAGACTCAGCATGTCATGTTGTGAAAGAATGATTTGGATTAAATCAACAGGCATAATCAATCTAAGTGACTAAGTTAGAATAATTCTACATATAGTGTTTTAAATCAAATCTATAATTTACATGCTATGACACAAGGATATGAGAATCTAGAATTAAAAGAAATGGAAAGAGCCGCAAAAGAAGATGGAAAACTAATCATATATGCTTCATTAAGAGGAGTATTACAGAATTCTGTCAAGGCATTTCGTAAGAAATATGAACACCTAAATCTACATGTTGAATATATTTCATCCCACCCAGTACCAATTGAAAGAAGAATTGAACGAGAGGCAGAATTATTCAAGGATCTACCAAGTGATGGAGACAACAGGCATATCGAACCAGGTACTGCAGATGTAGTAATGATGCCACAATTCATGCTAATACAAATGACAAACAAAGGAATGCTGCGAGAATGTAATTCATACATAAAGAAGACGCATCTCAAATTATGGCCAGACATAATTAAAAATGAAAAAGCCACATGGGCAGCAATGGCAGTTGAGCCAACAGGAGTTGTTTACAATGATGCATTATTCAATAAGCTATATGCCGACAAAGGAGGTTTAGATTATCTTCCAACGACATTTGATGAATATGTTGATCCAAAATGGAGTGAAGTTAACGGAAAAGTAGGAATAGCTGGACAGAAAATTCAGACAAGTCATGCAATTCAGTCACTTGTAAGATTTCCTGAAGGAAAGATGGGATTCTATTATTTAATTTCATTAAAAGAACACATAGGTGAAAGTAAATGGACCGAACTTATGAAATCAATGGCAAAGAATGTTGCGCCTGCTACGTATGAATGTCTTCTACACATGACGCATAATCTAGGTCTGGGCCAACACGTTTTTGGTCTACCAGCAACACTTCGTAAACAAGGAATGGGAGATGACTATTCTTACATGAGAGAAGGAGGTTTGAAACCACTCGTATTAACAGATATTCCACCATCAGCCATAGCAAGATGTGCCGGTCTAACAGCTGCAGGTAAAAACAAAGGTGCAGCAGAGTTATTCTTTAACTTCATATGCAGTAGTGATTGGCAGAATGAACTAGGAAGAACACTAGATGGAATGGTACCAGCACGACCTGGAACTGTTACTGAATATTGGGTAAGCCAAGCATTAGACAAAGGATTCATCCACTATCCAAAAGAAGAACACGTTAAGAAAGAAGAAGAATACGTGGAAGAATTCCAAAGCTTAGGATTAGGTAGTGACTTACCTAAAGGCATAGGTTAGTAGAAGAATTCTTCATAATTCATAAAATATACGATAAGCATCAAGAAGATGCTTATCAACTAATTTTTCTTCATTATCAATAAGAAATTTCCATAATAATCTTATTAATATTTTGCAATATTTTATTAACCTTTAAATCCATGCAGAGGCAAAGTAATTTAATGATTATAAATAAATATGGAAGTTCATTTTTTATTATATTTTTATTGTTAGCAACAAGTATACCTGTTGCTATTTCTCAGGATGCGGAATTGAATTGGATAAAGCCTGCAGCAGATGAACAAAATACAAATTTTCATCCACAAGATATAATCAACAAAGATAATGTAGACAATTTAGTTCTGAGTTGGATATATCAAGTTCCTGAAGATCCATTCAAGATTCCATATGTAGCCCCTGCTTTAGGTCTTCAAACGGCGCCTTTAGTTGTAAGTGGAATAGTATACATTGCAACATTCTATAACAGAATAATTGCAATCAATGCAGAAACTGGTGCAGAGGTATGGCAATATCAAGCAGATGTTATGGAATTCGTTGATGAAGAATGGTGGTGGCCCGTATTGAGTCAGAAGAGTCTAACATATCACGAGGGAACAATATACATGATGGCATCAGATTGTAGAATAATAGCACTGGATGCATTAAATGGAGCAGAAATATTTGTAATAAAAGATGTTTGTAAAGATGTAGAAGGAAATACAGGTCTGTACTTTGGAGAACATGCTCCAGTAGTTTTTGAGAACTTGTTAATAGCAAGACCTTCTGTGCAAGACGGTGGCGGAAGAGGATTTGTTGTTGCTTATGATATAGATACGCAAAAGGAAGTGTGGAGATG
>JACAFS010000020.1 GCA_013378385.1 Nitrososphaerota archaeon | reverse complement strand
TTGATCTAACATTTTACGACAAGCAGTCCTTACTGCGTCTGCTAAACTTATAAATTTCGTGTCGTCCCCAGTGTGTTCTTTGAGGTCATTCATTAGCTCAGCAGGCATGTCTAAACTGATCTTAGGCATTCTCTAAGTGGGCCGAGTGTGTATATAATAATATTCTTAGAGTAATACTATAGTAATATTTGACTGTAAAAATTTAAATCAGGCACGCGTCTGGTGTTGTAGAAGGCAGGAATGGTAAAACGAGAGGATTTGAAGATTGGAACTTGCTGGCTCAAAGACTCTTTCTGGAGAGTAATATATGATATTGAAGGCTATTCTTCTACTGGATTACCTATTGACATATGCTGGGTAGATGATATTGGACCCGGGATCTGTAGCCACAAAACCATGCTAGACTGGATTAGGGATGGAGCAAGAGAAGTCTCTGCGGATGAGGAATTCTGGCAAAATATGGGGGAAGATAACCGCATAACAATGTTCAAATGGCTCGACTTCGGAAGTAGTAAGTGATATACATAATACGCGTCTGACAGGATTCCATACCAAGGAGGTTCACGGAGGTGGGAAGCCTGAGTTTTGACAAATAGGCATAAATCTGGAGAGGGTATGGGCTTTCTGTGATAGAACCCGACAGAAAAAATGGAATGCTTATTTCCGAAAGAAGTAATGCTGAACTTTTCATAAAGATATCAGCCATTTTAGTCTCCATACCATTGCTTTTGTATTATTACTATGATGAATTAAATTGGTGGAATTGGATAATTACTCTCTTTTTTATTTGGGCATTTACTGAGATCATATTACAACTGAGTGTAAGACAAATATTGGAAAAGATACATGATTCTCCTAAAAATAAAAGATATTATTTTAGAAGTGGAAGGTCTATAAGTGAGGAAAAATATGACCAAACTGAAAAAGATAAGCTGGATGAACAACAGAATAAAAAACCGGTACTTTTCATAGCAACAGACCAGGGTCAAAAAAAGAAATTTTATTACAGATTTGAGGATCGAACCTGGGTTTCAACTGAAAAATTGGATTTAGAAACTGTAAAAACTGAGATTAAAACGTATCTCAAAATGAAAAATATCTAGTGGATTCGGGGCTAGCGGAGCTCTATCTCGGCCTACCTCAAGATGCGTTAAAAAAGGGCATAAACTGAAAAAATACCGTTAAGGTGCATTAAGGTGCAATGAGGTGCACTAAAGTGCGAAAAGAAACGTTTTAATACCCTCAACAGGCTCTCAGATTATGCGAAAACCCGAACTGGCTGGAATACTACTACAAGCTCGTGACAGAATCAGAAAAGCACTTGGCGTACCAAAACACCAAGCCCCTAATGACCCGTTCTACACGTGTCCTTTTGAACATGAAGAAGACGTGCACCGTGTAGATCTGGATGAAGAAAGCGGAAACTGGTACTGTATGGACTGCCATGCTGGATACGAAGAATCGGAAAAATATCTATCCCGACTAGATGAACTTTGGAGAGTTCACCACCTGGAAGAAGCCACTTATGAAGGCGGAAAGCCACGCCCCGTACGAAAAAATCAGAAAATCACGGATGGAGAATTAGAAGAATACTTTAGTTCCATTGAGGGAAAATACGTAAAAGTTACTAGGCTAAAGAAAATGTTTGGGTCTACGCCAGACAATCCTGATGGTTTGATTAAGATTAATGACACTGACAGCAGTACCACTGTCATCAGTTCTTCATTCATGAGAAGACTTGGTAAAATAACTGGAAAGAAGTGGACCCAAGAAAAGGCCGTGGGAGAAAGAGGAGAGAACCTGGTACGATTTGTTCAGACTGAGCGATCCTATATCCCCAAGAAAAAGCCAACTGTTGCTGAAAAATTTGAGAAGCATCAATCAAAGAACAACATAATTGAGAGGATAATCGAAGTAGAAGATAGACTTTGGGAATCGCAAGTAAAACCTTCCAAAAGTAGTTCTGAAGAAACCGATGAGTTTTATATTTCAATTAGGGATTATGATTTTAGCAAAATCGATGAAATCAAAGATGCAGTTGACAAAATAATTGTACTAGATATTAAGCAAGAACTGGAATTCCTTGATGGACTTATTACGTTAAAATCAAAAGCTAAAAGATATCCTAAACCAGGAGTCAGAAGGATTAAAAGAGTTTACAACAAAAATCCTAACGCAGAATCTGATGTCTTTAATGCAATGGTCAGGGAGGAAAATTGATCTGCGGTCAATTGCCTTTCAACTCAAAATTGAGCTTTGACTCAATTGTCTTATCAACTAAATTTCCGATATCGGTCAAAGAAATCAAACGCGGCTCTCTGGTAAGAGTCCCAATAGGGGTTGTAACTCCTCAAAAAAGAACAACGTTTGAAGGGGAAGAAATTTCTAATAACACGTTAATCAAAGGAGCGCATCTAAAAGCTAAGATGATTTCTAATGCTACGAAAGCAAGAGGGTCAAACAATCATCACAAATTCTCATACAAGATCAAGAGAGGAGAGATTATCATGAGAGGAGTAGGATTCTAATGAACCAAACCAAAAGGTGATTAAATTGGGAAAAGTAACAAAGAAAAAAATAAACATAACGCCAGACACCAACATAATTGAAAGTTGGAGAAGCGGTGGCAGAGAAATAGAACAAAGTCTATCAGATTTGATAGATAATTCTATAGATGCTGGATACACCGAAGATACGTACAAAATATTGTACCAAAAAAATGCTATTTCTGTTAAATGGCATTCGATTCCATCAAAGATAAAGAAAACACATGAATTCGCAAGATATAAAGGTGAAGAAGGATGGTTAATTTCTGATGAAGGATCAGGAATATTGAATCCTGAAACGTGTTGGATTGCGGGCGCATCAAAAAAGAAGAAGAGCATTGGACGATTTGGTATAGGGTTGAAGAATTCTACACTGGAACTAGGAAATCATATTTTTATTAGAACAAAAAGTGAAGGTAAAGATTATGCAACAACTATTCCATTCGATTGTGATGCAGTGAAGAAAAAAGGTGATTGGGAATTAGATTTGCAACAAAAAAGTGGACTTTCTAAAAAAGATCATTTTACCAAGATTCTGATAACAGATTGCCATATAAAAGAACCCGATTTTGAACAGATTTTTGATAACTTATCAAGGACATATTACAAGATGTGCAGTAAAAATCTTGATATTTTCTTTGAAGGAAAGCAACTTTATTGGAAAGAACCTGAGATTTTTGAAATTGTTGATCAGCCCGAAGTAAAGAAAAGATACAATATTAAGGCTAAAAAAGTAAAAATATTTGAGGATTTTGATACCAAAATAGTTGCTGGAAAGAATAATCATTTCAAGATCTCAGGGTATATTGGAATTCAAAAAGAACACAATCAAAAGCATGATGGAATTGATATTTTCTTAAACGGTCGATTGGTAGAATCGAATAGTAGAATTGGAGTGGGAGCAAACAGGGCAAGATTATACGGGCAAGTGAATGTTGAGCAAAACTTCTCAGTAAACTATCAAAAAACCAAATTAGATCGTAAAAGTTTGGAATATAATCATTTGAATAACTACTTGATGAAATTATTTGATCCTGTAGTCGAATTTGCTAGAAGAATTCTTTCTAATGGCAAATATAAGCCCCCTAAGAGTGTGGAAAGAGAAACGAGAAAAATTGAAGATTATTTGTCAAAAACTGTGTCATGTTTAGAGTTTAATGAACTCGAAAATTTGAAAATGTCTTCAGAAGTAATGGAAGAGTCTTCTGAAGACGATCATATGGATTCGGGAGAAGTTGACAAGCTTATTCGTAAATCGGTTCCTATTGATTTGAAAAAGAAAGTTGTCAAAGGCATAACTACAAATGATCGTAAAAGGAAAAGTAAAGAGGCTTTCCGGCTACCTAAGTCAGCAAAATCAATCAAAATTGAACATGATGTTCAAGAATTAGGGAAATATGAACAGTATTCAATTCTGTATCCTAGACTTCAAGTATTACACATTGTATCAAATGCAAGTCATGCTTACTACAAAGAAGCTGCAAAATTAGGAAACAAGAAATTAGTTGGCCTGCATCAAAATCATATGATTGATGAACTATCCACTTACATCTCCATACATGTTAAAACTCCTGAGAAAACAATAAAGGATAAAATTTACAGGGAGATGGCTCGACACAATTTGAAAGCAATAAACTAAAACCAAGAAGTCTCACCGACTCAAAGCGGTCTGGATGCTACCGTCTCATACAAAGCATCCATCCTTACTTCTTCAACTGCCGGTTTACCAACTTAATATTTCTATCAACAAGTGGTGTAATATCAACATCATTATCCACTAATGCTGCAAATGAGCGAATCGTAAAAGCTTCAATCTGTTCTATGAAATGGCTAAACTCAGGATGAATCTCAAAGAACATGAATTTATCCCAATCTTTGTCAAGCCCAATACGGCCTTTACCTTGCTGAACTCTATCGCCCATTATGTTCGCTTTTCCAACATACAATTGTTTCTTTTCCGAGTGATATAGTAGATAAATTATATGATTTCGATTACTATAATCTTTAACTTTAGAAGCTGGAATCCATTTCCTTGAATAATCGACAAAAATATTACGCTTTCTCTTTTTCTTAGAGATTTCTTCTCTCCAAAATCCAAACAAATTCTTATCCTCCATAAATTTTAACATGGCATCAAAATCGGTTTCTTGCCTAGATATTGATTTTATTCTAAATTCATTATTTTTGACATGAATTAATTCCATCACTTCCTTCAATTTAGGCTTAGATTTGTCTATTGTTGATGCGTAACTGTAAATGAAAAATTTACGAAGAGCTTTCAATGTTTCATATTCCTTATCCCAGAAAATTTGAATTACTTCTCTTTCAGGATATTTCACATTTGAACGTCCTTTCATTGTTCCTTTATTATTAATCCGAGCCATTCGGATTTTAGCAGGATATTTCTTACCATCAATTTTTAAAGTTATTTTGTCTAATAATTTATCATCATTGAAATTAAAAAAATCTATGAATTCCTCATAATGCTTCTTAGGAAGTGTGAATCCCCAATAGAAAAATGTGTAACCTGGGATTACATAGAAAGAATCCAATTTTTCAACCATAGGATATTGCTTATGTCGGATCTACATTTAGATCTTTGCCTAACTCACACCTTTCCTCAAATTACAATCTTTGCAAAGGACCTGCAAATTCTCCAGCTCGTTACTGCCATTCTTGGAATCCGGGATAATATGGTCCATGTGCAAATCCTTCTGGTTACCGCACTTGACACAACTATAGTTATCTCGAATTAAGACCGCCTTTCGTGTCGGCTTTGGAATATAGCGCTTATTGGCTGGCCGGTACTCATTCTTGAAACGGGTCCATTTGCGAAATTTTCGATCCACCTTATTGATGAACTTAGCTGCCTTTCTGATGAAGTCTTTCGTACTATCTATATCTTTTTTATGATTTTTACGCATATAACCAAGTCTTTTTTCTTGAAGGTATATAAAATTTGGGGATGAAAATCTAAGCCATTTCAAACTATTTTACCGTACGGTATTTCCAAAAAATGACTCGAATTGAAGAAAAATATGAAATGAGCCCGCTCACCCTTTTTCAAAGCTGATTCTCAAAATGGCTATCGTCGTGACGGTCTTTTTGAAAAGGCCTGATTACGTCAAACTGAAATTTAGGACGCCGTGGCGATTATTGGTTGATGATTGGCGTAGTACTTCTGTAATGTGTTGTTAGTAATAATTTGTTAAATTCTTTGTTAATTTCATGTAGTTTCATGGAAAGCCTATGTGTACACATAGGAGGTAAGGATACCTAGCATCACTAATCCATTGGTATGCTAGCACGTCTCAGTGCCTTTGGGCATCCCTCAACACTCCTGTTCAGCCAAATATTTGGGGCGAAATCGCTGTTTTTCACCCTAAATAGGTCTTTTACTGGCAAAATAGCCCCAAATTGATGTGCGAAAATGTACTTTACCCTACGGAAAACTAACATTTTCGATTTTTTCCCGAATGATTCTAACGGTCGTTGAAATCTTGCTCGCCGCCACCTTTATTACCTTCCACGTCACGTCTTCGATATCGCTGAGAGCCTCGGCTATCAGCGAGATGTTTTGGGAACGCAACTGCAGAGCCAACGCTATGTCGAATTCTACTGTCTGAAGTATAACCGTCAGCCAACGCTCCGCCGCGCCTTCCTGACGCAGGAAACGCCAACAAATGAATTACCACAAACAAACTACACTCGCCAAAAACCCAATAGCCGACAGGCTCGATATTTTCGGGGTCTACCAATGAAATGTCCTGACTGTTACTGGGAAGGTAATGATTACTTGCGGATTTTCCATCCCTGCGCGATGCATGATGATCTTTTCCATGTTCATTGCAATGATGAGGATACTAATCGGACACTTTGTGGAATATGGGGTTTCAATGTAACGGAAGAGTTGGAGGATGTTACCTGCCCGGATTGCCAAATAATAGTACTGAATCACTATGTTATTGTGGAATGATTTCACAAAGAAAAACACTTATTACAAACTACATTTGAGTATGACAATGCGTTCCCTTCTTTTTTTGCTACTTGCCGGCTTCGCGCTGGTGCTGATGGCGGGGGAAGTGGATGCGGGGAAAGAGCCCGTATGGACCTTTACTCCTGAAATTCCATCTAGTCCGGAGCAGCTTTCAGCTACCATTTCTGGAGATGGCGAATATGTGATTGTCTCTGCAGGAAGGGACTCTGGAAGGAATAGTGATGGAGTAGTTTATTTGTTTAGAAATAATACGCTTCTTTGGAACTATACGGAAGGAGATACTGCGAAGAACTCTCTCATATCTGAGAATGGAGATTACGTAATCGTCCATCATGCAAGAGCTCAATGTGAGATGGATCCAAATGACCACGCACACTGTCCACCTTACTTTTCAGTTTTTAGAAGTGAAAACGGTACACCACTTTGGCAAATGGAATGGAATGTTTCAGGATCGTCGCGAGTGCATGACATTACTGCTGACGGAGAACATATATTAGTGAGTGGCCTACATTTGTTGAGAAGTGGTAACGGTACGCTAATCAGTAACTATACTCTAGATATAAATCGAGGTGGATCATTCGCTATCTCGGCGGACGGAGGGTACTTCGTCGTTGCCGGCTATGCTATACAGCATGCAAACGAATCTGCTGAAGGGAAAATTACCTTCTTTTCCAAAGAAAATAGTACGCCTTTGTGGGAATACAGGTTCATGCCTATACGAAATAGCATTACATTTCAGGGACCTGAAATGCACGTTTCTATCTCGGAAGACGGGACGTTTATCGCTATAGCGAAGGGGGAAGGACATGATTGCAATGGTGATTGTGGCTCTTCTAAGATTTATTTATTTAATAAGGAAAGCAATGCAACTGTTTGGGAATATACTCCGACAGATGGTGGGACATTTTTCAATTCAATCGCCATGTCAAGTGACGGGCAATACATTACCGCAAGTGCAAGTGATGGTAAAATCTATCTTTTTCATAGAGACAGCAATAGTCCAATTTGGGTATATGACGCAGAAGAGGAAGTCTCTCAGGCTGTCATTTCAAATGACGGTAAGTACATCGCGAGCTTCAAGGATGGATATGTTTTCACACTTGCAACAGAGAATAAGACCCTGCTTTGGGAGTACAACATAGGAATATCCATTGAACATATAGAAATGTCTACGAATGGTAAGTATGTTATTGTTACCACCCAAGATACAGTCTACCTGTTTGAGAATATGCTAGATGATGAAAATATAGGAGAGGAATCTCCAAAGCTAGAAGAGGGAGCCTCGAATACAGAAGATGAATCTGACCTTTGCCAGAATGGATATATTAAAATGGCAGATGATGGTTGCAATCAATGTGTCTGTAGCGAAGGTGAATGGTCTTGTACAGAAATGGACTGCGAACCTGGAGACATAAATGATTCAGGATGGATTCCTTCAATATCCCTTATTCCTGCCTTGATATCGATTGGGTTGATAGCGCTGCGTAGACGATACTGAATCACTATGTTGTTGTGGAATAGTCTCAGAATATACGATACCAATAAGCATATTCTCCACTAGATAAACTATATTCACCAAGACTTGTGGGAAACCCTCCACTGGCTGAAAAACCCGTAACATTGCCATCATAACTGTTTGAGTTCATATACTTCACTAATCCATAATCGTTACTCGGTGGAATAAAATCAACCTTAGAGGTACTGCCATACCTATCAGTTTCAACAATATAATAACCTCCGTAATAACCTAACTCTAAACGACACGAGTCAATCGGAGATTCGGATGCAATAGCAACCCAATATATTGTATTAGATTTCAAATCTGCAGAATCATCAAATTGTATTGCATGGCTTAAGTATCCGTTCTTTGCACTAACATTATCTAATGATAAAGTTCCCTGCGCAATTAATTCACTAGGCGCACCAGCTCTAGAATCGGTGGCATTATGTGAATATACGGCAACTCCAAGAACTCCACTATACTCTGAACAACTAGAATATCCATAAGTGGACACGGTAATGATAGTCATACCAGTGTACTCACCAGTACTCGGTGCTGTAAATTGTTGAAAATATACGTTATGTTCTGTCATTGTCCATTCCGATTGTATTAGTGTTGCACTCCCAGGTTCGTACGGAATAACGTCTGTACCTGTATCCCCAGATAAGCATCCGGCCAGGGACGTAGCAAGCAAACAAAATATTACCAAGTAGGTTTTGCTCATATGAAGCGGAACATACATTGTTACTTATCTATTTTCAATGCCGAATCACTATGTTATTGTGGAGTGAAGTATTTCGCAAATCCTTATTACTTTCCATTATTTAGAACATTATGAAAGGTTGGCGATTTCTCTCGGCTTTTATCATTTTTATGATGGTATTGACTACCATGGCATCTACATCTGTTCAGGCCGGACCAGAAGACGATTTGGAGGTTGTCAATCTATATGGGCCAGCTGGTACACCGCCTCCAAGGGCAAATGTTGAATATGAAATTATAGCAGAATGGTCAAATAATGGTGATGATTCTTACGATGCAACCGTACGCCTTTTTTCTGATTGTGATCAGGATGATTTAGCAGACGAGTCTGATACAATTACAATGGGGGCCGGCGAATCAGATACTGTAACTCTGGAGATTACTTTTGATGAGACTGGAGAAGTTTGCTACTCTGCGACTATTTATTATTCCAGTAGTGATTATGGTATATTTGAGAATTATATCAATGTTGAACCTGAAACCGGTGATGCTGATCTTTTCGTTGATTTTGATATAGATGGTGATGAGTTTTCTGCAGGCCAAAGCGTCGAGGTAGTTTTCGAGTATGGAAATGAAGGAGACGTCAGTACTCTGAATCCTGTAACTATAATGGCCTATTTTGATGAGGTAGATGAAGAACCAACCAATTATTTTGATCCAACGCCATACACTTTTGCCTACATAAGCCCGCCTTCTCCTGATGCACCACCAGAACCAGAGACTATGGAATGGTCATATACAATTCCTAGTGACACTGAAGATGGAGAGTACAAATTCACAGTTATCATTGATTCGGATGAGAACAACACCGAAGAAGATCCCGATTTAGATAATAATGTAGATGTGTGGGAAGTTTGTGTGGGAGATTGTAGTGACCCTGATCTTCGGGTTTGGGATAATGGTATCGATTCGATAAGCTGCGAACCTCTCGATCCTGTAGGTGGTGATACAGTATCTTTCAAATATTCGATTGAGAACACAGGTGAAGGAGATGCAGAACCACCCGAGCCCGGAGATGGTTGGTTAGTCATGCATCTCGAGGTCATGAAATGCCCAGATGGAGACTGTTCAGGACAATCATGGACCTATACCAATCAAAGTAAGTCCGTTAGAACTACTATAGAAGGTGGCGAGGTTTTCACATCGGATGATATTCTAGCTGTCAACTGGAGTACAACCTCTGATGATGCTGGGTTTTGGAATGTTCGAATTGTTGTCGATGGAGAGGATGTAATCGAAGAAACGGACGAAGATAATAACAATCTGGATTGGTATACTGTCTACGCTGAATATTTCGAATTGAAAGAAACAAGGCCGGATTTGATTGTAACTGATATTGATGAGGGGACAGGCGAAGTCTTTGTAGATGAAACAAGAACGATTCAGGTCGCAGTGTCTCAGACTGATTTAGGAGACCGAATAGCTGATGACGTTGACGTTTTTATCAGGATTAAAGATCCGGAAGATACGGTGACCAGCTGGTTCAAGATTGATGATTCCAAGACGGTTGGGCTCACGCCAGATACTACTATCTTCGAGTACGCCTGGACTCCAACTAAATTAGGTGTCTATGAGTTTTATGCTTGGGTTGACAGGGATGAAGAAATCCTTGAATGGGACGACACGAACAACCAATATGATAATGACAAATATATTGAAGTTGTTTCCAACATAGGCCCAACGGCAGCAATAACAATCTCACCAGATTCACTAGGCGGTCTTACACCAGAATATTGCGATTGTTGGAATCTTACTTTTTCAGCCAGAAATTCTTCGGATCCAGACGGAACGATAGTTGCTTATCGCTGGTGGTTTAACAATGAACTTGTATCCGAAGAGGTCAATTGGACAACTTCTTTCGATGCAGGCGCCTTCTATCAGATTAAACTGGAGGTTCAAGACAATAATGGAACTTGGAGTTCAAAGCTATCCATCAACATCAAAGTAGTTTCGGATGTGCCACCTACCATATCTGCAAGCGCAGAACCACTTTATGTTGCAATTGGTGAGACTGTTTGGCTAAACGGCAGCGCGGTCAGAGGTTGTGGAAATATTACAACTTACACTTGGTATGTAGAATCTGGAGTTATCTCCAATGAGACTGATACACAATGGGTACCAACAGAAGAAGGTAGCTATTTCATAAGTTTTCGTGTCGATGATGACAAAGAAAATGGGAGAGAAATAGGTGTAGCAACGGTGCAGGTTTTTAATCCCAATATACCTCCAGTCGCAGTAATCGACTCTATTACACCGTCATTAGTTAGGTTTGACAGGATAATTTCTTTTAATGGAAGTGGAACTGATAACAACGGAACAATCTCCGCGTATGAATGGATCTCAGACATAGATGGATTTTTGAGTGATAAAGAAGATTTCTATCATACAGGTCTGACTGCCGGAAACCACTCTATCTCTTTCCGAGTGCTGGACAATGATACCATTTTTCCAAAGAGATGGTCAGAATGGGTTACTGCGGTTCTAATCGTAACTCCTAATTCCCAACCTGTTGGAATAATAGATTCCATTTCCCCTTCACCAGCAGAGGCAGGAATCACTGTATTCTTCAACAGCACTGGAACTGATGATAATCTTACCATTGTATCCTACTTATGGAAATCAACGATTGATGGGAATTTAAGTGAGCAAAGAAATTTTAGTGCAAGTGATTTATCAATTGGCTATCATATTATCGCCCTTCAGGTGTTGGACAATGATGGGGTTTGGAGTTCTTCAGTATCTCAAGAATTGTGGATATATGTATCACCTGTTGCAATAGCTGGTCAAGATTCAACGGGCACGCCTGGAGTTCCGTTACAGTTCAGTGGTGCGGCTACAGATGAGGATGGAACCGTTATTCTCTATGAATGGGACTTTGATGGAGATGGTATCTTTGAATGGTCATCTACTGAAAATGGCCGTGAGTTGAACATTTACAATAATGAAGGAACATATACTGCAACCTTGCGTGTAACAGATAATGATGGATTCACAGACACTGATACAGTAGAAATCACAATATCAGAGAAGAAGGTTCAGATTGACGATGAAGGCAATGTTACGGTTACAGATGCAGGAGAAGATGAAGAAGGCATACCTTCAGTATCTTTGATCTCTTCAATCGCTGCCATCGGAATCATCGCGCTGCGTAGACGATCCTGAATCACTATGGAAGGAGGCCCCCTCTACATCAAACGGGGGGTCTATCTTCTTCTGAACCTTGCAATCAATCCTATTGATACCATTGCAGCAATAATTCCAATGCTAGGGATTCCTTCCTCAGTCTCTATTAAATCAAAACTACCATTCTCCATTTCAATAGTACCATTATCAACATCAATTTCACCATCTCCTAGGTCAATAACTACATCTTTTTCAGTAACTTTGACAGTAACCTCATCCGTACTAGTTGAACCATCATTATCCGTTACTCTAAGAACTGCAGTATATGTTCCTGCATTATTATACAAATTCAATTCTCTACCATTGAATTCATCAGCCCAGTCGTAAATTCCATCACCGTCAAAATCCCATTCGTACTTGGTAATGTTGCCATCTTCATCTTCTCCTTGACCATTAAATTGAATTGGAACATTCGGAGTAGTAGACACATTTTCCCCAGCATAAGCCGTGGGTATAATATTGACAAACAAATCTTTACTTGCATTATCACTCCAAAGACCCTCAGAATCACGAACTCTGAAATATATGGTATGCCAGCCAGCACCCAAAGATGATGTTGTGAAATTACGAGTGTTCGAAAGGGTTCCATCTACATTAGAGCTCCATTCATACTTTTCGATAGTAAAATTGTCATCTGAGGCATTACCATAGAATTCTACAGACCTTCCGTATTCTGCTAAATCAGGTACTATCTCTTCTATGTCAGCTTGTGGCTTGGTGTTATTTTTAATATAAATGCTTGTTATTGCCTGAACCCAATTCCAATCACCATCATTGTCAAAAGCTCTACAAGTTATCCAATGATTACCTACAGTTATATTCGAGAAAGTAGTATTAGGATTTTCACCTTCGTAAAGGACAAAATCTTTACTGGTATTTTGCCTGTCAGATGAATCAACTAAAGCCCATCTGTACTTTACAATATAACCATCAGAATCAGACGCAGAACAGCTAACGGATAACGGATGGTATTGTCGAATTGGCGTTTCGGATACTGAGTAATCCACATTTGGAGGATTATTAATTACCGTCCAATTGAAATAACTTAGATTATAGTATCCAAATTCATCAGTTGCATTAACTGCAAACGAATGTTCTCTTTGAGTAAGATTGGAAAAATTATTTGTCGAGTCACAATCGTACCATTCTTCCTCATCTAATTTGCACCTGGTTGAGAAATTAACTGGCGTTGTTATACTGAATTCTATAAATGGAGACACGTCAGTTGAAAAATCGTCAGGAACATTAATCCATTCAATACCTGGATTTCTTAAGATTAATAACCAGGAATAATCCTCATCAGACCAATTGCCTTCCTCATTTCGAGCTGTAAAAGATATCGTATGATTTCCAATAGATAATCGTTGAAAACTATTCAAAATAAACGTTAAGTTTTCAGTGTTACCAAAATTTCCATCTATGGTTGAATTCCACTGATAATCCGTAATGTTGCCATCGATGTCACTTGCATTACCCAAGAAGTACAGATATTCAGGGCTTTCAGCTATATGAAATTCATCAATGTACCAATGTTCTCCGTCACCTGGCCATTGATAACCATACATCCCAACTATGAACTGAAATTTAACATATTCGGTGTTAAAATATGGTTTTAAATCGAATATAGTTGTAATCCATTTATCTTGATTATCACTTGCCGAACCACTTACGCCTGAACAGTCTCCGCAATGGACAAAGCCCTCTTGGCCATACAAAGGATTGCCATGTGACTCATCATCATGTATTGTGCCAGGATAGCCTCCATCAGGGTAAAGGAGAGACCAGGTGGTGCCGTTATCAGTACTGATTCTAACTTGGCCTCCATTATATGAGGGATAACCAGCGTAATAATCGAAGTTGTATCTATGACTTAGATACAACGAAATATTATAAGATAAATCTGACACATCATAATTTTCTGTAAACAATGAGCCAGAACCCCCCTCATAATACATACAAAATTCTGAATTGTGTGTTCCATTTTCCCCTTCACAACTTAAAGCTGGACCCCAAATCTGATTCCTATCAACATCTTGCTGCGCTTGACCTTGAGACAGGTTCCAAACGGGATTTGGCAACTTCCAGCTTTCACCAGGTTCGGTGTAGTTATGTGTCCAAGTATGATTTGATGGAGTAAAACTATTATGATTTTCATATATATATGAATTGTTTATCCAATCAACTTCTTCAACAAAATCATCCAGATTAAGTATTTGGGGTTCTATACTTTCTATAGTAGCTTGAGGTGAACCTTCTACAGATTGTATACTAAAAACTGCCAATAACAACAGCGCAAATAGAGACAATTTCAATGGATGCATATGCTGTACAGATATGATTCAGTTATATTGCTTTACTTGTGTAAATTGCAGCAAATCAATGATATCGCGCTGCGCAGACGATCCTGAATCGCTATGGAAGGAGGCCCCCTCTACATCAAACGGGGGGGTTTTGTATAAATTCCAATTAGGGAAAGAATAAGGCCGATTGCACCCACAAATGACAAACCCTTGAAGAATAAATTCGCCCGATTCATACAATCTGCCATTTCTTCTATGTTACTATCTATACAAGCTGCATACGGATTGTCTATGAAAAGAATAGAAATAGCATAAATTGCCATGAGAAAGATACCTGCTGAAAAAACAGCTTTAGACTCTTGGAATTCGGTTATTTCTTTGGGGTTTGTTACTTTGTTTTCATTTATGTTTTCATCTATATCTTCCTTTTTGTCTAATACATCTCCAATTTCTTTTCTCGTTTCTTGGCCCATTTTTGCAAAGGTAGAAGAAACTGAAGTTAAATCCTTCGATGCCTCATGTTGCTCTGACAATTCCTTCCTGTTTATTTTATAAATTTTAAAACTTTGATAGCCATATATTATAAACGATAATGGCCAAGCGATGAAAAGGGAAATCATACATATCGAACCAACAACCCATAAAGATTCTGAGATAATCCTTGGAGCCTCTGGAAAGAGCCCTATATCTGAATGAAAGAGCATTCTAAATACGAAAAAATAGATTACAAGAAAAATAGTACCTACCAAATTATATTTCATGAATTTAGTCCAATATTTTCTTTTGGTAACTAAAATATTTTTCTCTTCTTCACTCATCTTCTTCGCAATATAGATATTATTCCGAGCATTGTTATTACCGTAAGTAGCGATAATGATGATAAACGGGAATCAACTTCTGTTGGATCACTGGCCTTACATACAGGAGAACCAGAACATCCCTCATCATCACAGTCAAACAGTCCATTTCTATCGTTATCAGACTCATCAGAACATTCACCAGGATCATCACCTTCGTACATCTTGCTCTCATTGGAACCGGTTGTGTCATCTTTGTCTTTATCTTCGGTTTCTTTTTGGCAATCTACAAATTTCATTACTGTAGTACTTTTAGCACTTTCAGTTTCACCTTGCAGTGTAGTACTAACATTCAATGTTAAAGGATAATCTGATTTCGTACTAACATTCGTGGAACCCACCCAAACTTGAACTGGCTGTTCGCCTCCTGCATCAATCAAAAATTGTACTGCTGAAAGTGCTACAACAAAACCTGCTTCTTCCAGTTCTTGAAGATTTGCAATGTTAACTGCTACTGTATCTTGATAATTACCATTGTTGATTACTGTGAAAATAATTTCGGCAATCTTATTGCATTCAAGTAAATGTGCAGGAGCGCTTGAAACTGATAAGCTAGCATATTGTAAAATAACAACTGCAAAACCTGCATTTTTGCTAACTTGGTTTAATTGTGTATTAGTTTCACGGCCCTCAGCTAATGCACTAACTTGAACACTTTTGTATAATGACTGTGCTAAAGCTAAAACACAAATTGGCACTTCGATAGATTCGCCTGATGCAAGTGTGACTGAAACAGCTCCGGGTGAAACCGTAACACCATCTCCACTCAGAGCAACATCTATATCAACTGTAGCCTGACCTTCATTGGAAATAACCATCTCAGTACAATCAATTCCTCCACCGGCAGCAATACCAGTAAAATCCCATGTTACTATCTTTGTAGTAACCTCAAAATATACTTCACTAAGATTAAATGAAGACCCTTCAGTAAAATCAAATGACATTGATAGTGAAGGTGCATTTTTCAAAAATGAGCTCTCAAAATCAGATTCATTTTGTGCTTCACCCGTTGCAACGCTTCCAACGGTCAAATTTTCATTTACATGCCAAGTCAATTCCATCGAATCAGATTGTTCAGATGAAGATTTAGATAAGCCAAAAGCATTCATAGAAAACTCGTTAGTATATGTCCAATTTTCTATTGACCAGTCTACTTGAATTGTTAAATAAAGAATTTTTTGGTTATTTTCAATATCTGCATTGTTTGTGTACGTTATACTTTCATTATCTTTCATAGAATCATTAAATTCAAACCTTGATTCCTCATTAGTAACAAAATTTGAATGGTACCTCCCTGAATCTGGCCCAACATCCAATTGAATTAGTCCATCAGTGAAACTAATTGAATAAGCAACAGCAGCTTGAGACGTTGCTGTAGGCGTTAAACCAACTAAAAAAAGCGCCACAACTAGGAACGACTTCCATTGAGTCATATCTATACAGATATAATTCAGTTATATTGTTTTACTTGTGTAAATTGCAGCAAATCAATGATATCACCTGCCCGGATTACACACACCGAAACGAAAGCATTAATTGGATTAACTCTAACTCACACCTTTCTTCAAATTACATTTCTCACAAAGCAATTGCAGGTCCGACGGTGGTGTGCTGCCACCGTAAACAACAGCCACAATGTGGTCAAACTGCAAATCCTTTTGGCTATCGCACTTGACACAACGATAATTATCTCGAATTGAGACTGCTTCCCTTACTGCTGTCGGAATGTAGCGGTTGCTGCTGGGATTGACCTCGTATCTGATACTGGGCTGTTTTCGATAAGCTGTAACTACGACCTTAAAAAAAACAAT
>JACAFS010000002.1 GCA_013378385.1 Nitrososphaerota archaeon | reverse complement strand
CCAAAGGCTGCTAAACCAAAGGCTGCTAAACCAAAGGCTGCTAAACCAAAGGCTGCTAAACCAAAGGCTGCTAAACCAAAGGCTGCTAAACCAAAGGCTGCAACAGAAAAAACCATTAAATCTAAATCTGATTATTTATCTTTACGATCACAAATAAATAAAAAACGACCTACTTTTCGAGCACAAGAATCATGGAGATTTAAAAGAATTGATTCGCGCTGGCGAAAACCTAAAGGTTTTGATAGTTTTATGAGAATTCAAAAGAAAAGTTGGCCTGCAATTGTTAAAATTGGATATAGAGGCCCCAAAGCCGTTCGTGGATTACATCCTTCTGGATATAATGATATATTGATACATAACATTGACGGATTAAAAAACCTCGATCCATCTAACGATGCTATTAGATTATCAGCAAAAATTGGAAAAAGATATAGATTATTAATCATTAATGAAGCAGATAAACTTGGATTTAAAATATTAAATAAAGGAAATCTACATAGGAGTAAATAGAATTGACTAATCTAAAAACTAAGAAAAAACTTGCATCACGAGTGTTTGGCGTTGGACAGAATCGACTCAAAATAAACTCAAAAGAAGTTGATAAACTGGACGATGCAATCACACGCGGTAGTATGCGAAGTCTTAAGAAAGATGATATTGTTACAATTCCTAAAAAACAAGGTATTTCTCGTGGTCGACAAAGACAGAAAAAGAAAAAAGTAAAGCGTGGACGAACACAAGGTTCTAAAGAAGGTGCAAAATATTCTCGTTTATCTAAAAAAAGTCGTTGGATGATAAAAGTTCGTGCTCAACGAAAACGCTTGAAAATTTCTAGGGACCGACAAGAAATTTCTAACGCATCATTCTGGGAATTATATAAAATGTCAAGCTCAGGTGGCATACGTTCTGTTAAACATCTGATTGAATTAATTACTGAACGTAAAAGGGAGAATTAGTTATCATGACCCGCAATACACATGTTCCTATATTTAAACGAAGACGAACAGGCCAAACTGATTATTCAAAACGTAAATCCATGATTATTTCTAGATCTGTAATTCTTTCTATTCGAATTAGTAATAAACATTCAACATTTCAATTTATTGAACCAAAGATTGAAGGTGATTCAGTCAAAAGTTCTAGTCATTCTAGCCAAATTACTAAACTTGGATGGAAAGGTTCAGGAAAAAGTCTTCATGGATTATATCTCACTGGATATCTTGCAGGCAAAAAAGCAAAATCTACAGGTTTAGATAAAGCTATTCTATATATCGGAAGACGAGAATTTAGCTCAGGTTCAAAGATTATTTATGCATTGAAAGGCGTTATTGATGCAGGTATTGATATTCCTGCCAATAATGATATATTTCCTGATAGCGAAAAATTCAAAACAGATACCACACAAAAGATAATCGAAGAAATAAATTCTAAATATGGGTGATAATTATGAGTGAACAACAAACAAACAAAGATAAACCAGCTGCTGAGACTTCAAAGCCAAATGAAAAATCTACTGGTAATGGCCGTCGTGACGATCGTCGCGGTGATCGTCGCGGTGATCGTCGCGGTAATCGTCGTCCTCGACAACCAGAACCTGAAAAAATATGGCTTCCACGTACCCGTTTAGGAACTCTGGTCCAATCCGGTTCAGTTCAATCACTAGATACAATATTCCAAAATGGATGGAAAATCAAAGAATATGAAATTGTAAATAAATTAATGCCTGACATTAAATCATTGGTAGTCCATGTCGGCGTAGTTCAAAAACAAACTGATGCAGGGGAGTCTACTCGATTCAAATCTGTCGTAGCAGTTGGCGACGAAAATGGATGGTTTGGTGTAGGAACCGGTAAAAAACCCCAACTAAAAAATGCTATAGACAGTGCAACTCAAAATGCTTTACTTAACATAATTCCTGTTAAATTGGGCTGCGGCAGCTGGGAATGTAGATGCGGAACAAATCATTCAATTCCTTATCGTACTGTTGGAAGAGGCGGCAGTGTTAAAATTGAATTAATTCCTGGTCCCAAAGGACTTGGATTAGTTGCTGGAGAGACTATTCGTAATTTACTTGCATTAGCTGGAGTGAAAGATGTATGGTCTAAAAGTTTTGGATCAACTAGTACTATGCCTTCAGTAGCTAATGCTGTATATGATTCAATTAGACAACTTCATAGTATGAGTTTGCAGTGATTTATGATGTCGGCATTTATAGTTGTTAATCTTCGTGGCACCATTAACCAAAACAGTAGTGTTAAAACTACTCTTCATCATCTTCATCTTGAATCTCGTTTTCGTGCTACTATAATTCCTGATACTCCTATTTCTAAAGGAATGTTACAAACTGTTAAAAATCATGTTGCTTGGACAAATGCCGATTCTTCTATTATTGAATCATTGATAACTACTCGTGGCGAAAAGTCTAATTCAATTAAATATGATGCAGATCTTGCGAAAGAAGATGGTTATACAAATATTGCAGACTTGGCTAAAGCACTAAGCGAAGCTAAAATTAATTTATCTTCTATTTCTAATCTTAAACCTTCATTTCGTTTATCTCCGCCAAAAGGAGGTTTCCGAAAATCTACTAGAAGAATGTATGCTCAAGGAGGAACATTGGGTTATAATCCTGATCTTCCTAAGTTAATCTCAAATATGATATAAAGTGATGGAAATGGGAACAAGACATAGAAAAATCAGGAAATTACGTGGTTCAAGATCCCATGGCTGGGGACAAGTTAAAGGCCATAGATCTCATCCTGGCGGAAGAGGAAATGCAGGATTGATGAAATATAAATGGAGTTGGACTGTTAAGTATGACCCTGATCATTTTACAAAACCTTCTCTTAATCCACCTACTCGTAAAATTGTAAAAAAATGGATTAACGTAGGAGATTTGGATGGATTATTCTTACATTCTAAATCCAATACTCCTATTGATTTAGAAAAACTTGGTTATGAAAAGTTACTTGGTTCTGGTTCAGTACAAGGTTCATATGAATTGCTGGTCACATCATTTACTAAACAAGCACAATCAAAAATTGAAAAAGCTGGCGGAAAAATCTCACCGAGGTCTTAGTATTGGGAATAGTCACTGACTTTGTTCGACAAGTTGCATCAATTCTACCTGAGGTAGAGAAACCTAAAGTCAAGTCCGCTCTTACTAATAGATTACTTTGGACTGCAGTTGCAGTTACTACTTATCTTATTATGGCCCAAATCCCATTATACGGCGTTGCATCAGGAGCAGATGATCAAATGTCCTATACTGCAATTATCTTTGCCTCTTCTCAAGGCACATTAATGACTCTCGGAATCGGCCCTATTGTTACTGCTGGTTTAATCTTACAATTATTAAAAGGCGCAGAAATAATCAAATTAGATTTTAAAAAACCTGACGATCGTGCTTTATTCTCTGCAGGTACTAAAATTCTTGCACTTATAGTAACATTTGCAGAAGCTGTAGCTTTTATGATTGGTGGTTCATTTGGACAAAATCTACCATTTCCTACTGCTGTCACAATTATTGCTCAAATTATGTTTGCTGGCCTTATTGTCATACTCTTGGACGAATTAATTCAAAAAGGATGGGGGCTTGGAAGTGGCATCAGTTTATTTATTGCCGCTGGTGTATCACAAACAATATTTTGGAGTGTATTTGCATTAATTCCTGCAGGCAGTACTTACTTTGGAATAATTCCTCACGCTATTTCTACACTTCTTTCTAGTTCTCCAGAAAGTATATTATTACGTCCTGGCGGTCTTCCTAGTTTAGTTACTTTATTACTTACTGTTGCTGTAATCGGGTTGATTGTATACGCAGAAGGAATCAGGATTGAGATTCCAATTACTTCTACTAAATATAGAGGTTTTCAAGGAACTTATCCAATCAAATTATTATACGTCTCTGTTTTGCCTGTTATTCTTACAGGCGCTTTATTGGCCAATCTTACATTCTTTGCTCAAATTGTCTGGTCTAGATTTAATCCCGCCAATAGTAGTACAATCCTAAATCTATTTGCACAGTTTAATGTCGCAGATCCTGCTGCAGGTCCTATTGGAGGATTTGCATACTATGTTTCTCCTCCTCGTGGTATCGAAGTATTGTCTGTTGAACCATTAAGAGCACTAACATATGTATTATTTTATGTAGTAGCGTGTACTATCTTTGCTCGTGTCTGGGTAGAAATAGGAGGCCTTGGTTCAAAAGCCGTGGCAACCAAACTACTTGGTGCAAATGTTCAGGTTCCTGGATTCCGTCGTTCAGAAGGATCTCTTGAAGTACTTCTTGATCGATACATTCCAGTTATTACTATTATTGGAGGAATACTTATGGGATTATTAGCTTCTGTATCCGATATCTTAGGTGTATTTGGAGGAGGAACCGGTATATTGCTTATGGTCAGCATATTCATTAATTATTATCAACTTCTCATGAAAGAAAGATTAGAGACGATGATGCCTGGATTGGCCAGTTTCCTCGGCAAGGATTGATTCTTTATGTCAAACACTAAACGTGTTGTTATTGTTGGAATTGCCGGAGTTGGAAAAACCACAGTAGTTAATGAAGTGCTATCACTTCTTGCACAGAAAGATGTTAAAGTTGATAATCTTACTTTCGGAACAATCATGTTTGAAGAAGCTCAAAAACTTGGAATTTCTGATCGTGATGAAATGAGAACCTTGTCTACTGACAAACAACAAGAATTACAAATTAATGCTGCAAAATCTATTGCAAATATTGATTCTGATGTTGTTGTAATTGACACTCACTTATTTATCAAAACCACTTCTGGTTATATGCCTGGTTTACCTCTTCCTATATTGGAGTCTCTTCTTCCAACTAATCTTATTCTTGTAGAAGCTTTACCTCGGGATGTACTTGATAGAAGATCTAACGATCCTACACGTAATAGAGATTCTACAACTATCGAATCAATTGAACTTGATAATCAAATTGCACGAAGTATGCTGTCTTCTGCAGGTATACTTACTAGCGCATCATTGTTGGTTGTACTTAATTCAGATGGAAAATCTAAAGAAGCTGCAGAATCAATTGTTAACTCCTTGGGTATAGATTAGAGTTTTCTTCATGAAAGGAATTATTTTATCAGGAATGCCTGCTGTCGGTAAAACTACTATTGCAAATTCACTTTGTAAAGAATTTGGTATTAAATATTATTCCGGCGGCGATATGCTTAAAGAAATTGCAAAAGAAGAAGGATTTAGTATTTCCGGTCTTGATTGGTGGGATAACAACGACGGAATGAAATTCCTGGCAAATCGAATGCAAGACTCCTCCTTCGACAAACTTGTAGATCAACGTTTGATGGATTTATTAAATCAAGGAGATGTAGTTCTTACTAGTTATACTCTTCCTTGGTTGACTTCAAATGGAATCTCTATTTGGCTCGAAGCCTCAAAGGAGAACCGGTCTATTCGATTAAGATCTCGTGATACCGTTTCTCTCGAAGAATCTACTAAAATCGTTAATGAACGAGATACAAAAAATCAACAAATTTATGAGAAATTATACAGTATGAAATTAGGTACTGATCTATCAGTTTTTGATATAATTATTGATACAAACGATATGAATATTAATCAAGTTTGTAAATCTGTTATTAGTTCCATAAATGAATCACTCTAAAACAAACAATAACGAACAGATTATTCTCAATGAAGAACCTGATATTCTTGATTCTGGTTCATATCCAGATAAACGATCCATTGACGATTTAATTGATAATTGTATAATATTTATCGACAAACAATCTGGTCCTACTAGTCATCAAGTTGTATCTTGGGTAAAATCTATGTTAAAATACACTAAAGCTGGACATAGTGGAACACTTGATCCAATGGTTACTGGGTTGTTACCGATTAGTCTTGGCAATGCAACGAAAGCCTTACCTATTTTATTATACGGTCCTAAGGAATACGTTGCAATCATCCGTTTACATAATAGCGTAAATCAAACTAAACTATATGATTGTATAAATCAATTCAAAGGACCTATTTATCAAAGACCTCCGCAACGTTCTGCAGTAAAACGCCAAACACGAATTCGAAATATTTACGATATTAAAGTTTTAGATGATACTAGTAGACTCATATGTATACGTGTACTCTGCGAAGCAGGAACGTATATTCGTAAATTAATATATGATATTGGAGAAATAATGGAATGCGGTGCTACTATGATTGAATTACGACGCACTCGTGTTATGCACATTAATGAAGATAGTAATTTTGTAGGATTGCATGAGTTAAGTGATGCTATATACAGACTACAAAAAGAGAACGACGAAACTAGATTTAGAGAACTTGTTCATCCTGTTGAATTTATTACTAAACCATTAAAGTCTATTACTGTGAGATGCTCTGCTATTGATTCATTATGCCATGGAGCACAGTTGGCCATCCCTGGAATTCTAAACCTATCTAAAGAAATCTCAATGTCTGAAAATATTGCTGTGTTATCCCAAAAAGGTGAATTAATTGCTCTTGCCGAATCTCTAATGTCTTCTGATGATATTACTAAAAATAAAAAAGGAATTGCTTGTAAAACTAAAAGAGTAATAATGAAACCTGGCACTTATCCCAAACTTTGGACAAAAAATGAATCTCAAGATTGATTTATTCATAAAAGATTTTATCTTTGTAAGGTGTTTCTTCGAATCATAGCCGGGGTAGTCTAGATCAAAGGACAATCTGGTAAGGCGCAAGCCTGGAATATATTTCAGTAAGCTTGTGACTCGCAAGGGTCTCGTGGGTTCAAATCCCACTCCCGGCGTTTACATTTCTGTGATCTTCTTCATATCCAAATCAAGATATTTGTTTACTTTATCTGAAAATTTATCTAATTCTGTCATTTCTGCTTCATTATCTTTTCCCCAAATTATCTGCAATATCTGTAATTCTATTATTCTATTTGCTGAATCTAATGCTATAGATACATTATACGACGTAGATTCTTCATCTGTATAAATTTTTGTAAGTTTCTTTTTCTTATCTACATAAATCAATTCATATCCTATCAGCGATGCCTCCAAAAGATTGACTAATTTTCCCTCATACATTTATCTTATTCTAATTGTCTCTGTTATTTGTAGTTATTATCTTAATTACTACCTTGCCATTTTGATTATATCTTCGTCTATTGTCGAAAAAATCATAAACGTTAAAAAGCATTCTTGTAAAAACCGGTTTCACTGATTAGCAAAGATGACTCACATGTTACAATGTATTACGACAGAAGGAGAAATACTCAAAGATGTAAGTATCGATCTATCTGAAGCGGAATTAATCAAAGCATATCAAACTATGGTCCTTACACGTACCCTTGATACAAAAATGGTTGCTTTACAACGACAAGGACGTATTGGTTTTTATTTACCATCTTATGGCGAAGAAGCTTGTTCCGTTGGTAGTGCACTTGGTGTTTCAAATAACGATTGGTTCTTTCCTGCATATCGAGAACAAGGCGCAATGCTTCTAAAAGGCGTTACCTTGAATTTTATTATTTCACATTTGCGCGGAAGCGCTGAAGACGAACATAAAGGAAGATCTCTTCCAGGTTTATTCGGTTGCAGTTCTAAAAGATTCGTTCCACCGTCTGCTCCTGTAGGTACGCAAATCTCTCACGCTGTCGGTACTGCCTTTGCTTCAAAACTTCTTGACGATAAAGTTGGTACTATTGTTTATTTTGGTGACGGCGCAACTTCATCTAATGATTTTCATGCTGGACTTAATTTTGCAGGTGTTTACAAAACTCCTACAGTTTTCTTCTGTAAAAATAATCAATGGGCTATTTCTACCAATATTTCTCATCAAACTGCTTCTGATGGAATTGCAATTAAAGCTAAAGCATATGGATTTGACGGTGTTGTTGTTGACGGTAATGATATATTGGCCGTTTATATGGCTACTAAGTCTGCTATGGAAAAAGCCCGTGAAGGAAAAGGTCCTACACTAATTGAAGCTAAAACATATAGACTTTCCTCACATTCTACTTCAGACGACGGAGCGCGGTATCAAGATCAAGTCGAATACAAAAATTGGTTATCCCAAGACCCAATTGCAAGATTCCGTAAATATCTTGAAAATTCTGGCATCTGGAATCGTGATCTTGAACAAGAAATCCAACAAAAAACCGAAAGACAAATTACTGAAGCAATTACCCAGGCAGAATCTTCTCCTATGCCTAGTTTGGACACTTTGGTTACCGATGTCTATTCAGAAATTCCCGATTCTCTAAAATCTGATTTTCAAGCTTTTAAAGATTCTAAACTTTAGATTATCTATCTATTACTCGATTTTTTATTATCAATCCTATGACGATTGAAGTAATTACTATTCCTATTATGAATGAGGAATCTTCTAATATCGATTTGTTTGCTACCAATATTCTGAATTGTGTATCGATTGTTGCTGCATCTGATTCCTTTAATATCGATATCTTTACATCATATACGCCATCATTCTCAAAATTATATTTAATTGCAAAATCTCCTTTTATAATCTCATTTCCTTTTACATCGATTGTATCTAATATTCTTCCATTATTATCATAGAAAATAATTGTTACTTGTATATTTTCTAATCCCTTTTCAGTAGCTGCATCTTGTACACTGAAACTTAGATAGAAATCTTCATCTTCTACAACAAAAGCAGGGTCCGTTAGAAACTGAAAAATTACTTGATTTACTTCTATTTGTGAACCCCCTAATATGTGTGCATCACTATGTGGAATGATTAATAACAAAAGTAACAATAAGAAAATTTTCAATATACACTGTAATGCTTTCAAGAGTTTAAATGTAATGCAATTCATCAACAAATGATGAATGCTGGTTTCATCATAGTTGGGGAATAATATTTCATGGAAACTGAAGTAGTTTTCTTTTCAATAGGAATAATTACAATAATTGGTTATATTGCATCTAATATCTTTGATAGAACCGGTATTCCAGATACACCGTTTTTAATTATTTTGGGTTCTATTGCGGCATTCTTCACTGCTAGTACCGCAGGTTTAGATTTTATTGCACCATATCTTTCTGCATTAGCTATTGCTGTAATTCTCTTCAATGGCGGTATGTACCTAAAAATTCGACAAGTTATTGAAGAAACTCCACGTGGATTTTTTGTTACATCTACAAGTGTAATAATTACAATATTTGTTCTCACTGTTATCGGATATCTAATTAACTTCTTCGTATTTGACCAATCTTGGGGAACTATCCCGGCTGGAGAGTGGTTTGGGCAAGAAGCTTTACTTGCTTCATTATTCTTTGGTGCTGCACTATGCGGAACTAGTTCTGCAGTAATTATTCCATTGGTTAATAAATTAAATCTAAATAAAAAAGCAGAAACATTTCTTACAATTGAATCTGCGTTTACTGATGTATTTGTTGTAGTACTCAGCGTTACAATTCTAAGTATTTTATCTGGAATTTCTAACCCTGAAACCTCTGGTGGTGCCTCTTCTATTCTTCTTCAAGGAATAGCAGGTAAATTCTCAATCGGAATTGTTTTTGGTATGCTTGGAGGTCTTATTTGGCTAAAAATTCTACAAAGCTTTCCTACAAGAGTAGGAAGAATTTCATCTCAACAAGATGTAGTACATGATGATATTCTTACTTTAACAACCTGTTTGATGCTCTATGGATTCTCTGAAATGAGCGGAGGTAATGGAGCACTTGCAGCATTATGTTTCGGTTTAGTTCTTGGAAATGGTAAAGAATTTGGTTTCATTCCATCATTCCGAGATAATCCTGTTGACGCTGGCTCTCTTATGAGGAAATTCCAAGGACAGATTTCTTTTCTTTTAACAACATTCTTTTTCGTGTATTTGGGTATGATCTTTGAACCAGTTACAAAAATCATATTGTTAGGAGTTTTTATTACTGGACTATTAGTTGTAGCTCGTAATCTATCATTTCGTATTACACTCAAAAAAGATAAATCTATGATGAAGGATTTGCCTTTATTGTCATCGCTGCTGCCTCGTGGTCTAGCTGCCGCAGCAGTATCTCAACTCCCTTCAACTCTTGGATATGATTGGCCATATATGCAACAATTGGTTATTTCTGTTATAATATTCTCAGTCGTAGCTGCCGCTATAGGTAGTTTTGTGTATGGTCGTTCTGAAGAACCAGAAGTCAAAGAAACTACTTCAAGTTCTTAGTATTATTCTTCCATTAAAGACGTCATTAACGATTTTGCAAATTCTTTATTCTTAATCCAAATTGCAATCGTACCCTCTGGAGTTCCCGACGCATCAGGTACGCCAATTATAACATCTCCCTGATCTGTTGCCATCAAATCCAATAAAATATAAGATCGTCTCTTTAATTCTACATTTGATTTTTTTAATATTTCTTCATCGAATTTTGATATCTTATACGAATTTGGAGTCAAAATCGTGATTTGTTTATTTCTTCCTTTCGAATTTACTAAGAAACTTAAAAATAATTCTTTTACTTCGAATGCTTTTTTCACACTGATTGTTATCCTCTTTGAATCCTTCATGATCTCTAAGAATTTGTTTCCAATATTGTTTACACCAATTAACGTCTCAAATTCGACATCAGCATTTTCCGATGCTGGTTTCTTTTTTAACACTGATAGAATATCTTTCTTGGAATCCTTTTGTGTTTTCACAATATTCTGAAATTCATAGCTTGTATTGATAATACGACCTTCTAAAGCAATTTCAGGCTCAACAGGAGTGTATTTCTTATTTTTTTTCTTTACAAATCCTTTATCTTCCAAGCTTCTTAACGTATCATAAATTCTTGGTAATGGAACTCCTGAATCTCTTGAAATTGTTTTAACATTATCATTTCCTTCTAAAAGACTAAGGTATGTTTTTGCTTCATACAAACTTAATTTAAAAGAATTTTTTAATACTTTTGAAATTTTTTCTCTATTCAAGTAAAATTTGATTGTTTTTAACATATTTCAGGTTAGCTGAATTAAACTCAATTGAAACTTACTTTAATGGAAAAATATTTTGACTTTGCATGAATAAAACAACTTAGTCGAGATAATTGTATGTCAATTATCCGTCCACGTCTTGCTGAACCTGTTACTAAGGTTAATACTGAAAATTCATGGTCTTTTGACAATCTTACGCAAAAAGATACAAATTATCTCACACATTGCTATCATCGCTACCCTGCAAAATTCATACCTCAATTAGCACGTCGTTTGATACTTGAGAATTCTCTTGATGGCGATATAATTTGTGATCCTTTTTATGGTTCAGGTTCAACTATTCTTGAATCTATTCTTCAGAATAGAATCGCTTTAGGCACTGACATTAATCCTGTTGCACATATGATTACAATGGCAAAAACCACTCCACTTGATCCTTCTAAAGTTTCTAAAACTAAACTCTTTTTACACAGTCAATTAAAGAATTTACCTGCTAAATCCGAATATGATATTCCGAAAGAACTATCAAAATGGTTTGATCAAGAAACATATGACGTTCTTAATCATCTTTTATTACAGATTAAATTAATTAAACCGAGAAAACTTCAGCTATTCTTTTTATGCGCATTTTCTCATATCCTGAAAACTTCCAGTTATTGGAATAATGGATCCGTTAAACCTCATAAAGATAAAACAAAATTTCTTAATCGAGTAAACGATCCGATAACTCGTTATTTTAATCAATTAAAAAAAATGGAAATTCGTAATGAACAATTGATAAATACTCTTTCTCCAAAAATTCTTAACAATCTTGATTATTATAGGCGTGTATATGTGGGTGATTTGCAAGATTTACCAAAAGACGAAGAATGTTCTTTGATAGTTACTTCTCCACCCTATGTAATTAGTTATGAATATCGAGACATTCATTCACTTAGTTTATCATTTCTCCAAGATTTCTTCAAAGATATTCCATCAAAACAGAATTTTATTGGCTCTTCCCATCGTAAGACTGATGACAATAACCTCTATAGTTATACTGGTGGCATGATTGCAGATTCATTACACGATCATAGTAAAGCATTATCGAAGACTGTCTATTCCTATTTTATCGACATGCAGAATTTCTTCCATAAATCATACGATTTATTAAAAACTAATGGTAAAATGGCCGTAGTTATAGGCAACACTGCTCTTCGAGGAGTTGATATATCAAATACGCAAGTTTTTGATGAAATATTAGCTACTGTTGGATTTACTGAACACAAAATTATAAAACGAAAAATTCCATTCAAATGTCTTCCTACAACTAGAGATCCTAAGACTGGCCGATTTGTATCGTCTGATACTAATCATAATAAATCCTATTCACACGAATACATTATGATTTACTCTAAAAACTAATTCATGTAGAAAATTTAATTAATTATTTAAATTCTTTGTTATATTCAATTTGATATATTCATGATACTGCAAAAAAAGAACCAATTGGTAACCCGTAAAGATGGAGATCTCGCCAAATTAATTGAGTGCGATAAGGCTTTCGAAAAAATTAATCTTAATTTCTTTATAGATTTACTTCAACAAGACGAAAGTATATCTGTTCGAACACGTTGTGTTTGCATATTGGCCGATATTGGAGATAATTCTGTTGTTCCTATATTGTCTGAAATTCTAAAAAACGACGAAACTCCTCTTGTCAGACATGAAGCTGCATTTACTCTCGGACAATTAGGTTTTCCACAATGTGTTACTCATCTAATTGAAGCCATGCTTACTGATATTGACCATGTAGTTAGACATGAATCTGCCGTTGCATTGGGTTCTATTGGAGACGAAGTAGCCCGTGACGCTCTTATTCGTGCAACATCTGACGAAGACCAACTTGTATCTCATTCTGCCCACTCTTCTTTACTAAATCTCGACCTACTTAAAATCAATTTAAATAAAAATTTCTCAAAATGAATTAATACAATACAAAGAAATAATAATTGTCACAATAAGTTATGAAAATTAGGAAATTCTTGAAAAATTTTGTTCCATATAGTTGGGAACCATCTACTGATGATATTGCTAATTCTATAGGAAAAAATCCTAATGAGATAACTCGTTTTGATACTAATGTTTCACATAAAACTCCTATTGAATGGCTCGAAGAACTTAGTAAAGAATTCAATAATCTAGAGATTAATCGATATCCTGATTCTTCATATATTTCTGTCCGTAAGTTACTTGCAGATTATTGTTCATGTAATGTCGATAACCTAATATTAACTAATGGCGCGGATGAAGGATTATTTATGATTGGTTCAATGTTTATTGAGCCTTCTAGCGATGTAATTCTCTCTACTCCGACTTATTCCTATTACGAGAAAATGATTCAAATTATGGGAGGTAATGTCAAGGAAATAACAAGAAATTCTGATTTTTCTGACGACTTCACAAAAATCTCTGATAGTATAAACGATAACACCAGTTTAATTATTCTCTGCAGTCCAAATAATCCTACTGGCAATCTTGTAGATAAAAACTCGCTTGAAAAACTCTTGTCTAGTTCCGATGTTCCTGTAGTTGTCGACGAAGCATATTTTGAATTTACTAACGAAACTGTAGCTGATTTAGTAAATCTCTATGACAATTTAATTGTAGTCAGGACCTTTTCCAAAGCCTTTGGTTTAGCTGGATTGAGAGTTGGTTACCTGCTTTCCTCGATCTCTACTACCTCTTTATTGAATAAGGTCAGACCACCTAACAGTGTTGGCGAACTCTCTGTTAACTTGTCCAGAATCGCTTTAAATAATATTGATTGGATTGCGAACAATGTCACAGAGATTCTCTCTGAAAAAATATTATTCATTGAACAAGTTTCTAAAATAAAGAACGTTGATATTATTCCAAGTACATCGAACTTTATGTTATTAAAATTCACAAATACTGGTGGTGCCGATATCTATGAAAAATTACTCCGTAAAGGTATTGTCGTGCGTGATGTAAGCGGTACACCTGGCTTAGAAAATTATATAAGAATTAACATTGGTTTACACGACGAAAATAATAAACTAATTCAAGCTATTGAAGAAGTATCTGTTTAAGTGATTACTGTGGTTCTTCTACTCTCGCATAAAGATGTTGATTCCTTACTTACAATGGAATCTAATATTAAAACCATGGAAGAAAGTTTCATTGAATTATCTAAAAATAATGTAAAAATGACCGACCGTGGAGTTGTTATTGTAGAAGATAAAAATGGTTGGTACGGAGTTATGACTGCTCATATGAGTGGAATGAAAGCATTAGGCACTAAAATTGTAACTGTATTTCCAGAAAATATCAAACTCAACAAACCTACAACTCAAGGTATAATATCTCTCACTGACACTGATACTGGAGAATTGATCTGTATAATGGATGGTTCCCTTATTACTGGAATGAGAACTGGGGCTGTCACCGGTGTTGCTACTAAATATTTATCTAAACAAAATTCTGAATCTGTTGGAATATTTGGCTCAGGATATCAATCTCGATTTCAATTGATGGCTATATGTTCTGTTCGTAATATATCTCGTATTGTCATGACTAGTCCTTCTGCCGATAAGAAAACTGAATTCATTAAATCTCTTGAAACTGAACTTGAAGTTCCTATTGTTGTAGAACATAATATTAAGAAAGTTCTTGATAATGATATACTGGTTACTGCGACCAGTTCTCCATCGCCATTATTTGATGGCAATCTAGTTAATCCTGGAACTCATATCAATTGTATTGGAGCTCACACTAAGGAGAGCTCTGAAGTGGATAATACTACCATTAATCGTAGTAAGGTCATTGTTGACGAAATAAATACTGCTGTTCGTGAGGCTGGAGGAATCTCTGAAACTAACGTATTTGCTGAACTTGCTGATATTATTCTTGGAAATAAATCTGCTCGAACTAATGAAGATGATATTACGATGTTTAAATCCATGGGTTTATCTCTTGAGGATATCTCTACTGCTAATCTAATATATCAAGAAGCGTTAGAAAAAGGGATTGGCCGTAATTTTGATTTCTCTTAATCATTTTTTAATCAAATAAATTTCTCTACTTTCTAAATCACTATCTTCTCTAAATTTTAATATCATATTCCTTGTGTAAGGTTCTAAATACTCTTCTTTTATGTCTTCTATCTTGAACCAATCATATTCTTGTAATTCTCTTTCATCTAATTGCACTTTTATGTTCTCAGTTTGACAAATATAATCAAAGAAGATGAAATGTTTCTTCTTGAAAAATTCTTTTGGATGTACACATTCTTGAATCATGAATAATCTCCTAGGCACTACGTCTAGCCCTGTTTCTTCTTTAACTTCTCTAATTATGGCTTCCTCAAATGATTCACCGATTTCTACATGCCCACCAGGAACTGAATACTTGCCATTCATCCATTTATGAGATTTTACTAATAAAATCCTATTCTCACTATTAATTATTAAAGCTCCTACTGTTGGTTCTGGATAAACTTGTCTCATTAATCCCCTTATATCGAATAATTATATAAATCTCCGTTGAATAACTTATCGAAAAGTTCAAATTCTTATCTCTTAACTATTAGTTTAATGGATGAATTATCCAATAAAGTTGCTATTGTTACTGGTTCTACAAAGGGAATTGGAAAATCTATTGCAGAAGTGTTTTCACAAAAGGGCGCAAATGTAGTTGTTACTTCTAGAAATCTTTCATTGGCAAAAGAGATTGTTAAAAACTTGAATTCTTACGATACAGATCCAATTGCAATAAAAACAGATGTTACTATTGATGACGATATCTCTAATCTTATACAAACTACTAAAGATCATTATGGGAAAATTGATATTTTAATTAATAATGCAGGTTATCCACTTACTTCCGAATATTGGGATTCTTCTTTTACCGACATCGGTCTTGAAGGCTATAAAAATGTCATTGATGCGGATTTATTGGGTAGTATTCGATGTTGTAAAGCTGTTATTCCAATAATGAAAAAAGCTAATTCAGGTAATATCATTAATATATCCTCGACTCCTGCAATTGCAGGACATGATAAAGGTGCACCTTATACTGTTGCTAAAGCCGGACTTCTAGGACTAACTAAACATCTTGCTCTCGAATATGGAAAATATAATATTCGTACTAATTGTTTAGCTCTTGGAAATATCAAAAGTTCTGCCACCTTTGAGCATTTCGACAGTAAAACTCAACAAAAACTCGCTAATGAAACTTCATTAAAACGATGGGGCGACACCAATGACGTTGCTAATACTTGTTCTCTTATTGTTTCTGATAACTTTAGCTTTGTTAATGGTCAAACGATAGTTATTGATGGCGGTAATGTGTTGCTTTGAAATACAATTAAGTCATTTTCATTAATTTCATTATCATTCCTTGTGCTGATATTGAACTAATTAAATACCAAAAGAATGTTGGAACTCCATGCTCTAAAACTCTTCCAGATTCTAAAGTAACTTTCTCTGTTTCAAACATAATTAGATTCATTGAAATTGGAGATGATGCTGCTGGAATGTTGAACCAATCTTGTCCAATTATTTCTGGTAATACAAATGTCCATATTAGTAGAAGTGGAACGATAAATATGAATGTAGGTTTCAAACTGTCTCGGGCTAATTTTGCTTGCATTTGTTTCATTTGAGCTTCTTTCTTCTTTAATTTTGCCTCAAGCGGTTTGTCCCTTTTCATCATTGCGCCTCTTAGCTGTTTATTGTATTCTGATACCTCTTTCTGTTGTTTTTTTGTTTTTTCGACATCAGTAAACTGTTTTCTAGTTAATACTGAACCTACTGAAACCGCTATGGATAATCCAATTATAAAGAAGGTTATTTCAGGTATGGTGCTTATCAATGAAATCTTTGATTACTCTAAATTAAAAAACCTTTTCTTTTATCATGTTTAATTCAAATTATGGCTGTTGGCGGTATGGAATGGATATGGATTGCCCTCGTTGTGGGGATTCTTCTCGTTGGAACTGATAAACTTCCTGGATTGGCAAGAAATCTAGGTAAAGTTATGGCCGAATTCCAAAAAAGTAAGGCTGATTTTGAACGTGAAGTGAAATCTTATTCTGAATTTGAAACTACTACTCCTTCAAAAAGCATCTCTAAATATGAATTACAAAAATCCGCATCTGCTTTGGGTATAGATGCTACTACTAAAGATGACGAGCAACTACGAGAAGCTATTAAACGTAAACTTGATTCATAATAATCTTGATTTATTGATAAATATACGTGCTTTTTATTATAAGTTGGGATGAACAATGACGACAAAGCCCTCTGATTTGATGACGAGGATCTTGAGTATGTGAGTTCGTCCCTTAAGTTTCTACTTTTCTTTCTGAACTTACATTTCTAGAAGCTACATATCCTACAAAATAAAGTAGCATCATTGGTATTGTTATCAACCACATTGTTATTCCACTTGCATCAGGAGTTATTATAGCTCCTATTGCAACAAGTAACACTAATGTATATCTCCAATTATCTCTCCAAAATGTACTGCTGATAAATCCAAATCTTGTAGTTAACCACATGATTATAGGCAATTGAAATGCTATGCCAAATGCTAATATGAAGAATGTTATGAACGCCACAAATACATCTATCGTTATGTATGTTTCCGCCTGTAACGATACTCCGTATTTGTACATAAATTCCATCGTCATTGGCACCATTATGTATAGTGCAAATACAGCTCCTATGAAAAATAATAAAGACGCAGGCACCAGCAGATTTCTCAGTAACTTGATTTCATTTTTATACAGTCCTGGTTTTATAAATCCTGTCAATTCCCACAATATCAAAGGTATCGATATGATTACTCCGCACATCAAAGAAATGTATATTTGTGCTGACAATGCCTGTCCTGGACCAGTCAAAATCACTCTCACGTACTCTGGCAGTACTATATCTTGTAATGCTGTAATTATTTGTGAGGCAAAATTGTTATAAATATCTGGATATGGTATTCGAATATTCCTTCCATCTATCGATATAATTCTAGTCGAAAACATAAAAAGTGCAAAAGTACAAACTAATATTGATATCATAATCCTTACGAAACGATTTCTTAATTCTCCTACATGTTCAATAATTGGCTTAGTTTGTTTGTTAATCACTATAAGAAACTAATACACTAGGTATCTTAAATTATTATAACAAATAGACTTAATAATTAGATTAAGAATTTTCTTTAACATGGCTCAAGTCTGGCATGACGACGATGTTGATATGTCTCAATTAAAAAATGAGACTATTTCTGTTATTGGTTATGGAATACAAGGTGCTGCACAAGCTTCTAATCTAAAAGACTCTGGACTTAATGTAATTGTTGGTTTACGAAAAGGTGGATCTAGTTGGCAGAAAGCATTAGATGACGGACACACAGTCATGGAAGTATCTGAAGCCGCAGAACAATCTGATATAATTCATATTTTAGTTCCTGATATGGAACAACCTAAACTTTACGAAGAACAAATTGCGTCCCATCTTAAAGAAGGCAATGCATTGGGTTTTTCTCATGGCCTAGTTATTAATTACCAATGGGTAAAACCTCCTGAATGGGTCGACGTTTTAATGGTTGCCCCTAAAGCTCCTGGACGACGTGTACGAGAATTATATTTAGATAATTTTGGAACTCCTGCATTAGTAGCTGTTCAACAAGATTTCACTAATAATGCATTAAATCGAGCATTATCTATTGCTAAAGGTCTTGGATGTGCAAGAGCAGGTCTTCTTCAGACAACTTTCAAAGAAGAAGTTGAAACTGATTTATTTGGAGAACAAGCAGATCTCTGTGGTGGAGCTGCTTCTTTAATTCAAAATTCTTTTGAGACATTAGTAAATCGTGGTTATCAACCTGAAATAGCATATTTTGAATGCCTTCATGAATTAAAACTTATTGTTGATTTAGTTCAACAATACGGTATTAAAGGCATGTATCAGAGAGTCAGTGAAACTGCTCGATACGGAGGTTTAACAAGAGGCACTCGTGTTATTAATCAATCTTCTCGTGATGAAATGGAAAAAATTCTTGATGAAATCCAGTCCGGAGAATTTGCCGAAGAGTGGAGAAATATCTATAATAAAGAAGGAAAACAGTCATTTGATAAATATCTTGATAAAATCGCCTCCCATCAAATAGAATCTACAGGTAAAAAACTGAGAGATATGATGTGGCCTAATGAAACTAACGAATAAGTGTTTCATTTATAGAAAGGTTAAAATTAAAGATTAAAATTTCCTAGTTAGGAGGGAAAAGAAAATATCTAAACAAAACTCTTTCGACTTTGAAAAATGGCTTCGATCTTTACTGGAGCTTGTATTCTGGACTTTGATGCTTCTTCCACTTTTTGTATTTCCTATATTCTTCTTAATACTTCCACCAATCTTTGACGCAGCTAGTATTAGACTCGGACAAGCAGATTCTGTTCAAGCAATTAATGTATTCTTTACTGCTTTGATTGACCCAATTAAGGGAATGCAGTATGGCGAAATAATTGCGAAAGAAACTGCTATTCCATTAGGACTACCATTTCTTCTAATGAATGGGCTTCTTATTGGTCTATTTTTATGGGAAAATGAAACTGGTAAAACAACTATCTCGAAATATGCTTTGTTTAAACAATTGAAAGAAGTTACAACCGGTACACCAGACCAAGTTGGTATAATGTCATTGATTCCTGTTGTTCGAAATCTAAAAATCGCTCGATTTGTTAATCCCTTTATCTCTCCAATTGAAAAGCTTTATTCTAAAATTTTTCACGAAGAAAGTTCAGATGAATCTCCTAAATAGATATTATTCTAAGTTCATTTTCTTGTAATATTTTTAGTACTCTTTTTCTTTCTTTTCCTATTCCCTTTTTGTCTATAATTGCATAATTAATTTCTTGTTCACATTTCTCTATCATTTGCTCTAGTATTTCCTGATTAAAATATTCCATATAATGTCTTGATATATATCCCGCAATTGCATACTCTGTATTAATTAATAATTCTGTAAATTTCTTTGAGTAATGCGGTCCACCCAAACCTATTCCTACTTTATTTACATCAATTTGATTCTCTATTGAGTTAATTACTGATTTTATCACAATCTCTGCTGCATTTTCATCTTGCCATTGTTTAATCTCTGAACCAATTTCTACAAATATACATGGTTTTGAAATACTAGTAGGACCATGATGCGTTGCTTCTAGACTTATTTCATAGTTCAACAAACTATTCTTTTGTTTGTATAAATTCATCATATAGTTTTTCATTAATTCTGGACATGTGGCAGCTATTTGCATTTTCTCTCCTCCATATGGTGCTTCGTTAGACGGATTTCCTAAAAAATGAGATGTTAGTGTTGGTTTCTTACTTTGACTTACATGCCTTGATAAAAATACAAATCTATCTGAATCTTCAATATCTTCTATATTATCACAATAAATCATTTCTTCATTTAACACTATCAATGTGATATTTTTACTTTGTAATTTGCTATATCCGCTATTTTCCTCAATATTGTCGAAATTCTGCCTCTTTTCTAATATCTTTAACATTGTCATACTTGCTGGGTCCTTTCTTGACAATACTAAGGTTGACTTCCTGAATGGGTTATTCATCTTTTTCTACTTATAACAAAAAGTTTATCAAATATAATCTATCATTCAACAAAGAATAAATTGGCTGGCATTGTTGCTTTCGTAAATTCATGCATACATACGCTCAAATTAGCAAAGCGTTCTGATAGAACTGAGTTTTTACTATATCTAAAGCTCACAATCATTGGAATGAGTATTGTTGGGTCTATTGGATATGTAATCCAATTAGTTGGCTCATTATTCAGATTAACTGGGTAAGTAATGTAATATGAGTACTTCAATGCAAAGTAGATTTTTTGCAGTAAAAACAACTGGCGGTCAAGAAAGGAACGTAGCTAAATTTGTTGGCAATCGTTTAGAACGCGACGAAACCGAAAATTCTATAATCTCTTCTGCTATTCGTTCTATTGTTGTTATCGATTCACTAAAGGGCTATGTTTTCTTTGAAGCTCCTAATGCTCAAGTGGTATCTGACGCAATTTCCGGATTTAAACATGTTAAAAATATGATTCCTGGTATTGTTCCTTATGAAGACATTGAAAAATTCCTTGTTACAAGATCAATAGTTTCAGAAATATCTATTAATGACATCGTTGAAATAACAAGTGGTCCATTTAAAAATATGAAAGCTAAAATATCCCGTGTTGAAGTTGGACGTTCGGAAGTAACTATTATGTTGCTTGACGCTCCATACCAATTACCTGTTACTGTTGATGTTAACGGCATTCGTATTGTTGAAAAATCAAAGGGCAATGATTAACTTGGGCGATGAAAAAATTATTTCTTTATTAGTTGCTGGCGGCCAAGCAAATGCTGGTCCTCCTTTAGGACCTGCTCTAGCACCAATGGGCCTCAACGTTATGGCAATTGTAAATGATATCAACGAAAAGACTAAAGAATATTCTGGCATGCGAGTTCCTGTAAAAGTTATTGTGCAAGTTGAAAATAAGACATTTGAAGTCGAAGTAGGCATTCCTACATCTTCTGCGTTATTGGCAAAGGCATTAGGTGTTGAAAAGGGATCTGGCACACCAAACACTGAAAAAGTTGGAAATCTTAACCTTGAACAATTAGTAAAGATTGCTAATACTAAAATTGATCAATCTTACGCTACTACTATTAAAAGCGCTGTAAAAGAATTAGTTGGTTCTTGCGTCAGTATGGGAATTACTGTGGAAAATAAGGAACCAAAAGACATTATTTCTGAAATTAACGACGGAAAATGGGATGACTCCTTTAATTGACAATTATAAAAAATTTATAAAATGGAATAGTTCTGAGAACATTAAGGTGTAATAAAAATGGTTAAATCACAAATAATACTTGAAACAGTAAAACAGGCACGTTCTGCCTCAACTAAACGCCAGTTTAAACAATCTTTTGAATTAGTAATAAATCTTAAAGATATAGATGTAAAAAAGAATCAGATTAATCTAAATGAAACTGTCTTTCTTCCTAACCCTCCTCAGAATAAATCAAAAGTCTGTGTAATTGCATCAGGAGATCTTAGTTTACGTGCAAAAACTGATGCTGATCAAGTCCTTGAAACTGGTAAAATAGATGAAATGTCTGGTGACAAACGTTCAGCTCGTAAAATTGCATATTCTTATGATTTCTTCTTGGCAGAAACTACAGCAATGCCTAAAGTTGGTAAAGTATTAGGAAAGTTTCTTGGCCCAAAAGGAAGAATGCCTCTACCTATTACTATTGACACTCCAATTGAAAATATGATTAATAAATACAAAACTGCCATTCGAATACGCGGAAGAACTCTTTCCCTATCTACAAAATTAGGCGATGAGGACATGCCTGACGAACAAATTGTCGAAAATGCAATGCTAATAATCAACACAATCACATCAAAACTTCCAAATAATGAAAAGAATCTCAAAGGTTTCGTTATAAAACTCTCTATGTCACCACCTATTACTCTTTCTGCTCAGGAGGCTATTTAATGTCCGTCACAAAAACAAAGTCGAAATATCCTCAATGGAAAACTGATACTATTAACGAAATATCTGACTTAATCAAGTCTAATAATACTACTGCTTTCTGTAAACTCCATAAAGTACGTGCTGCACAATTAATGCAACTACGAAAGAGTTTTAAAAACGATCTTACTATACGAGTTGTAAAAAATACCCTTTCCAAACGTGGTATTACTGATTCTAAAGTAGATAATTTTGAAAAACTTGTAGATAATGTTTCTGACCAAAAAGCATTCATATTCACTGATATGGATCCATTTAAATTATTTTTACTGCTCGAAAAAGGTAAAGTTGATCTTCCTGCCCGTGAGGGGGATATAGCATCAGGAGAAATTACCGTTCCATCAGGCAATACTGGTATGCAACCTGGTCCAGATCTTAGCGCATTTAAAGCATTTAATATTCCTACTCGTATTGATGCGGGCAGTATATTTGTAAGTGAAGATACTGTTGTTGCAAAAGAAGGAGATTCAATTAAGTCTTCTCTTGCATCATTATTGACAAAACTTGACATTAAGCCGATTAAAGCCGGTGTTGCAATTGATTTGGCATATATGGATGGTTTAATCTATCCTGCTAAAGATGTAGCTATTGACTTAAACGAATATCGTTCTCATTTAATTCAATCATTCAATAATGCTCTCAACTTAGCACTCAACGAAGAATATCTTACTAAAGAAACTGTTCCATTATTACTTGCAAAAGCATTTACTAATTCTAAGAATATCTCTATTGAATCAGATTATATTACAAAGGAAACTGTTTCACATATACTCTCCAAAAAACATTTAGAAGCAGAAACATTAAGTAAATTAGTTAATTAAGAATTCAGATTGAGAAGTTTAATTAAGAATTCAGATTAAAAAGTTTAATTAAGAATTTTAGTTTAACCGAATAAACTGGCTAAGCCTTCCATGGCTTCTTCTTCTTTCTTTTCATCTTTCTCTTCAGCTGGTTTATCTTCTGCTTTTGCCTCACCAGATGATTCTGCTGGTGCTGCTGCAGGAGCTGCCGTCACTGTAGTAGCTGCATTCTTTAAAGCATCTTCAATATCTACTTCACTTAATGCCGATACTAATGCCTTGACCTTAACTTCATCAGGTTCTACACCTGTTGATGTAATTACTTTTTTCACAGTATCTTCATCAATTTTTTGTTCAAGCTTATGCAAAAGCAAAGCCGCATAAATGTATTCCATTTGTATAACGATACAATTTTTTTTTCATATATATAAGGTTTAAAATATTTCTAAAAATTATATAATTTTCCTATTTTTGACTTCTCTATGGGTAGATAGAGCTATTAATATGTGAAAATTACTATCTTTACTTAATATGAATAAAGACCTTCTTCGGAAGAAATTTTCTTCTGATTATAAGAATTATTATGATGTAAATTTATTCGAAACAGAAGGTTTTAGTCGAAAACAATGCTCAAATTGCGATAATTTTTTCTGGACTGCAGATGAATCTCGTTTAACTTGTCCTGAACAACCTTGTGAGCAATATGGCTTTATTGGTAATTCTCCTACATCAAAAAAACTCGATTATGCACAATGCTGGAAAGCCATTGAAGAATATTTCATTGATCATGGACATTCTAGTGTAAATCGATACCCTGTGGTTGCTAGGTGGAGACCTGATTTATATTTCACTATTGCTTCAATTGTTGATTTTCAGAGAATTGAAGGTGGTAAAATTGCATTCGAATTCCCAGAGAATCCCTTAATCATTCCCCAGATGTGTTTACGATTCAATGACATCGAAAATGTCGGAGTTAGCGGTAAACATTTCACATCTTTCGTAATGATTGGTCAACATTGTGTTGCTAATGATACTGGATATTGGAAAAATGAATGTATTGATCTTGATTATGGGTTATTAACAAATGTATTTGGCATTCCTAAAAAAGAAATTGTTTTCAAAGAAGATGTTTGGGTTGGCTATGGAGCTTTTGGATATTCATTAGAATATTATGTTCGTGGATTGGAATTAGGAAATGCTGTATTTACCCAATTTGAAGGCGATCCAACTAACTACAAAACTATGGATGATAAAATTATTGATATGGGTGCTGGACTAGAAAGATTTAGTTGGTTAACACAAGGAACTCCTACAGCATATGAATCAGTATTTGGCAGCGCTATTAAAAATATGATTGACAAATGTAATATTGTTTACGATCAAGATTTCTTTGAAAATTATTCAAAATTTTCTGGCATGCTGAATTTAGACGAAGTCTCTGATATTGAACTTACTCGTAAACAAGTTGCGGAGAAACTGGGGGTCGATACTGATGAATTAATTGAAAAAGTTACTCCTTTTGAATCAATGTTTGCTGTTCTTGACCATGTAAAAACTCTTGTTTTTGCTATCAGTGATGGCGCTTTACCTAGTAATGTTGGCGGCGGTTATAATCTTCGAGTTCTACTTAGACGATCTCTATCTAAAATCCACTCACAAAAATGGAATGTTGAATTAGGGGAGATTGCAGATTGGCATATTGACTATTTATCACAAATTTATCCTGAACTTAAAGAACATAGGAATGAAATATTGAAAATTCTTGAAGTTGAAGAACAACGTTATGATAACACCCAGGAAAGAATCAAGAAAATTGTTTCTAATATGAATAAATCAAACCAGGTAGTTGATGAAGAAACACTGATAAAATTATACGATTCTGATGGAATTACTCCTGAATTTATTCGAGATCAAGGTATGAAAATTGACATACCTGCCAATTTCTACGCAAAAGTTACTGAAAAACATATTTTGAATAAAACTGAAAAACCAAAACGTAACTTTGACATAGATGAAATAGATGAAACTCGTCCGCTGTTCTATGAAAATCAAGACCTTGCTGAATTCGAAGGACGTGTACTTAAAGTGTTTAATGATTCAAAACATTCATTCGTTGTATTAGATCAAACTGCATTCTATGCACGTGCAGGTGGTCAAGAACCAGATTCTGGCACTTTAGATAATCATAAAGTTCTTGATGTTGAAAAATATGGCCAAGTAATTCTACATAAAATTAATAAAATAGATATTAAAGAAGGTACGGTGATTAAGGGAAAAATTGATCAACATCGTAGAGAAATCCTTACTCGTCACCACACTGCAACTCATGTTATGTTAGGAGCTGCTAAGAGAGCACTTGGTTCATGGGTCTGGCAATCCTCTGCTTTCAAAGACGTGGATAAAGCTCGTCTCGATATAACACATTTCGAACATTTATCATTACAACAAATTGAAAAGATTGAAAAATTAGCAAATTATGCGATTAGGCAGAATTTACCCGTACACAAATTAGTATTGGATAGAGGTGAAGCAGAAAGCAAATACGGTTTCTCAATTTATCAAGGTGGAATTGCCCCGGGTAAAAATATTCGTGTACAAGAGATTGAAACTTGGGATGTTGAAGCCTGTGCAGGTACTCATGTATCTAGTACGGGTGAACTTGGTATAATTAAAATTATTAAAAACGAAAGAATACAAGATGGCGTAGAACGATTAGAATATGTCGCTGGCGAGACTGCAATCGACTATATACAAAAACAAAATGAATTATTGGATTCAATTAGTAACAACCTTTCTGTTCCAATTGATAAACTCAATCAAACTGTAGATGACTTAATTCTTGATAATGATGCGATTAAAAGAGATTCAAAATCTCTCATCAAAAATCACCTTGCTGATATTATATGCAATCATCTTAATTCTTCATCTGTTAAAATCTCCGATGCTTCATTATCAATACTTGATTGGAATCATGTAGACGAGGACTTTCATATTCTTGTTGGGGAACATTGTATTAATAAAATTAATAACCTCATTTATGTTGGAATCCTAAACACGGATAAAAGTTCAAGATTATTTGTTTTCTGCGGAGAAAAAATCAATCAAAAGTACAAAGCAGTGGATTTAGCACGTCAAATCTCAAAGGCCTTTGGTGGTTCTGGCGGAGGAACTGACCGTTTTGCCCAAGGTGGCTGTTCTAAAATTTCCGACCATAATACAATTATTAATACAGTTCAATCCATTGTCAATGCAGAATAAGGTGATTTTTTGACAATTAATTGGTCTGACATTGAACATAAATGGAGAACTAAATGGGAAAATTCTTCTCTTCACAATACTAATGTGGATCCTGATAAACCAAAGTTCTTTCTCACTGTTGCATATCCTTACCCAAATTCTCCGCAACATATAGGACATGGGCGAACCTACACTCTCACTGATGTTTATGCTCGATACAAAAGGATGCTTGGATTTAATGTATTGTTTCCTATGGCATTCCATTATACTGGAACTCCTATTCTTGCAATGACGAAAAGACTTGCCGAAAATGACCCTGAACTATTAAGTGCATTTCAAGATGTTTACAATATTCCAATGTCTGTAATTAAACAACTCGACGAACCTAAAAAAATTGCACAATATTTCCATGATGAAATCAAACAAGGAATGATTGAGATGGGTTATTCAATTGATTGGCGACGTGAATTTACTACTATTGATACACAATATAGTAAATTTATTGAATGGCAATTTAAAAAACTAAATTCAGGTGGTTTTATTACCCGAGGTAGCCATCCTGTTGGATGGTGTCCTAAAGACGGTAACCCTGTTGGTCAACACGACACACTAGGAGATATTGAACCTGATATCGGCGAATATACTATTATCAAATTTGCTTTTGACGATGCAAAACTAGTTGCCGCAACACTTCGTCCAGAAACTATATTTGGCGTTACCAATATCTGGATTAATCCTGACATTGAATATGTAAAAATTTCACTAAACAATGAAAAATGGATTGTCAGCAGTGATTCGATGTTTAAATTTGAACATCTTATAGAAGAAAATTCATCTACTGAGGCAATCTCAGGAAATTCTTTGATTGGTAAATGGACTGAAAACCCGTTTACACACATGAAAATCCAATTATTGCCTGCCACTTTTGTCAATTCTAAAAATGGGACTGGACTTGTCATGTCTGTACCCTCACATGCTCCTTATGATTATCAAGCAATTGTTGATTTCACACGGGACCATAGTCTACTTAGTAAATACCCTGATATTGATACAACTAATCTTGCTCCTATTGACGTAATAAAAACTCCAAGATACGACAATACTCCTGCTAAACAAATAGTTTCTGACTTGAGTATAAAGAACCAAGATGATTCTAAACTTGTGGATGCAACGAAAGAACTTTATACTCTTGAATTTAATTCTGGTAAAATGATTGATATTGCAGGAGATTATGCAAATCTTTCTGTTAAACAAGCAAAAGAAAAAGTGAAAATCGACCTTATTCAACTTGGTATTGCTAGTAAATTATATGAAATAATGAACAGTCCTGTTATATGTAGATGTGGAACTGAATGCATAATAAAAATGTTCGAAAATCAATGGTTCATCGACTATGGAAAACCTGATTGGAAAGAAAAAGCACATTCTTCAATCAATGATATGTCATTAGTACCTAGTGAAATCACTGTTGAATTCCATAATACTGTTGATTGGCTTCATGAAAAAGCATGTGCGCGAAACTCAGGTCTTGGTACAAAATTACCTTGGGATTCTGACTGGATTATAGAAAGTCTGTCTGATTCTGTAATCTATATGGCATACTATACTTTGTCTAGACTTATCAAAGAACATACTCTTGATTCTTCAAATCTCTCCGAAGAATTCTTTGATTATATATTGTTAGGTCTGGGTAGCTCGGAATTAGTTTCTGCAAATACAAATATCAGTAAAAATATTATCGACGACCTACGAACTGAATTCTTGTATTTCTATCCTCTTGACAGCAGACATTCTGGACGTGATCTCGTTCCAAACCATTTAACATTCTTTATTTTCAATCATTCTGCTATATTTCCTAAGAATCATTGGCCACAACAAATTGTTGTTAATGGCTCTGTACTCATGGATGGTAAAAAAATGTCTAAATCATTCGGAAATATAATTCCTCTTCGTCAAGCAGTAAAAACATACGGGGCAGATCCTATACGCCTTGGAATTATGTCCGCTGCAGAATTGTTACAAGATGCTGATTTTAGTCTAGAATTAGTAAAATCATTTACTGAGCGACTTAATAAAATGCATAATCTTATACACGAAATCAAATCTGCATCTGATTATGATGTAACACAGGCACATTCTATTGAAAAATGGTTGTTGAGTAGATTACAAAGGTCAATTCAGATTACTACTGACTCGATGAACAAACTTCGTGTAAGAGAATCTCTCCATAACATAATCTATCTCCTTGATATTGATTTACAATGGTATAATAGAAGAACTACTCTTTCTACCGAAGATCAGAATTCATTCTTAAAATATTTCTTTGAGACTAGAATAAAATTACTTGCTCCCTTTGCACCTCATTTCTGTGAAGAGACTTGGGAGACTCTTGGACATGAAGGCTCAATTACTCTTGAAGACTGGCCTATTCCTGACACAAATCTAATTGACGAGAATTCTGAATTATCTGAAGACTTAATTAAAAATACAGTTGAAGATATTAATAATATACTCAAAGTCACAAAAATTCAGACACAAAGAATCTGCATATATATTCCCGCTAACTGGAAATGGAATATCTTTTTGCATGCATTGAAACAAGAACAACTTCTTCTCAAGGATCTAATTGAAAGCAGTTTAAACAACCCTGATTATTCTGAATTCAAGAAACACATACCAAAATTCTGTCAGGTACTGTTCAAAGAGTTGTCTACTATGGATTCATCTTCAAAATCACGTATTCTAAGTATTGGTAAATTAAACGAAACTCAAATTCTTGAAGACCTAAAATCATTCTATAAGACCCAAAACAATATTCAAGTCGATTTATACTCTGAAGACGATTCAAAAATCTACGATCCACGAAATCGCTCTATCTATTCTAGACCTATGCGGCCTGCAATTTTCTTAGAGTAGATAATTGATTATTTCCAAATTTGTATTTATGTTGAATAAATATAATCCATATATTATTGCTGATATTCCAAATCCATAATTCAGAATTAATCTGAAATTCTTCGTAAAAATTCCAGAAAATTTCAATAATAATATGCTGAATGCAATCATTCCCAATACTACTCCAGTTGAGAATAACAATAGCGCACCAAGTAAGGTGGTGATTGAACCAATTCCTAATCCTAATATTAGAATAATAAATAGCTCATCATTACTTGCCAGTCCATGTATTATTCCTACTCCAAACGACGCATGATGCGATTTCAAATCTTTATTTATAAATCCTCCAACTCGATGCGTATGAACATGTTCATGTTTAATTCCATCATGTTTGTGTTCATGTTTATGTCGTAAAGGAACTCCTATTGTTAAACTAATTATTCCCATCACTATCATTATTGACGCTATAATTATCTCAAAATTTTCTAATAACATAATAACCGGAATAGAACTCCTATTGTAAAAAATAATTAACGTCATAATTCCTGCAGCTAACATGTGTCCAATTCCCCAACTCAAACTAATGTTAAGTGTTTCATCAAGTCTCTTTGTTCTAGATAAAAAATTTGACACTATCAATATATGATCTGCGTCAAATGCATGTTTTATCCCCATGATGAATGCAAGAATAGCAAAACTGAATAATTCCATATCTAAATACCGTGTTTGTTATCTATATAAATCAAGCCCCAGCTGGGATTTGAACCCAGGACCTACTACTTACGAGGTTCGACATTATTTAGTCGCTCTGGCCGATCTGAGCTACTGGGGCAAAATATCATATTACTTAATGAGATTATTCTTTCTTAAAAATTAAACAATAATGGTGAACCGTATTACTCACCCATGAGTACCCATAACCATAAGGTGCTAATTTTACATTGTCTTGACACCATATTTTCTCATCTTTCAATGTAAAACAATCCAGTTTTCTTGCAAGATCCCATGCTAGTGGATATATCTTTCCGCCTTTCTTGATATTCTTGACAATAACTGTTAGATATCCTCCTTTTTTCATTATCTTGTGTACTTTCGAATAAATATCATTTAACTCATCAACAAATTTCATATAATCGTCTATATTTCCCACATCTTGTTGATTCTCAGAATAATATAAATCATAATTTTTTTCCTGTCTGGTCTTTTGTGTCTCAAACCCCTTTTCACGTAACATGTCCCAATATGGAGGCGAAGTTATACAAAAGTCAATATCCGACATATTGATTCTGTCTACAAGTCTTGCATCACCTTTGTATAGTTTCACATTCTTTTTATTCTCATGTTCAGTAATTTCTTGCGTTCTACTATTTACTCTCTGTAACGCTACATCTGCATACTTCTTAGACAATTCAATTCCTATTGCATTTCTGTTTGTATTCATAGCCGCTATTAACGTACTTCCTGTTCCAACCATTGGATCTAATACTGTCTGACCTTCTTTTGTAAAGAATTTTATAAAATTTTCAATTAATTCTTCAGGGAACTTTGCAGGATGCAATAACACATTTTTCTGTCTCGATTTAGGATTAATTATGAACCAACTCTTCTGAAATTTTATCCATTCTTTACCCGTTAAGTTGTTTAATCTGTTATAGTCATGATATGTTCCTTCTGCACTGGCTGTTTCCAAATGTGCAGAATAATCCATATTCAGTATCTCTTTAGGCGTATTCTTTGAAACACTATTTAGCATTATCAATTATACCTAATAATTACTCGATAATGTAGGTAGTCTATATGATTTGATTATTGTGTATAATAATTGCTATATTGTTAGAATGGCTGTATGAGCCAGATTATTGTTCCTATGCCTAAATATATTGCATAACTCCAAGTTCCAAGCCTCTGCTGCACCTCGTTCAAATCATCGTGCTTATCACGTGTATTGTGTAACCACCCCAGTGCATGATCAAAGAATTTTCTCTTACTTTTTGATTCATCTTCAATCTTTGTATAATAATTCATCTCATCCCTGCCTTTATTCATGTACTTAATTAAATTCTCTTCTGATATCTTTCTTTCAATCTTCTCTAATGACTCTTCTGAACCTGACATGGGCCTTATTTGTGGATGCGCCCATAGAAGTTCAGTTTCTTCAATGAACTCTTTCCAATATATTCCTCTCTTTCTCTTTGCAAATATGTGTAGTATTGTAGTCCATGAACCCATTGAATTTCTCATGTGTTCTGTTATTACGTCCAATGAAGCTCCTTCCATTTGCTGACATATACCGAAACTAATCAACAACCCCGGAATTAATATATTCAAATTATTTGTACCAGAGATAGAAATTATAACATACATGATGGATATCAATGTCATCAGTGCAATTATTCTACCTGAGACCATTACCTGTCTTACATTTACCTTTACTGCTTGTGGATTGTATGTCTCCTTTCTTTCGTTAATTCCTATAAATGCAATTACTTGACCAAAAAATGTCCTTGAAAACATTCCGCTTAGCATTATGCCTATTATGAATACATATATTCTTATTGACATTACTATTGGCGATTTATTAAGAAAAAGTCTTGTATCTTCTTTGATACTCTTTATAGAAATCTTACTCGAATTGTTTTTAGATGCTTTGACCACTTATATTCAGTCCGCAGGATTATTAGGAATGAATGTGACTTATAAACAATATGCAACAATTCACGGCTTCTATGCCTGATATAATTGAAATTGCCCGAATCGTATCTAGTGGCGGTATTATTGCTTATCCAACTGATACTGTCTATGGTTTAGGATGCAATCCTTACATTCACAATTCTGTAAAAAAAATATTTGAACTTAAAATACGTGAAAATAAACCTCTGCCATTACTGTGCGATTCCATCAAATCTGCTTTAAAAATTGCCTCCTTTGATCCAATTTCTTTGAAACTTGCTGAAAAATTTTGGCCTGGTTCATTAACCATTGTCGTTCCTATGACAAATGATTCCTTAAAGACAATAACTTGTGGTTCTGAATTCATTGCCTTACGTGTACCTGACAATCCAGTTACTTTATCATTAATTTCTAACTGTAGTGGCTATCTTGTTGGTACGAGTGCCAACATCTCAGGAACTAAATCTAATCACTCTGCATCGTTAGTAATGTCTCAGCTTCCAAATCTGGATGCTATTCTTATTGATGATATTGAAAACAAATCTAAAGAATCTACAATTGTCAAAGTCGAAGACGATACTATCAACATAATCAGATCTGGTAGTATCAATTCTGAATTAATACAAAATATCTCATAATGAATCCACAAAAATATTACGTGATTCTAATAAATCCTCAACTTTTAATAAAGAAAAATCTCCATTGTGGAATTCCGATATATAGCTTGCCGCAGCTGCATTTGCAAGATTCAATCTATTAATAGTCGATAATTCCTTTTTTAATCCCAATATGTTTATTGCATTCCAAACATCTCCTGCTCCTGTTAAGATCATGGGCTTCACAGGAAATGACTCAACAAATTCCACATCGCCATTTGATGCAGAACAAGATCCTATTGGTGTATGAATATCTATTATTGTACCCAATATTGATGATATATCTGCTGCCATTGTTTTAATTTCATTGATTGTATATTCTACACTAATCTTCTTCAAATCTAAAAATTTTCCTAGTATCTGACACTCATTTTCATTAAGACTTATCACATCAATTATCTTATTATTCTTCATATTATCCATTAATCCTTGTAGTCTACTTGTTGATGTAGACAAATCTGCAAAATCCAATAACCTGATACTACCTTTAGCTGCACTGAAAATTTCGTTTACTAGTTGATTTCCATCTAGATTTGACGCCCAATTTGATATTATTACGATGTCAGATTCTTCTATTATCTTTAGATAGTTAGTTGTTATATCAATTCCATTAAATTTCTCTATTCCTCCAACATCACTGATCATAATATTTGAATCATTATTGTGATCCGTCTCTAATGCAATTGTAAATCCTGGTTTTCCTTTCAACATATTTATTTTTATATTATCAAATTCCTGAAATCGTAAATCTAATAATCTTCTTGTAAATTCATCACCTATTGCAAATAATTCTGTCTCACTTCCAAATTTCACAAGCGCATATGCAATATTTGTTGCATTACCACCGACTATCTCTGTCTGTTTAATTCCTCTTATGCTTCCTCCACCTACTGCTGATTTAGCTTTTGCATCTGTCACTAGTTTATCTAAGTCGGGAACTTTTACTATTCTATCTATAAAAACATCTGCTAACGTTGTAGATTTTATACCATTAAAAATTGTTTGTAATTTACTATGTGGCAATCTTTCTCAGTACATTTAACATTAACAGTAATAGTGGAATTTCTAACATGAAAAACACAGGACTTGTTGAATTAAAATAGAAATTAAGTAAAATTAGGCCACATGTTAAGAAGAATATCATTGTTATTACAAATAATACAAATTTAACCCATATATTATCCTTCATATCTCCAATATTCATGCGATTAATAACGTAATTGATATTAAATTATGTTTTGTTTAGTAATATCATGACAACGCAAAATAATCCCAAATCTGACGATATATTAAAGAAAATATTCCAGATGCAACAAGATTATACATCTCTATTGAAATTGGATCGGTATCCTGTTAGTCTAGATGAGAAAATATCTGTTCTATGCACCGCAATTATTCACGAAACTATTGAACTACAAAGACTCACCTCTTGGAAATGGTGGAAAAAACCAGTTCCTCTTAATCAAGAACTTGCTAAAGAAGAATTGATTGATATCTGGCATTTTGTTGTTCAGGCTTCCATGGAATTAGAATTAACTCCAGAAGATATATTAAAAGAATACGAAAGAAAAAACCAGATCAATAGGCAAAGAGAGGCCACTGGATACTGAATAAACTCTTGAAATTAGGCCAAAAGTAAAATACGTATGTCTTTCATAATTACTTGTGGTTAAGACATACAGGACTGAATCTGATTCACTAGGTAAAAAGAAAGTACCAAGTTCTGCCTATTATGGAATCCAAACACAACGCGCTATTGAGAATTTCCCAATTAGTGGCGTTATGCACTCTCCTGAATTTCTAGATTCCTTTGTTATAATTAAAAAATCAGCTGCAAAAACTAATACAAAACTCAAACTCCTTGATAAGAAACTGTCTTCTGCTATAATTAAAACCTCAGACGAGATTCTGTCTGGTAAATTTCGGGATCAATTTGTAGTTGATGTTTTTCAAATGGGAGCTGGTACGTCTTTTAATATGAATTGTAATGAAGTTATCGCAAATCGTTCCAATCAATCACTCCATCGTAAACTTGGAAGTTATGATCCAATCCATCCTAATGACCATGTAAATATGTCTCAATCTACTAATGACACTTTTCCTACTGCAATCCGTTTATCTATCTTATCTTCCATCCCGCAACTCGAACAAGAGTTAAAATCATTGTCTTATTCATTTCAATCCAAATCAAAACAATTTAATAAAATACTGAAGTCTGCTCGTACACATTTACAAGATGCAGTTCCAATAACACTTGGACAAGAATTCAAAGCTTATTCAATTACAATTAACAAATGCCTTCAAGATATACAACATTGTAAAAAACAACTATTCTTTTTAGGAATTGGCGGAAGTGCTGCAGGCACTGGAATCAATACTCATCCAAATTATTCTAAATTAATGGTTCGTGAACTTTCTATTGAAACAAAATTACCATTGAAACAATCTATCGATTTGAGAGAATCTATGCAAAGTCAAAAAGACATATCTTCTTTATCTTCTAGTTTTAGAAATTTATCACTCGAACTTACTCGTATTTCTAATGACCTAAGATTGCTATCATCGGGTCCACGAACTGGACTGTCGGAAATTAATCTTCCTGCCATTGCTCCAGGTTCATCTATCATGCCTGGAAAAGTCAATCCCTCCATTCTTGAGATGGTAAATATGGTTTGTTTTCATGTTATTGGCTCTGATTCTGGCGTAGCTTATGCAACTCAGGCAGGACAACTTGAACTCAATGTCATGATGCCTATGATTTCCTATAATGTGTTGTTCTCTATCCAAATCCTTACTAATTCAATCAAACAAATGAGAAAGTTATGTATTGACGGAATTACTGCCAATGAACTCATCTGTCGTAAATACGCCGAAGAAAGTATTGGCCTTGCTACAATTTTGAATAAATACATTGGATATAGTAATGCTTCAAAAATTGCTAAAAAGTCTGTAACTTCTAATACCAATATATTAGATTTAATTCTAAAGGAAGAAATTCTTACTGAAAGTCAGTTAAAAAAAATTCTTAATGTCAATTCTTTAACTCAACCTACTGACCCACGATTTATAATCAATAAGGACAATAAATGACGTGAGTATAGTTTGACTGGTTCTGAATTTGATAATTATAGATCACCTTTTTCATGGCGTTATGGCAGTGATGAAATGCGTTTTATATTCTCTGAAAAAACTAGACGTACAAAATGGAGAAAAATATGGTATGAAATTGCATCTTCACAATACAAATATGGCCTGATATCTAAGGCTGAATTAAACGACATCAAGAAATATTCTTCCGAAAAGCATGTTAATATTAAACGTTCACTTGAAACTGAAAAAAAAATTAGACATGATTTGATGTCCGAAATCAAAACTTTTGCCGATCAAGCTAAAGTTGGCGGTGGTAAAATACATCTTGGTGCTACCTCGATGGATATTGTAGATAACGCCGATATTCTAGTTATTCGCGAAGCTCTAATAACTATCTTGGAAAAAGTTGTCGCTTGCTTAGACGCACTTTCTAAAAAAATAAAAACTCATCATAAAACTGTTTGTATGGGTTGGACCCATATACAGGCTGCCGAACCTACTACTTTGGGCTATCGATTTTCACTTTATGCACAAGATTTGTTATTGGATATTAAGAATATTGAGTTTATTTTGGATAATATTGTTCTTGGCAAGGGAATTAAAGGAGCTGTAGGCACATCAGCCAGCTATAAGCGTTTACTGGGTAAAAACACTAAGAATTTTGAAAATGAAGTTATGAAAAATCTTGACGTTAAAGCATTTGTAGTCTCTTCTCAAACATATCCTCGTAAAGTTGATTTCTTAGTTCTTTCTGCCTTATCATCTTTAGCTCAAAGTTTGCATAAATTCTCCCTAGACTTTAGAATATTGCAATCTCCTCCTTTTGGCGAATTCAAAGAACCAAGAAAAAAACTTCAAGTCGGCTCTAGCGCTATGCCCTTTAAACGTAATCCTATTATGACTGAAAGAATTTCGTCTTTGACACGTTATGTTTCTTCATTTTTGAACGTTGCCAGTTCCAATGCATCTAATAGTATATTGGAAAGAACTTTGGACGACTCTGCAAATCGCAGACTCTTTCTTCCTGAAAGTTTTCTTGCTTTGGACGAATGTCTTATGATTTATTCCGAAATATTATCCGGTATGGAGATATCTGACATAAACATAAAGAAGAACTTGGACATCTACGGACCTTTTGCATTACTTGAACCTATAATGATGGATTTGTCAAAAAAAGGTAAAAATAGACAAACACTTCATGAAGAATTTCGTAAAATCTCTTTACAAGCCTGGGACGAAATTGAACTTGGCAAACCTAATCCTTTGTTTACCTTAATTTCAAAGAATAAATATTTGTCTGAATTAGATCTGGACTTAAAAAATCTCTTTAATTATTCAAATTATGTAGGCACAGCTCCAGAACGATCATTACTTCTCCAAAAAAACATCAATTCAGTTCTGAAAAAATATAAAACTAAATCAAAATCTTCTTCAAAATCTACATATTGATTTTTTAAATCATTATGAAACTTCATCTTGAAAAAAGTGCACTTCGTGCTATGGGTATTGCAGAATGTTATTTCCCTAATTCAAAAAAATCAACATTATGTTCTGTAGTTATGCGAAGCGATCTAGTTGTTGACGGTTCTATGTATGGAGAATCTACAGTCGGTGGCGATGACATTACTGAAAGTATTTCTTTGATGTATGACAAAATGGGTAGAGACGATATTAATTGTATAATGATTCTTGGTTCTATTATGAGTAGTTATAATGTGGTAGACCTTAATTTTTTAAATAACTTAATTAATCTTCCAATTATATCTGTCTCATTAAAACCCCCGAAAAATCTCGAAAATAATTTTAAGGGAAAATATCCTAATTCATGGAACAAAAAATTGAAAACTTATACTAAAAATGGCATCTCTCAAAAAATTAATATTAAAACTGAATATTTTGCTTATATACAATTTTCTGGTATTTCCTTATCTGATACAAAAAAAATCTTAGATAAATTTACTTTACAAGGTTCTGTACCTGAACCCTTAAGACTTGCTAAATTATTTGCACGTGCTAAAGTAATGAAATCCGTTTCTTAAGCTTCAGGTTCTGATACGATTACTGTTCCTCTCATCCATGGATGTGGAGCACAATAGTATGTATATTCTCCAGCTTCAATAAACAGAAATGAAAATTCTCCGCCTTCAGGATCTAAGTAATTTGCATTTCCTGCAAGTTTTATAAATTCTTTACCAACTTCTGCTGTTACTGTATGAATAACACCGTCTAAGTTTAACCATGTTACTAGATTATTTTCTCCTAATGTCACGGAAATTGCATTTGGCAAAAAGTTATCTTCCTGATCCATATCAACTGAACCTAATAATATGTCGACTGTTGTTTTTTCCGGCGGATTTAACCATTCTTCTGGAACTATTACCTCTTTATTTACTTCAGGCATATATACGAATTGAAACCACCCAAAACCTACTACTGATGCTAATATACATATAATAAAAAGCGGCCCTGCTATCTTTGACGTCTGTGACACATTAAAGTAAAAAAAGAAGCTGCTTATAAATGTCGTATCTTCATACCATTTTTGACAACAAAGAAAATAAATATATATGCTCTTGATGAATATTGATTCTAGACTAGTGGGTTAGTAAATGGTGGAAGAGGAAAAAATACAACAATCTGACAATCAACAGCCAAGTTCTGATGCTGTTAATAATTCTGAAATTTCAAATAATTCAGAAAAATCTCCTGCTATAACTAAAATTGAATCAACTCCGGTCATAGAAAAAACTGAAGAAAAAACTGAAGAAAAAACTGAAGAAAAAACTGAAGAAAAAACTGAAGAAAAAACTGAAGAAAAAACTGAAGAAAAAACTGAAGAAATTATTGATGCTCCT
>JACAFS010000019.1 GCA_013378385.1 Nitrososphaerota archaeon | reverse complement strand
TTTGGAGCACAGCGAAATCTTACACATTTTAATCTAGAAAATTCTAATATTATTCATGCAGATTCATTAAATATTCCTCTTTCATCTATTGATGGGATTGTTACTGATTTTCCTTATGGCAGAAGTACCATCAAAAAATTCTCTGATAATGTGAAATTTATGGATAATTTCTTTGATATTACATCTAGATTACTGAATTCAGGCTCATATATTGTTTTTATGTCGCCTAAAGACTGGCCTGAATATGACTTTTCTGACTATCGTCTTATTGATAAACATGAGATCTATATCCATAGTAATCTTACCCGAGTGATTAGAGTAATTCGTAAACTCTGAATGTTTATTATTTATTCTAATTTATATAGAATAATTAGAATGACGGATCTAAAAATAACTCTACTTGGCACCTCTGGCGCTATTCCTACAAGTCAAAGAAATTTAATTTCTAATGTCATAATCCGAGATAATGAACTCTTCATCTTTGATACAGGCGAATCAATTCAGCAATCTATGATGAAAAATAAAGTTGGCATGAATCGCCCTACTAATATTTTCATCTCTCACATGCACGGAGACCATATCTTAGGTTTATTGGGATTAATTCAAACTATGTCGTTATTGTTGCGTGATAAACCTTTGTTTGTTTATGGCCCATCTGGAATCTCACGTTTTCTCAAATCTAATATGAATATCTTCAATATCAAATTAAACTTCAAATTAATTATTAAAGAAATTAACCCTGGATTAATTGTTAAAACTCAAGATTATAAAATCTATGCAAAGAAAGCTAATCATTCTATCTTAAATTACTCATATGTTCTTGTTGAATCCGATCGCCCGGGAAAATTTTATGTTTCTAAAGCAAAAAAACTTGGAATTCCAGAAGGTTCACTCTGGTCTAAACTTCAGAGTGGACGTTCTATTCGTTATAATGGTAAATCTATCCGACCTACTGACGTTATGGGAAAGTCTCGACCTGGTAGAAAGATTGGTATTTCCGGTGATACAAGACCTTCCAAATCGTTAACTCGTTTTTTTTCATCATGCGATATATTAATCCATGAATCTACTTTCTCAAATGATCAACAGGATCTAGCCATTGAAAGATTTCATAGCACTTCTACCGAAGCTGCAAATGTTGCTAAAGAATCTTCTTCAACTATACTTATTCTTACTCATTTTAGTTCACGGTATAATGATGTTAAATTACTTGAAAAACAGGCATGTAAAGTCCATCGTAACACTATTGCAGGTCGAGATTCTATGACTTTTACTGTTCCTTACCGCGATGAAAAGCGATTGACTAAGTCTTATGTCTTGGAACAAACCAGTCAATAAACTCTAAAATATTTCCTGCCTTAATCTTCATGAATATTGGCCCTAGAGGTGACTCTTTGTAGTTCTCACAGATTACGATTGAATCTATTGCTGCAGCTTGTTTATTGAATAAAATATAGGTCATATCTTCATCTGAATTCCTCATTAGCACCTTTCTAGCAATATGCGTTGTTTGTTTATTTCTCAATCTATCATGTAAATTTATTAATTTCTTATAATTGGTGGACTTTCCAATTATCTCCTTATTTTTCACATCATAATCTATGTCGACGATGTTTGTCATTGCATTTATTAAATCGTTTTTATTTTCTGTCTTATTCAATTCTGTTTTTATCGTTATCTTGATGTTATCTTGTAATTCTTCCATCTTGTTCACATCAAATTATGCAGAATTGACTCGGTCTTTTTCGCATATTCCTCTTTTGTCAATTCGACGTTCTCGATAATTATGTCTGCCCTTTCCATAACTTGACCTAGTCCTATCTCTAATTCTTTGCTATCTCGTTGATTAAACTCTTCTATGTCGATTGGCGCATCACTCCGTTTTCTTTCTAGTAAAAATTTCATTCTTTGTTCAGAAGTATTACTGATTAATACTATTTTGACATCTCCTATCTCCGTAAATAATTCAATTTCCTCAATATTTCTAATTCCATCAATTATTATATTTTCATTAGTTATCTCGTTTATCTTATCTATACACATGTTTGCAACTGCATTGTTCCCTCTTTCTTTTCTCAATTCTAGCATTAATCTAGATAATGATTCTGAATCATTGTCTACTCCCCTATTTTCTGCTTCTTTTCTAACTTGATTTCCCATTATAATTAATTCATATCCTAATCTTTTTCCTATTTCACAAAATAATGACTTTCCTGCACCTGGTAAACCAGTAACACAAATCAACTTCTTTCTTTTTACCATAACGAACACAATTAATAAGTAGTTTTTGTTAATATGTTTGAGTGATTAATTGGACATTAACTCGATCAAAAAATTAGTGTTAAAAAAGCATAAACCAGAACCATCATATACTAAACAATTATCTAAATTTGCAAATAATCTCATAGACAAACTTTGGTGTAATAATTATCAAGATCAACAAAAATCACCTATTTTTCCAATATCTGATATTGTATTGGGAGGTTCAGTAGCCAAAGGAACTTGGTTGAAAGACACTGCTGACATAGATATTTTTATCAAACTTGACGCAGATTCAAATAGGACTGATTTGGAACATTCACTTGAAATAGGAAAAAATACCCTCAATTCATTAAAAGGATATTCTTGGTCATTGCGTTATTCTGAACATCCATATATTGAAGCTGAAACTAAATTTCTAGGTAAAATAATAAAAATTAATATTGTTTCATGTTTTGATGTAAATCCAAAAGACTGGAAAAGTGCAGCAGATAGGTCTCCACATCATACTGATTATATTCTCGATAAATTCACTCCTAAAATGAAGGATGAAGTTAGAATATTGAAACAATTCCTGATTTCGAATAAAATCTATGGCGCTGAAATTAAAATCCAAGGATTTAGTGGCTATGTATGTGAATTGCTTATTCTAAAGTACAAAAATTTTAACAATGTACTAAAACACATGGGCGATTTTAGTCCGGAAACTAGTATTTATTTTGATGAATCTCATTCTAAATTCACTAAATTACATGACTCTCCACTGATAATGCTTGATCCAGTAGACCCTAAAAGAAATCTTGGAACTGCTATCTCCTCTCAAAATCTTAACAAATTTATTTATCTCTCTACCAAATTTTTGAATAACCCATCTAATAAATTCTTTATTTCAAGTAAAACCAAATTTAATGAATCCCTTTCAGATAATCTAATACTAGTTTATTTTAAACACGATAAAAAAACTATAGATACCTTGTGGGGACAATTACGTAGATCCTTTAACCATACTTCTAACTACCTCTCAAAAAATAACTTCAATGTCATTCGTTCTACTATTTCCAGTAATGATATAGACCAAAGTGCCTTTATCTTTCTACTTGAAAATCTATCTATCTCAAATACTCGCCTTCATATTGGCCCTTCTTCTCATATGAAAAATGAATCAATTGCCTTTATTCAAAAGAATAAACGACAATCTTTATCTTTCTGGATCAATTCAGATGGCAAACTTAATTCATTGCAACCTAGACAATATCCACGAATTAAAGATCTAATTACTTCTTCTATTAATTCTAATAATGTACTTGGTATAGCTCCTGGAATTAAGGATTCGTTTGATAAAACCTCTAAGATTTATACTGGCCGATCTGTAATCTCTTTTTCAACAAATAAATCTTGGCTATATGACTCTTTGGGTGATGTTATTGGAACTGAATCATACTTATCTTGATATCAATAAACGTACAAATAATGAAATTTTACAATATCTTCTTTGTTATCCTAAATATGATAATAATTTATTCAAATTGCGATTGCACGAATTAAAGCAACTTGGCATACAACGTCTTGAATTGGCTGGCCCTACACTATTAAACGGTAATGCAATTCTTGGCAAGGGCACTAGAGGAATAGTGATAAAAGCTCATTCTAAAAATTTTTATTGCGCATTAAAAATTAGAAGATTAGATTCCCCTAGAATTAATTTATTAAATGAAGTAAAAATTCAATCATATGTAAATTCATTTGGCGTTGGGCCTAAAATAATTAATTACTCTGATAATTTTATTATGATGGAATTAATTAATGGTAAAGTATTGTCTGATTTTTATCTTATGCCTTCTATCAATACTGAAATAATCCGTTGTATGATTAAATCATTATTGAATCAATGTTATAAACTCGATCTCTATGGAGTTGATCATGGTGAATTGAGCGATTTACGTAAACACGTGATAATTAATCAACGTGTTAATATTATTGATTTTGACTCTTCTAGCACTAATCGAAAAACATCTAATCTTACCTCCTCTGTTCAATATCTATTTATTGGTGGCCCTCACTCCAAAACACTTCAAACTCTGTTTGATATTGATATTGACGATGTGATTCTTTTACTCCGTCAGTATAAATTAAATAAAAATTATTTAAATTTCTCTCATTTACTCAATCTCTTGAACATGAATTAAATACGTTAGTTAAGTCTAATTCTTACATGGGGCCGTTGTCTAGTTATTTAGATTATTATTATTCTATTTAGGAAAACTTGGTCTAAGATGCCAGAATAATTAATGGCAAACCTGGGGACTTTGTTTGAATGCTGGTGATCGCGTGTTCAAATCACGCCGGCCCCACATCTAATAGCCAAAGAAAATTATACTAATGAATGATATTGATGTGATAAACATCACGATTAAATCTTGGTTAATTAATTTAAGAGAATATAGCGATGTCGGATTCTTACTGATTCCATAACCTCTTGATTCCATGGCCTCTGCAAGCTCTCCACTTCTTATTACTTCGTTTATTATTAATGGCACTAATATTGGAATAAATTTCTTGATTCTTATAATTGGATTCCCTTTCTCTAATTCAAGCCCTCTTGATTTCTGAGCATCAATTATCTGCAATGTATCCATTAATATAACTGGAACAAATCTTACTGATGTTACGAACGCAAATACCAAATCTCTTGGTAATCTGAACCATCTTAATACATATTCTAATTCATCTGGAGACGTTACTAGGAAAAATAACGACGTAGAACAAACTATTGCAATAAATCTTAACGCAATTTGTATTGAATATATCAAACTATACCCTGCAAAATAATTTATTATCAAAATTAATGCTGAAAATCCTGTAGCAAAAATCATCGTTCTTAACAACCTTTTTGTTATCTTACCTAATAGCGAGAATATCGATATCGCTATGAATATTATAGCTAGATTGTATAAATTTGATACTAATAGTGCAAGTGTAAATAATTGTATTGAGATTAGCAACTTGACTCTTGGATCTAATTTATGTATGATTGAATTACTTTTCCTATAAATAAATCCGTTAGCTATGAAATACATTCATTCCTCCATTAAACCCTGAATTCTTTTACATGCATCCTCTAGATTGATTGGAATGTCCTTCTCAATCCCTAGACCATTGAATATCTTAATTATTTGTGGCGGAATTAGTCCTACTTTGTTGATTAATTCTTTATCCGTAAAAATCTTTTCTGGAGAATTAATCTCTATTATTCTTCCATCTGACATTGTTATTATATTTGGTTGCAATCTCCATAAAAATTCAATGTCATGTGAAATGACGATTATTGTTTTATTATTACTGTGTAGTGTATTTATGAATTCAAATAAAATATTCTTTTGTAACTCATCTTGCCCTACCGTTGGTTCATCTAGAATCAATATTTCTGGATTCCATGCCAATACTGATGCTAAACATACTTTCTTTTTTTCTCCTCCACTGAGTTTTAATGGAGATATTTCCTCATATTTCCTTAAATCAAATAAATTTGTCATTAATTCGTATCTCTTATCTATGTAATCCTGATCAAATCCAAAATTCTTTAATCCAAATAATATTTCATTCTTTACCGTATCTGCAAATAACTGATGATTTGCATTCTGAAATACCATCCCTACATTTCTTGATAATTCTGCTACTGATGACTTCTTTGTACTATTATTTTCTATTATTACTTCGCCCTTTGACGGTTTTAATAATCCATTTATGTGTTTTACTAAAGTTGTTTTTCCTGCTCCATTATTTCCTACAATTGCTGTAATTGAATTCTTTTTAATTTTTAAATTGATATTATTTAATGCATTTGTTCCATCTGGATGATTATAACTTACTTGTTTAAATTCTATCAACTTTTCTTCCTTACCTCATTTATCATGTCGTCTGCACAAGTTACTGGTTTAGAAAATTCTACATGTGCTTTTGCAAGTTCTCTATATATCTTTGTAGAAAAAGGAACGCCTAATTCAGGTATGATCGGTTTCTTATAATTGAATACATTCTCTGGTTTATCATTAGAAATTATCTTTCCATTAGATAATATAATTAATCTATCTGCATATTTCAGAACTAAGTCTAATCGGTGTTCTACAATAATTATTGATATTCCCTTTTCTTTGCATAATTTATTCATTAATTCCATAAATTCGGACGCTGTTTTTGGATCTAATAGAGAGGTTGGCTCATCTAGAATTAAGATTTTTGGTTCCATTGCCAAAACTCCTGCCAATGCAGTTCTTTGTTTCTGTCCATCTGATAGTTCATGCGGTGCTTTTTCTGCCAAGTGTGTTATGCTTAGTGTCTCCATCATTTTTTTAATTCTTTCTTTTATTATTTCTTGTTCAATACCTAAATTTTCTAATCCAAAAGCAATGTCTCTCTCTACCGAAAACATAAAAATTTGATTTTCTGGGTTTTGAAATACGAATCCTACTCGCTTAGCTATTTCTTTTATTTCTGCATCTTTAATTTTTATTCCATCTACTATTACTTCTCCTGAATATTCTCCATCATACATATTTGGTATTAATCCTACAATGGATCTCAGTAAAGTAGATTTTCCACACCCTGTTGGTCCTGCTAAAACTGTTATTTCATTTGATTTAATACTCAGATTAATATTTTCTAATATATTGGCATCTGATGAACTATACTTGAATGAAAAATCATTGAATTTTATTATCTCTTCTTTAGCCATTATTTCTGATAAATTCTAATTACATAATAGTATTATTGAGTATTAAGACCTGTTGTACTTCTTTTCATTGTCTCATCAAGCTTTTCTTGCACTTCTTTAAGACTCTCTTTCAATCTTTCTTCTTGTTTGTTTAATACTGTTATTTTTGTATTTGAAAGATCCTTTGATTCTGTTAACTCTTTTACTACATCTGCTTTGTTACTAGATACCATTACCGTACCTGCAGATTTGTATACTTTCACATCATCTGCCGATTTATTTAATTCTTCTAATGCTTTACTGATTTCTATAATTTCCAAATCAACCTGTTGTTTCTGTACTAGAACTGATTGTAAATTCTGTTGTAATTGTTCATATCTTTCTAATTGTTCTTTTAACCATGGTGGCACCTCTTGATTACTCATACTGTAATCGATTTGCTTTTTACTCTAAATAAAGCTTTATTCTGTTAGAATATCGTAAGACACTTTTGCTGCACGAATATGTGATGATATCTTTGCACGTAGTTCTGATATTTCTTTTGCTTTAATCTCCATAACTAGTCTATCATTTCTAGCTTGAATAGAATCAGTTTCCTCAATATCTTGCTTTATTGATTCTTTTACTAATTCTGATGATTTTTTATTAGTTTTTATTCTAATCTCTGCTGATATCTTATACTGTTGTTGTTTCATATGCTGAATCCGCTACTTTAAATTCACATTTATCACATGCCCAAATTCCTATTGCAACTCTTTTGAATTTAATTGAATTACATTCAGGACAATTTCTCTTTTGTCGAAGACTTGTGGTTACTTTTGTATATTTTTTTCTAACGGAAGAACCGTATTTAGCTCCAAATTCCGTTGTTGTCTTTGTTTTACGCGCCATTCTTTACTGCCTCTCTTATTTTTATTCTTATTTCATCACCTTTTTCTTTTGAAATAACGGAAATTTCTCTTAATTCATCAAAAGTAAAACCTCCCGGCTTGCCTTTTTGCGCAGACACATATTTTCCATTCTCATCTGTTACTAATGTTACTCTGGCTGTTGCCATTTCTTCCTCATCTGCATTTGGATCCATTATTATTTTGTCTCCTATTTTAGCAAATGTTGTTGATACAGGTACTGATTTTATTGGCAGTGGTTGTTTTTCGTCTAACATTTTTATTTCATCATCTTCGATTGTGAATTTATTCATATCTGACATTAATAGCGCAGTTGTTGCTGCATAGGCAACTGCATCGAATAAATTACCATCATCATTAATTACTGCAACGTCAACATACACTGAATATACTCGTTCGCCTTCTTTAATACACAATTCCTTTACATCAATCATTCCAGATTCTCTAATTCCTCTATCTGAAACTCTTGATAGCTCTATTGTATCTTCATCTGGTGGTCCAGGTTCAATATATTGTGAACTAATGGGTAGCCTCTCTGCATTACAAGTCATTACTCCTTCTGCAGGCGTATCTGGAAATGGATTCGCAGTTTCAACCTTTATTCCTGCCCAAACTTCCGATTCTCCTAGCTTGACTCTTGCAGAACCGTTTGTCTTATCTTTTAGTATTTTTGTTTCTATCTCTAAATTTCTATAATCAAGTAATCCTCTTTCATCTAATCTAGTAGAATTTGCAAGATTTGAAATTATACTTTCTTTAGTAATTGAATCTACGATTCTACGTTTTTTCACTGCAGGCATCTCTTATTCCTCCTTGTTCCCATTTTTATCATTGAAATATTTCTCTGATAATGCATCACGTTGTAATTTGTATAGTTTGTCACAACCTGTTTTTCCTAATTCTAATGCTTTATCAAATTCTTCTTTTGATAAGTTTCCATCTAGTTGAAACAGGGTGATTAAACCTGTATTTGGTAATAATGCTATTGGCATATCTGCTTCTCCTGTTTTGTCTTCAGTATCGTCAACGTCCAATACAACTTGTCCATTAACTTTACCTGCTGCACATGCAGCTACAAGATCTCTCATGTTAATTCCTGCATCCGCTAATGCAGTGGATGCGGCGTTTATCGCAGCGCACCTTGAACCTCCATCTGATTGAAGAATCTCAATATATATCTCAATTGCAGTTCTAGGATAATCTTCCATTATGATTGCTGGCTGTAATGCTTCTCTTATTACTTTTGATATTTCTATCTCTCTTCTTGATATATTTGGTCTTTTTCTTGTATCTGTAGAAAATGGCATCATGTGATATCTACATTTTATAATTGCTCTATCTGAAACCATCATATGTTTTGGATGTACTTCCTTTGGTCCAAATACTGCGGCCATGATTTTGTTTTTTCCAAATTCAATTAATGCAGATCCGTCTGCATTTTTTATTACTCCTGCTTTGATCGAAACATTTCGAAGCTCATCAGGAGCTCTTCCACTAATTCTTTCTATATTATTTTTTGACAATATTAAATCACTTTGAAATTAAACTTATAACCTTATCGTTAAGATCAGATATGTGTGCTTGATTTCCAATCAATTCTATTGCATTTCTTGCTTTTGTCCTTGCTTCATCTGTTCCTTTCAATAATATTGCGCCGTTTTGACCTATTGTCATACGACAACCTGTATTTTCTTCAATTAATTTGATCATTGCTCCTTTTTTACCAATTACTCTTGGTATCTTTGAGGATGTGATGTAAGTTATCTCTCCTTCCTTTATTTTACCTAATCCCGGACCACTGACTGAAATTAATGGGTCTCTAGTTCTGTCAAATGAAAGTATCTTTGCTATTAGACATTCTCCTTTATTGAATGCCGATTTCATTGAATCTCTTGAAGAAGAAAACTGTCTTCCGAACACTGCTGATCCAGTTAATATTCCAAAGAACCATGAATTTATATCTACTTCCCATGCAAAGCCGTTCATATCTGCAACTTTTCCTATAACTACGTCATCCATTCTTGGTATATACGTTCCGCTTAATGGCATTACTCTAACTCCATTATATGAAATTTCTGCCATTCCAATTTTAGTACTAATAATTTTATTGCCACTTTTTATTACATTTGCAAGCGGATTATGATCTCCTTCAATCACTACGTCACCAGGCATGACATATTTTCTTTCTACTGAATTTGTTTTCATTGTTATTCTATCGAATCTGCTATTATATTACCTTTAGTTAATGAATTCAATTTATCAATTAACACAATTTTTGAACCTGGCGATACTAGAATTACACTACTTAGAGATCCGTCATTATTCCATTCTTCAGATTCTACAGTTCCAAATTTCTTCAATATCCCTATGGATTGTGGTGCATACTGTGCTGGAATTGTAATCTTCAATTTACTTATCTCTGATTTCATTGGAATTACCTTTCTCAATTCTTCAATTATACCTTTGACCTGTTCATCGGTATTTTTAATTGGATCGATACTCACTCTTGCATCTATCAGAGCTTGTTCTATTCTCTGCGGCGGATGTGGAATTTTTGTTTTTGGATCAACATAATTGCCTGAGATTATTGTTATTATTTGCTTTCGTTTTTCCTCAATTTTTTGTTTTCTTTGCTGAGTATTGAGTAATAATTCACCTTTCTCTAAAATTATTCTTAGAGCTTCTTGATTATTGTTAGTTTTCAGGTGTTTCTTTAACTTCTCATCAGATATTCTTACTCCCTTGTTTGCATCTGCATATATTTCATCAAAAGCAATTGCCTTTTCATATTCGTGCGCTTCACCTTTCTTAAATCTTAATGCATGGTCTGGATCTACAAAAATCTCAAATTTTTCTCCAGAAATTGATAATCTTACTACTGTAAATTTTGAATTAACATTTTTCCTTTGGAAATCCTTCATTTATACAATCTTCAGCAATTAACTTCACATATAAATCAGTTGATAAATGCGGGTCCTAGGGGATTTCCATCGGAATTCGGACCCCTGGCCACCGGATTTCTTTCCTGATGTTAAAAGTCCGGTGCTCTAGGAATTTATACTACCTGGCTGAGCTAAGGACCCACAAAAAATAATTAATATTCACCTATTAGTGTGTTTACTTGTATGTTTATTTCTTATTCAAATATGATAAGCGCCCCGGGCGGGAAATTCCGAAATTTTTCAATTTCTTTTGAACCCGCGTCTAAAGCGTGACAGGCTCCAATGCTAGGCCGAGATGTGCGATTATTAATCTCTACACCACCGGGGCTAAATATTTCAAAACATTCTCAAACTATAACTCTTTCGAATTTATCACACTTAAAAATCTCAAGATTTAATTATTCGTAGATTGAGTAATCGTGTAAATCTTAGTTACGTTCAATTTAATCCCGAATTTGGAAATGTTGATAAAAATCTAAAAACTGTTTCCAAGTTGTTATATAAGGTAAAACCTGGTATTGTCGTTCTTCCTGAATTAATGAATACCGGATATAATTTTATCTCTAAAAACGAAGTTCGCGGTTTGTCTGAATTATCAAAAACTGGAAAAACATCTATGTTGATTTCTCAAATTTCATCAGATATTAAATCAACCATTGTTGCGGGTTTTGTTGAAAAATCAAAAAATCATTACTATAACAGTGCAATGGTTGTATCAAAGGGTAAATTTATTGGCGTATACAGAAAAACACACTTATTTTATAATGAAAAACAACTGTTCTCCAAAGGGAATACTGGATTTCGAATATTCAATATTGATAATTTTAAATTAGGAGTAATGATTTGTTCAGATTGGATCTGGCCTGAATCCGCACGAACTCTTGCATTAAAAGGCGCAGATATAATCGCTCATCCTGCAAATCTTATTCTTAAAGGACTTTGCCAACAAGCTATGCCAATTCGTTGTTTTGAAAACAGTGTTTTTGCTATTACTGCCAATCGAACTGGTGTCGAAAAACGTGGTAAAGATTCTTTCCATTATACAGGTCAGAGTCAAATTGTTGGACCTAATATGAAAATACTATCTCGAGCTAGATCAAATTGTAATTCTGTAAATTCTGTAAATGTTAATCTATTAAATGCAAGAAATAAAACATTATTCAAGAACAACGATTTGATTAAAGATAGAATAACTAAATTCTATAAATAGCTTGACGAATTCTTATTTAGAATTCTTTTTATCAATTTTAATATATTTATTATCATTTAAATTATAGAATTCCCATTTCCCTCTTTTTGGGTTTGCTTTTCTTCTTTTTTCAAATGTCCATGCAAGAATCGGTTCAGCTCCTACTTTCTCTGCCCATATTTTTATATATTTTTTTTCCACCTCGTCAATATCACTCAAATATTTAGAAACTTGTATAAACCAAACAATAGTTTTCTTTTTATCTTTTTTTACTGAAATAATGTCTATTGGATAGTATTTTTTTCCATCTACTACTACCATTCCCGCTTTTGAACCAGATCCTCTTATAGCAAACCACCCATTGATTCTTAGTTTACTTAATAGATTGTGCTCTCTACTTCTACCTAAAATATACGAATTCGCCATAACTTTGAATATATATCTGTGGAATGTGTTAATAACTATTAGATATGAGAAATTAATTATGAAGTCTTCCTATCTTGCTACTCTTATTCAACTTCTTCTTCTTGGAGCAAAAAACCCAATTAAATTATCTACATCTGATCTTGCCATTTCTATAGATAAAACTCAACAAACCGCATCAATGCATCTTTTATTTCTTGAAAAGAATAATATGATAACCAGATATAAAATTGATGGAGATGATATGATTCAGATATCTGCACCTGGTTTAAAGTACCTATTGTCTGTAAATCAAAAAATTCAGTCTGCTTTTGATGATAATAGTTCGACTCTTGTTACTGGAGATGTATTTTCTGGACTTGGAGAAGGCGCATATTACATATCACTATCTGGATATAAAAAACAATTTATCTCAAAACTAGGCTATGAACCCTATCCTGGAACTCTTAATCTCAAACTATCTTCTAATCTACATAAACAATTCATAGAGAACTTGTCTAATATGGAGGGGATTATAATTGAAGGGTTTACAGATAAGAAACGCACATACGGTAATGTTATCTGTTATCCATCAATGATTAATTCAAATATTCAAGGAAGTGTAATTCTTATTGAACGCACGCACCATGATAGTTCTGTTATCGAATTAATTTCTCCTACTTTTCTTCGTAAAAAATTAAAACTTAAAGATGGAGATCAAGTTAAAGTAAATATTTCTGTTTAGGCTAGTTACTTTTACTTTTATATTCTTTTCTTAAATGCGAGCTCTTAATGTGCGGTATTGGAGAATCTAATTTCTTTATCTTAATTCTTAAATTGTTCGATTTTACAAGTTCTCTTAATTTACTTAACTGATGTTTCTGATCATATCCTATAGTAATTACATCAGGTTTTATTTTTTTTACTATTCTAAAAATATCTCCTTTATTCCCTATTAATGTATAATCTACATATCTAATCGCAGATACTAATATTGATCTTCTATTTTCATTATTTATTGGTTTTCTTCCTTTGATTTTCTTTACTCTGTCATCTCTTGCAATGGAAACAATTAATACATCTCCTTCCTCTTTTGATTTCTTCAATGTATGTATATGCCCTGGATGTATTATATCATACACTCCACCTGTAAATACAATTATTATATTCTTTCTACCTTTATCGGTTAATATATAATTTTTTTTAACTTGTTTAATTAAACTCATAGTTTTCATTTTTGTAATATTTCTATCTATCTCTTTTTTCTCTATATCTAAATATCTCTGAATATTACTTGTTGATTTTTTTCCTTGTAAATTATTTATATAAATAATTTTCAATATCTTTCTTTCAATTTTATTTATCTTCATTTTTACCATTCTAATTCCACTTCTCCTAAGAAAATCAACGAATCTATTAATCCTTCTGCATATCCGATGCTAAGTATTGCCAATTCAAACCGTTCTTCATCTCTAAATCTCTCTGCATCGTCAATATATGCATCTATATTCTTGAATAAATCAGTATATCTCTTTTCATTATTTGTCATCTCTTTTATTTTATTTAGTGTATCTTTTGCTTTTGGAATATATTTATCTAACATATCTATAGAGATTGATTTAATATTCATTGAATTATCTTTAATATCCTCTTCTTTTATTCCAAATAACTGAACTAGTGCTTCTATCTCCGTAAAATGAAGTTTACTTGGTATAATTATTGTATAAGGCGGCTTATCATATTGTTTTTTTAATAATTCATTTACAGTTCCACAATATATTTTTTGTTTATCCATTCCTATTCTTGAAGCAATGATTATTGTACTTAGTTTATTTATTATTTGTTTTTTTTGTTCTTTTTCAATACCTAATAATTGCTTTATTGCCTCAATTGGATCTAAATATTCATCTTCATCAAGATTGTATTCTAATAAAACTGTTGAATGTAATTCTGATAATAAATTGTTTAGAATTACATCATATACTGATAATGGCGCAATTTTCGATTTGGTCATTAATGTTGTTATTCTTCCAAATTTGTATGAATGTAATCCTGTCTCTCCAGGCAGAACTGTTGTAATTGAACTATTATGTAATATTTGCGTGTGTATTCCTGCTTTTTCTGCGCGCATTCTTAAATCCATGTGTGTGGTTGCAATCATTGGATTCCCATAAGTCAACAGCACTACTGTATTGTTTTTTGATTCTTCAATAATCTTATTTCCATTCTCTATGAATTCTCTTCCTACTTGTTCATATTGGAAGTCAAATTTATATTCATTATAGGGCATTGGCGGGCTCGTATACCTCTCAAAATAGACTTTATCTGCATTTTTTATTGTTTCTATAATCTCTTGAGTTATTGTATTCTCATTTAGTCCAAGTCCTGCAAAAATTATCATATTCTTTCTAATTATATCCAAGGAAAATGTTCAATAAAAAGTACATTGCAAGCATAACATTGGGTCTGTGGCTCAGCCAGGCAGTATTTATGCCTAAAGCGGCTGGCTCTTAACCAGATATGTCTTTGACATAGGTGAATAAGTCGTGGGTTCAAATCCCACCAGACCCGCTAATAACTTCCTTCTGCTAATGGCCTTAGGTGTCTTTTCCAAGATGTCGTATTACATTTATTACAATTATACAAAGACTTTCCTTTTCTCATCATTACATCTTTTTGTTTAATTATTGTATGTGTTGTTTTTGTCATACAATTACTACAATGTCTTTTTTCATTTATCAATTTGATTCATTTTTTTCTTAAATTAGAAATCTCTGCTAATAAAGCTGTTAGCTGAATATCCGGATTTGAACCTGTTATTATTCTGTAATCATATTTCGCTAGTATCTCAATTAATTCCTTAATCTCTTTATACTTATTTCTGTTTATTGCTTCATTCATATATTTCAGGAAATCCTTTTCTGATAATCCATATATATTTGTTAATGCAGACATTTTTTCTCTTGCCATATTGAAATCATTATCTAGTGATAATTCTAATATTTCTTCAACCTTACTTTTGAATGAATGCCCTGTAGCTCTTTCAATATTCTTCATATCGATATTCCCTAAAGAAGAACATGATTGCAATAAATTAATTGCAGATCTAAGATCCCCATTTGTTATGTTGAATATTTCTAGTAATGCTTGTTTCTCAAATATTATTTTCTCTTTTCCACAAATTAATTCTAAATGTTTAACTAGTTCATTTTCTTCTATTCTTGTAAAACTAAATGATGCACATCTACTCTGTATCGGTTCAATTATATTTGAAATATAGTTCCCAATTAATATGAATCTGCAAGCCTTTGATGTTTCTTCCATTATTCTTCTTAATGCTGTTTGCGCATCATTAGTCATTTCATCTGCCTCATCAAGTATGATCATCTTAAATGGAACCTTCTCTCGATTATCTGCATATCTTGCAAATGTTTTTACTCGATTTCTTATTGTATTTATTCCTCTTTCATCTGATGCATTTAGCAATATAGAATAATCTTGCCAATTATCCCCTAGAATGGATTTTGCAATGATTATACCTAATGTTGTTTTTCCTGTTCCTGGAGGACCTGTAAACAATAAATGTGGCATAGATGAAGAATTTTTTATAATTGGTTTTAGTCTTTTTATCGCTGATTCTTGATTAATAAATTCAGTCATCTTCGACGGCCTATATTTTTCAACCCACATTAAATCGTTTATTTCACTCATTTTGTTTAATTCACCTTAATTTTTCATAATATTCAAAATTACTTATCCTTGTCTAATCTATTTGAGTTGATGTACAATCTCAGCTGTCTTAAATCCCTAAGTACGTTGTATAAGTATATAGAATATGTCATTTGGCACGGAAAATTCAATTGCTAGTATGATGAATGACTTACAAGTTGAATCAGAATTATCTCTTGTAAAGGTAATTGCTATTGATGATATCGACGAAACCGAAATAGGAGGTTTTAAAATTGAATACAAAGAAACTGATTCTAAATTCGATGTACCTAGATGGGTTGCATATATATTAGTAGAAAAAAATTTAGTTAAACTTGCAGACGTTGGAATTGAAATTGAAGTAATTAATGCTATATCAAAAGAAAAAATGCTCGGCGTACATAAATTATCTAACCTAAAACCTGATTTATATAAAAAACTAAACTTTTTATTGAAAAATCTTCGTTCTAAACTTGATAATAGTCGAGAATCATCTTTGGAATATGATAAAATATCTACTTCTGTTTACGACTTAATTAATATAAGAATTAATAAAATTATTTCTCTTGCTTCATTACCTTTTCCTCCTGACGACATTCAGAAATTAATTACTCCTGAAGAATATTTGTTGTTTGACACTGTTCGGTCAAATATTCATGAGTGGCGTAAATTAATGATCGGAGATGAATTCTGATGGAACAATCTATTGGAACACATGCTAGTTGGAATGATACATTTGTAAGATTTATAAAAAACTATAAAGATAAATCACACGTATTAAAATACCAAGAATCTCTATCTAAAATGGTTTATGATAATTCTAAATCATTAATTGTTGATTTTGAAGACCTTCTCTTGTTTGATCATGAAATTTCAACCATCTTAATAGAAAGGCCTGACGAAGTTCTTTATCAATTCAATTTAGCTGTAAAAGAATCATTATATTCAGTTAATTCTGAATACACTGAATCTATTAAAAATGATATTCAAGTTAGAATTAGGTCACTTCCTGATCAAGTTCCATTACGTGATATATCCAGTAAAAATCTACACCGTTTAATATCTGTAGAAGGTCTGGTTGTAAGGACTTCAGAATTAAAACCATTAGCTACTGCAGCTGCTTTTTCGTGTTCTAAATGCGGTGAAATTAATATTGTTCCTCAAATTACGCCCATATTGGTTAAACCTTCTACATGTATCACTCCTGATTGCACGGAAACGAAAAATTTTGTATTTAATGAAAAAGAATCTAGCTATCAGGATTATCAATTAATTCGTGTTCAGGAATTACCTGAAGAATTACCTCCTGGCCAATTACCTCAATCTTCTGATGTACATCTTACTAGTGAATTGGTAAATATTGCTCGTCCAGGTGATCGTTTAAACTTGACCGGTGTTGTAAGAATTGATCAACCAGAATCACGAGGCAATGAAGTATCATCAATTTTTAGATCCAAGATTGAAGGAAATTATATTGATGTTGAATCTAAAGGTCCTGAAGATATCGAATTAACTAAAGATGAAGAGGAAATTATACTTGACTTTTCTAAAGATCCTAGCGCATATGAAAAATTAATTCAATCTGTTGCTCCAAACATTCAGGGATTGGATCTACAAAAGGAAGCTGTTTTACTTATGTTAATTGGCTCTCCAAGTACAGCTACTCAAGATGGTAGCTCAACTCGTGGAGATATAAATATTCTATTCATTGGAGATCCAGGAACTGCTAAAAGTGAATTACTAAAATATGCTTCTAGACTTGCACCTCGTGGTTTATACGCATCTGGTAAAGGTTCTACTGCTGCAG
>JACAFS010000018.1 GCA_013378385.1 Nitrososphaerota archaeon | reverse complement strand
CCTGTCACAGAATATTTTATTATAGCTTTTTTTCTCTCTCCGTTAATAGTCAATTCAGTTAGCACTGTGTTCCAAGATGTATCTCCTTCTACCATATCTCGTACTACTTGTTGATACCACCAGATAATTTCTCCTGACTTTGCATCCATTGCTAAAGTTGCACCTGAGTATAGATTTGGTCCAGTTACATGTGTCTGATTTGGCCATCCTCCTTGATTTCCAGTTCCGAAATATATTATTCCAGTTTCCTGATCCAGTGCCATTTGTCCCCAAATTGCTGATACTGAAGAAGTATAATGCTTCGGCACTCCCCAGTCATTCATCAAATTCTCTCTTGGAACCTCATTACATGGTATTCCCATCCTTCCTGTTTCCTTCCATTCTGGATAAGAGAAAAACCATCCTTTATCACATTCTCTTAATGCCCATTCTGGATCCCCTTCTCCTGGAGGCGCAAGAAATGTTCTCCATACTCTCTCAGGCGGATCTGAGTTCAGGTCATATCCGTCAATGAATGCCCTGCCTCCCCCCCATGAAGCTGTAGCACCAGTTATTGCAACAACCAGAATATTTTCATTCTCATAAATTGGTCCTGGATGTGAAGGCGAACCATATTTCCCAATTCCTTCATACATGGGCCAAGAATAGTAATTTCCCTCGACGTTTTTACAAATATTTTCAATACTGAATGTAGTTTGTCCTGATTTAGAATCAATTGCCTCAATCGAGCAATTCAAAGTGCTTGTAAATAGATTTCCATTAATATGTTGTAGACCATGAATATGTGGAGCTCCTCCTGCAACTTCAGGCAGCTCTTGTTTCGCTTTATCCCAATTATGTTCATAAATATTTATCCAATTCATGTTGCCAGAATCTGCTTCGAAAGAATATACATTCCTCATATTTGACGCAACAAATACTTCTCCGTCCACTATTAACGGAGGCGTTATTGCACCTTCAAATGCAATTCCACCTGGTTGGTATCTTAAAAATTCCGACGCAGGAGGAAATGGATATGTCCACTTCAGTTCCAACATGTGCACATTTTCTACGTTGATCTGATTCTGCGGCGAGTAGTTCGTTCCAAATGCATCATGGTTGACAAATTCCCAGTTTCTTTGCCATCTATCTATTTTCTGAATATCAATATTGTTAGTAGCTTCAGTGTCTATATTGTTAAATTGGAATATTGTTGAAATAGATATTAATAATATTAATATTATAATTTTTGTATTTCTCATGATTACTATTTCCTTGTAATTATAGTATTTTTGTCATGTACGGCCCTTCTAATTCATATCCTAATCTTTTATAATATTCTCTTGTTCCTACTGCACTTATTACTAGTAATTTTCTTATCGATAACTCTTCTTTCGCTAATCTCTCTGCTTCCTGCATCAATTTAGTTCCCGTTCCTTTATGTTGCCAACTTTTTGTATCTCTTTCTCCAATTGGTACGACTTGTCCATATACGTGCAATTCTCTAATAATTGCTGTATTGTCTACAATTTCTCTTCTATGAGCTTTGTTTGAAGGAATACGCATTCTTACAAAACCAATTAAAGACTTTGTATTCTTTTCTTCTGCACTGATGAAGTATTCTTCTCCTCCCGAAGATTCGTAATTCGTATTTTTTATCTCTATGTCATATTTGTTGATTTCTAACTTTTCTTTTAGTTGTTTCAATCCGATTTCCCTACATCTTATACATTCACATTTATCTCCCCTTTGTTTCATCCTTTCGATTATTAATTCACGGACGTTTCCTTTGCCAGTTCCAGCTTCAATATATTCTTCCGAAATCTCTCTTTGTATTCTCATTATTCTGACCCACGGAGGAACTTCTTTCTTTACTCTTGCTAATAGATCTACCACTTCTTCTGTAGTATATGGTTCGAACTTCCCCTCTTTATACATCTTATATAATCCTGTATCGGGAACTACCAAAGTCGGATAAATCTTTAACATATCTGGCTTGTATTTTTGATCATTAAATAATGTAATAAAATCGTCAAAATCTTTTTGAAGATTAGATCCCGGAAGCCCTGGCATCATATGCGCAACAATTTTATAACCTGCATCTTTTGATATCTGCAATGATTCTTCTACATCAAGTAAAGTATGACCTCTGTTCGTTTTTTTGTATATCTCGTCTGATAATGTCTGAATTCCTATTTCTATCCTTGTTACACCAAAGTCCAGAGCCAGATCAATATGTTTCTGTTTACACCAGTCTGGTTTTGTTTCTACACTAAGTCCCACATTTTTGATTACTGATTTTTCTGCTATCTCCTTTGCATGATTAATATCTCTCGATTTTATTCCATTCAATGAATCATAGCAGGATTTCACAAAACTCTCCTGATATTCGAATGGTAAATTCATAAATGTACCACCAATAATCAACAGTTCGACTTTATCCACATAATGCCCAATCTTTTTCAATTGATTGAACCTACTTTCAATCTGTCTATCGGGCTCATATTCTGCTTCAAGTGCCCTCATCGTAGCTGGCTCCGTTGGCAAGTAACTTTGCGGCGTTCCTACCTTCTCACCGCCTGGGCAGAAAATACAAACTCCGTGAGGACAATTGTATGGCTTTGTCATAACTGCTATTACTGCAATTCCTGACGCACTCTTAGTTGGCTTTATTTTCAATAATTGTAAATGTTGTTTACGTTTATTTACAGACAGCATATCCAATAGTTCCGAGTTGCTTGGAATGTTATCTCTTTGCATGGTTTTTCCAATATGCCTCTTTATGTCATGCAAACTTGAAATATTCTCTGTCTCTTTTACCCCTAAATCCTTTGCTAAAATTTTCCATCTCTTCTTCTCATCTTGTCTAGAATTAATCTGAGCCAACTAACTCCTCTTAGTATTAGCATCTATATGAATCATTATAATACATATTATCTTGTATGCAATAATATTATTCGTGAATCGTATATACGGAATAGTTTACGTATCTCTGTTGCTTATTTCTATTATTCTACTATTCTTTTCTATGACTTCTATAAATCAACTCGAGTATGATTTAGAGGACTTGAAATATTCTGATGAAAATAATCTTAAGTATATAGAAAAATTGATAGACGAAAATAAAATACTTTCTAGTGAATTGAAACACCTGCAAATAAACAACAGTGCTCTTCTTCTCGAACTTGATAACTTGATTCTTGCCCATGATAATGATTTGATTACTCAAGCAAATCTAACTATAACTGGCCCGTTTAAAAATTATGAAATACAAATTGATGGAAGAACTGTTTCTGTTGTTAATGGCTCTATAACTAATTTTGGATTACAAGACGCACACGAAATTGAAGTAGAAATTACTTGGTGGATCCTAAACGATTGTGGATGTGATGCAATCCCCATGCGCACTGAATTAGTTGAGATAGATCATGTTTCATCAAGTTCTGTTTATTTTTTTGAAGAAACTTTCCCCTTTACATTTGAGAAATTCGAATTTCTCGTTATTGGAATCAATTGGAAATAATTTTCTAATATTATTAATTAATTCATAATAACTATTATTCTCTGAAAATATATTCATTCTGCAGTAAAATATCTGTAAAAAGGTCCAGAATTCGTATAAATCTACGAGGCCTTTATATGTTTTTTCATCATTAAACCGGGGCATGACTCGACGTGTATACGTAAGTATCCTAGTTGCTGCACTATTAATTGCAGCATCTTTGTTCCTAGCCCCAGCGGCTAGCGCACAAAACGTTTCTCCTGCCCTTGGTTCTACAAGAGCTGAGAGAAATTGGGAATTCATTAATGCAAATTCCTGGGGACACAACTTCAATCCACAGTCACAATTAACAGCAGAGAACGTACATCTATCGCAATTGCAATGGGTGTTTCCAATCCCTGATGCTGATTCAATAGGTTGTACATCTATGACCTTCTGTGGTACTGGTGGTATTGCACCTCCATTAGTAGTTGATGGCCAGGTTTTCTACACAACCAATTATCAGACAATCTTTTCAATCGATTCGGTTGATGGATCTATGAATTGGTACAGTGAAAGAACTGCAGACGGTGAAGACCCAGACATAATTGGTCCATCTGTAGCACAGAATCGTGGACTTAACCCTCCAGGTTTACCTGTATACTCATTAGCCGCACATACTCATTCAATGAACTATTGGGAATTGAATGGCAAAGGTATTCTTTGGCTTAACTCATTCGGTTGTACAATCGTAGGAGTTGATGCTGAAAATGGCGATGAAGTATTCGTATTAAAACAACACTGCAGAAATGTAGAAACAAACTCTGGTTTGTATAACTCACAAGGATCACATGCTCCTGTCGTTGACCGTTCCAATAATGCAATTATTGTAGCTGTCGGAGGACACATGGAAGGAAGTTATGGTGGACGAGCATATGTAGCATCATATGACTTAGGCGCCTGTACAAGTTTCCCTTGTGAAATTGATGCAACAACAGATGCTGATCTTAACTGGCGATTCTTCTATCAACCACCAAACGGTGAATTGTTCCCAGAAGAATATGCAGCTTGGGGTCAATGGTTAGTTGATACATGTGATGTAGGTATGATTGAAGGCTTTGATGCCTGTGACGTTCCAGAAGATATCCTAAGATGGGATTGGGCTGGTAATCCAGGTACATATAATGAAAAGACTGGTATGCCATTCAATGCTGGTGTAAGTAACATCTGGGGACAGATAGTGATTGACGAAGAAAATGGAAAAATCTTCTTCGGAACAGCACAACCTGGTCCAGACTTTAACCACACATACACCCGTGGACCTCGTCTATTCGGTTCAGCCGTAGTTGCGTTGAACTCTAATGACGGATCACTAGCATGGTACTTCCAAAGTACAACAAAAGACCTTTGGGACATGGACTGTTCATGGAATACAACAGTCATGGACATCGATGGACGAAGAACTGTTATCAAACAATGTAAACAGGGTCACGTTCATGCATTTGATGCAAACACTGGTGAAGTACTCTGGATCACAGAAGTTCCTGGTGTAAGATTCTCCAAATACTATTGTAATGCAGCTTGTGATAATCGAGCTGGACCAACCAATGGCGAACGTGGTAGAGGTGTATTACACTCTCAAGCATTAGGTATTGATGGTCTCAACGATAACAACGACTGGTTCTTCTTAGACCCACGAGTTGAAGCTGACATGAACAAACCAACACAGAATCACCCATCAACAGATGTCATCTGGCAGAATCCAAACGGTTCAGGATGTGCTGAAAACGATATTGCCTTCGATGGTAATAACGTCTATCTATCTTGCAAGAATGAACCTGCTTACTTCAAAATTCTTCCACAAGAAGCTCGATTCGGTAGTTTCTGGGGAGGTTTCATTGAAAACCATATAGACGAAGCTCCGTTCCCACCTGAGATGAATCACACAGTTACTGCAATTAATGCAAGAACTGGTGCTGTCGAATGGGAATTCAGAGTAACAGAAGTAGCACACCGTGGCGGAATTATCGCATCTGGTGATGTTATCTACTGGAATGGTTTCGATGGTAAACTTCGTGCAGTTTCTGCATCTGATGGAGAACTTCTACATCAATTCAATCTAGGCTCAGCATTAGATACTCAACCAAGTATTGGACAAGATTCTAATGGTAAGACTCTGCTCCTACAATCATTTGGAGGAAGAGGTCTAACTAGCCAAAACCCACCATTAAGAGGCTCCGTTCCTGGAGCTATAATGGCCTTTGGTCTACCTGATGAAATGCCAGAAGGTGTTAGCCGAGAAGTAGAAATCCGCGAAGTAATAGTTACTGAAGAGGTCGAAGTAGAAACAATTAGTCCAGTTTCATATGTTGCAATTGGATTAGGTGTAATTCTAATCGTCGTCTCTGGTGTACTATTCAGCAGATCTCGTCAAACCGCATAGTAATTTAGTTGTCCCTTCGGGGACAACCAATATTTTTTTTAATATTTCTTATTCAGTTAAATTTATTATCGTATAGATTCAATAATTCTCAATGAAAATACTTGCATTAGGAACTCGCGCATTTGTATCCGGCTTTATGCTGTCTGGAGTTAATGGCGTAGAGGTTTCTAATTCTTCAGATGCCCTAAAAAATATACAATCACTCGTTAGCGATAAAGAGATTGGGTTGATTTTGATTAGTCATGATATGGCCGAACCTATTTACGACGAAATCACTGATATTCGATCCAAACATCCTATTCCACTTATTTATCAAATTCCTACACCTGGATCTAAAACTGAAGAAGTTGATTATCGCGAATTAATCAAAAAAGTCCTAAAGATGTAATTATACTGGCGTTAGCTTAAATTTCTTTTTTTGTTCTTCGGATTTATTCCACGCTGGAGAAAGACTTCCACCTGCGCTGCTTACAATTGTTTCTATTGAATTCTTGTCCTTTTGTTCTTTAATTGTACTCTTGATCTTTTCAATAGTGTTTGATATTTCTTTATTCTGATATTCTTCTATTTTTCCCGCATCGCATAATTCTGCTATATCTTTCTCAAATGGTAATCTTGCTATTAATTCAGTATCTAACTTCTCCGCGAATTCCTCACTCCTTGATTCTCCCAGGATGAAATTTTTATCACCACAATGTTTGCAATTCAAATATGACATATTCTCGATCAATCCGAGTACTGGGATCTTTAACATTTTTGCCATATTTGCTGATTTACTTACTATCATTTTTGATAAATCCTGCGGCGTGCTGACCAAAACTATTCCAGAAAGCGGTAATGATTGAAATACTGTAAGTGGAGCGTCACCAGTACCTGGAGGTAAATCAATTAACAAATAATCTATATCCCCCCAATCAACATCTGTATATAATTGCCTAATTAAATTATTAATTATTGGACCTCTCCATACAGTAGGCATTTCTGGATTATCTAACATTAAGTTCACAGAAATTAATTTAAGTCCTGATTCAGTCTCTGCAGGAATTATTCCTGTCTTTCCTTTCATTAATCTTTTTGTTACACCAAAAATCTTTGCAATACTGGGGCCTGTGACATCTGCATCAAGGATTCCTACATTATGACCTGTTCTCTTTAATTCTGATGCCAATATAGCTGTCATCGATGATTTTCCTACTCCTCCTTTTCCAGATACAATTGCTATCAAATTCTCATTCTTTTTCTTTTCCAATCTTGAAATAAGTTCATCCTGTGATTGCTGCGTTCCACGATTTTTCTGAACTGTAATCTTCAATCCATCTAATTCTTCTTTCGTCATGACGGTAGTTTCTACATTAACTTCATTAACTTCTTCAAATTTCATCACTTCGTTTCTTACGTCTTTTTTTATGGTATCTGCCAATGGGCAACCTGCTACAGTTAATGCAATCAATACATCAACCTTACTTTCGTTAATTTTCACATCTTTTACCATGTTCAATTCTATTATATTCATATGAATTTCAGGATCCATCACATTGGTTAATGAATCTCTTATTTGTTTCTCAGATATCAAGTACTTCTATCTGTCTTTGTATTTGTTACTTATTATTGTTGTTGTGATTTTCACCTAAAATTGTGATAATATTAAATTTTTAAATACGTAAATATTTTATCATACATTATCAATACAGGTGATAAAATGAGTAAAAAACTATCAAGTGAAAATATTCTAGACGACGTTTCTAAGGACTTCGAAGATGTTATCGAGTCGATTTTGAAAACTGGCCTGGACGAAGCAAATAAAATAATTGAAGAATCTTCAACCAAGTCAAAAAATGAAGAACGCCATATTGAATCTCAACAATCTAAAGAATTTGATATAAAATCTAGGCAAATTATAGGCACTGCCGAAATGGAAAGCCGAAATTCCAATCTTTTACTACTTGAGAAAAATATCAATAAAGTATTCTCTGCTGCGTTAAAGGAACTTAGTTCTAATAAAGGGAAAAATTACCCAAAGTCTTTGGAACTTTTCATAAATGAGGGTTTAGATTCAATTGACGAATCTGAAATCTTAATCTCTTGCAATAAAAAAGACTCTTCTATAGTTAAAGATATTATTGATAAAATTTCATCAAAGTCCAAAAAAACTCTTCAATTGTCTGACGAATATCTGACAACTTCAGGTGGTGTGATTGTTAGTAACACCGATTCTACTGTAGTTGTTAATAACACAATCGAAGATCGATTGGAAAGAATGAAAGCAGAGTTAAGAACTGATATTGCTAATAAATTTAAATAATTTATTTAAATATCCAAGTTTTATTTGTCGCTAATTTTACTGCCTTTGTTATCCAGTAAGCAATAGGTATAGAATACATTATTGTCGTTGAATTAAATATTGCAATTAGTCCCAATGTAGTTGGCATTACTTCCATTGGTATTGAAAAGCCTATTGGAGGAGGCATTGGCAACGCAATGAAGTTTACTACAGTCATGATTACCGTTCTAAATATCATGGGAGATGCTATAATGAATAGCATATTAAATGATAAAATATCATTTTTCGTATTATTTGTATCTTGAACAAACTTTCTCCTTTTTATTAAAACAACTCCTGTATACGATCCAAATATCGCAATCAAGTTATATATTGGACCTGAAATTAATTGTCCAGGGAAAAATACTAGAAGCGAAATAAAATTAATTATTCCTGATATTATTGCTGTGGTGGGCCCAAATAAGAACAAACATATGTACAAAGGAATTTCCCATATTGTATAAAATAGGAATGGAGCATATGGGGCTGGTATAGCTAATGGTAGAAATGGCGGATGTAATACTAAAGCAATCGAGGAAAATAAAATCGACGCAGTTAATGACCTTCTATCTAGTAATGGTTTTGACAATCTCTTTTTTTATAATTTATTATTAATAAATATTTTGTTATAACAAAAAAATTTGTTATCTATTCAACTACCGTAATTTTTCCGATCATAAATGGATGCGGTTCACAATAATATTCAAATTCACCAATTTCATCAAATTTATACGAAAATCCACCATTGAATGATAGTTCTTTAGATTTGAATACATGATCTCCTCTTTTCTCTGGCGGTCCTTCAACTACGTTATGCCAACCTACTGCTCCTCCACTTCCACCTATTGATCTATCAACTTGTCTCCATACTACCGTTGTACCTTTTTTTATTGTTATTTCAGACGGGACAAATTTTAAATTTGACATTTTAACCTCTACTTCTCCGGATAATACTCCATTTTCATCAACAATAGCTTTACTTTCTGGTTCTTCAACAACTGGTTCAATTACAGGTTCTGGTTCAATTACAGGTTCTGGTTCAACTACAGGTTCTTTTATGACTGGTTCAGGTTCTATTACAGTTACTTCGTTATTATCTCCCGGCAAAATAAATACCAATGCTCCAATTCCAATAGCTGCAATAACAATTAATGCAATAATCTTCGAATCCATCATGATACATTAACTATATAATCAATTTAAGAATTACTAAACATCATTCTTTGAATTTCACTATTATATTTAATATATTTCTGAAAATCGAATTGTTTTTAAACTCTAAATCATGAAAAAACATAGTTGATTGTTGATGCAAGCTAAAGGTAAAATTATTTGGATTAGTGGTCCTGCAGTTAAGGCTGATGGAATGTCCAGTGCACAAATGTACGAAACTGTAGAAGTTGGTAAAGATAAAATTGTTGGAGAGATTATTAGGCTTACTGGAGATACTGCGTTTATACAAGTATACGAATCTACAAGTGGTCTCACTCCTGGCGAACCAGTTGTCGGTACTGGCACTCCATTATCTGTAACTCTGGGCCCTGGAATGATGGGTACTATTTATGACGGTCTACAAAGACCATTAGATAAGATTGCCGCAAAAGCAGGTACATTCATTACTCGTGGTATACATGTTGCACCAATTCCTAAGAAAAAATGGAATTTTATTCCTGAAGTAAAAGTTGGAGATACTGTACATGCTGGTAGTATTCTGGGTACCGTTAAAGAAACCGCTTTAATTGATCATAAGATCCTTGTTCCACCTACTGAACCTTCAGGTAAAATTACTGAAATTGTAAAAGAAGGAAGCTATGATAAAGATCATGTTATTGCAATAGTTGAACGTAAAGGAAATAAATCTGAATTAAATATGCATCATGATTGGCCTGTTAGACAAGCCCGACCATTTACACAAAGATACGATCCAAATATACCTCTTGTAACTGGACAACGCGTCCTCGATACATTTTTCCCAATTACTAAAGGCGGTACTGGTGCAATCCCCGGTGGTTTTGGAACAGGAAAAACCGTTACATTACATCAAGTAGCTTCTTGGTCTGATGCTAGTGTAGTTTTCCATATTGGTTGTGGAGAACGTGGAAATGAAATGACTGAAGTTTTGATTAAATTCCCTGAATTGAAAGATCCAAGAACTGGAAAATCATTAATGGAACGAACTGTTTTGGTTGCTAATACAAGTAATATGCCTGTAGCTGCTCGTGAAGCCAGTATATACACAGGAATTACTATGGCTGAATACTATCGAGATATGGGTTATGATACTGTATTAGTTGCAGATTCTACAAGCCGATGGGCCGAAGCCCTACGTGAACTTAGTGGCAGGTTGGAAGAAATGCCTGCAGAAGAAGGCTATCCATCTTATCTTGCATCCAGACTTGCAGAATTCTATGAACGTGCTGGTCGAGTTAAATGCCTTGGTTCACCTGACCGTAATGGATCTGTTACCGTTATTGGCGCTGTATCTCCTCCTGGTGGAGACTTTACTGAACCAGTTTCTACTCATACTATGAGATGCATCAAAACATTTTGGGCTCTTGATACTAAACTTGCTTATTCTAGACACTATCCTTCAATTAATTGGATGACTAGTTATTCAGGTTATTCAGAAGATATTGACAAATGGTGGGTCGACAATGTCGATGCAGATCGCCCTAAGTTGAGATTAGAAACCTATACAATCTTACAACGTGAAGATGTCCTTAAAGAAATTGTTCGTCTATTAGGTCCTGAAGCACTACCTGACGAAGAAAAATTAATCCTTGATGTAGCTCGTATGATTAAAGAAGGATTCTTACAACAAATGGCTTTTGATAAAGTTGATAGATATTGCAGTCCTGAAAAACAAGTTAAAATGATGAGATTGTACACTGATTTCTATAAAGAGTCTCAGAAAGCTCTAAAGAACGGAATCACTCTGGAAACAATTCGTAGCTTACCTGTTGTATCACAAATTATTCGTTCTAAATATGAAATTCCAGATGAAGAACTCAGTAAAATGGACGTATTATCAAAGACTATGTTTACATCATTCAATGAATTATCAAATAAGGAGGTAGCAGCTGTTGTCGACACAAAATAGATCTTCTGGTTTAGAGTATACTAATATTTCTGAAATCAAAGGACCATTGTTAGTTATCAATGGCGTCACTAATTCCGCATTCGATGAACTAGTTGAAATTACTACTCCGGCTGGCGCAAAACGTTTAGGTCGTGTTCTTGAAATTGGTGGAGGTACTGCCGTCGTCCAAGTCTTTGAGGGTACTACTGGGCTGTCTGTTTCCGAAACAAAAACTCGATTTTTGGGTAAAACAATGGAAATTCCTGTTTCTGATCAATTATTGGGCAGGGTATTCGATGGTCTCGGAAGACCTATTGATGGCCTTCCTGATCCTGTAGGAGAAAAATTCCTTGATATAAATGGAGAATCAATAAATCCAGAACGTAGAGACTTTCCAGAAGATTTTATTCAAACTGGTGTTTCATCTATTGATGGCCTCAATACTCTTGTAAGAGGTCAAAAATTACCAATCTTTTCAGGTGCAGGACTTCCACATAATCTTTTGGCTGCTCAAATCGCACGTCAAGCTACTGTCCCAGGTAAGGGCGAAGAATTCGCTGTAGTTTTTGCCGCAATCGGTGTCCAAAATAGTGAAGCCGCATTCTTCCGAAAATCTTTAGAAGAAAGTGGTGCATTAAAAAGAAGTATTTTATATATTAATTTAGCAGACGATCCTGCAATTGAAAGAATTATCACTCCTCGTGTTGCACTTACTGCTGCTGAATATCTGGCATTTGAAAAGAACACTCATGTTCTTGTTATAATTAGCGACATGACAAATTATGCAGAGGCCTTAAGAGAAATTAGTGCTGCTAGAGAAGAGGTTCCAGGAAGAAAGGGATACCCTGGTTATTTGTATACTGATCTTGCAACAATCTATGAACGTGCTGGAAAGATTAAAGGAAGCAACGGAAGTCTTACACAAATCCCAATTCTTTCTATGCCATCTGACGATATCACACATCCAATTCCTGATCTTACTGGTTATATTACTGAAGGTCAAATTGTTTTGGGACGAGATCTACATAGAAAAGAAATCTATCCTCCTGTAAGTATTCTTTCTTGTTTAAGTCGTTTGATGAAAGAAGGTGTCGGAGAAGGAAAAACCCGTAACGACCATCAAAATGTTAGTAGTCAATTATATAGTGCATATTCTCGAGCATTAGAATTAAGAGCCCTTGCTGAAATTGTAGGAAAGGCGGGTCTTGCTAAAAACGATATTAAATATTTAGAGTTTGGTGACTTATTTGAAAGTAAGTTCCTTAAACAAGGTTTTGATGAAAATCGAACACTCGAAGATACACTGGGAATTGCATGGAATCTATTCAGTACATTGCCTGTTGATGAATTAACTAAAGTCAAACAAGATGAAATTGATTCATATCTGAAGGTAACTAAATAATGTCAAGTTCTAACAAACGTCCCCCACCAACCAAAATTGAACTAATCAAAGTCAAACGAAGCCTTGTTGTTGCCAAGTCTGTATATAAAATTCTTGAAGACAAAAGAGACGTTCTTCTTAAAAATATCGATGAAATGATTGACGAAGCAGGAAAAGCAAGAAGTGAAATGTCCGAACCATTATCTAATGCATATAGATCATTATTTAACGCCTACATGTCAATAGGTTCGTCTAAACTTGAATCAATTGCACTAACATCTCCTTCACATATCGACGTTGACGTTAATGTCAAAGTCGTTGTCGACGTCAGAATTCCTACTATTTCAATTAGTGAAAAAGAAATTGGTTTAAATTATGGATTTGCCGACTCTGATTCCAAATTAGATGATGCAACTCAAATGATGCGACTTGCACTACCTAGAATTTTACGCGCTGCAGAATATGAAAATTCAATTCTCGAACTTGCTAGATCACTTGAAAAAACTCAAAGATTACTTAACGCATTAGATTATGTAATAATGCCCGGTTACAATGAATCAATTAAATATATTTCTTCCATATTAGAGGAAAGGGAAAGAGAAGATTTTTCAAGATTAAAACATGTCAAAAAAGTACTTGAACGTAAGAGGTGAAATTTATGGATGATAAAGAATATGAAAAATTAAGTGAAAAAATTAAAAAGCAATATGATTCAGATATTAATGACCTAAAAAAAGAAATCATTTCTGCAAAAGCTAAGGCTTATAAAGAATTGGAAAAGTAATTATGAACATAAGGAGTTAATGAAAATGAACTACAAAATATCATTTATAACGTTGACAATAATTGCAACACTATTCCTAATGTTTATGCCTTTGGCATATGCACAAGAAGACGGTGGAGCATCCTCAGACGGAATGAAATTCCTCGGCGCAGGAATTGCATTTGCAGGAGCTACCCTCGGTGCAGGAATGGCAATTGGAAGAGCAGGTTCAGCTAGTTTAGCTGCAGCCGCAGAAAATGAAAACCTAAAAACATACGGTATGATCATTACTGCACTTGCAGAAGCCGTTGCTATCTATGGAATAGTTGTCGCTCTATTAATCTTGGGAAGCTAAGATAATTAATAATTAATTATTCTTGCTAATTTCATTGTTAATAGAACAGCTATTATCAGTCCTATAACTGGCAGGATAAATGGAATAATTATTGATGCGGGGTTATCTATAGCCTCGTGTAAATATATTCCCACTAATGCCCCAGTTAATGATAGCGATGTTACGAGTATTGTCGGAACAAGCCTAAACCCTTTTTTTATTATTTTATTTTTCACCAATGTAAATTCTTGTTTATTACTTTAGTATCTCTTCTGTTAATGAAATTCTAGTACAATATTTACATTTCAATCTTGGTGGATCATCATTAATTATCAACAATTCTGAGATAATTGGTTCGCTTGAATTCGAGATACATGTTGGATTTGTACATTTGAATACTCCTGTAAATTTCTCTGGCAATTCTACATTTCTTTTCTCTGTTATCTCATAATTCTCAATTATATTAATTGTCGAATGCGGTGTTATCAAAGCTAGTCGATTTGTCTCCTCTACTGCCAGTATCCTATTCTCAATTTTTATTATGTCTTTCTTATTATATTGTTTACTTGAAACATTCATTGCCACCGACACTTGATTTCCATCCGTTCCATTAATGTCAAGAGCAGATAGCACATTAAACGCTCTTCCTGCTATAATATGATCCAATACTGTGCCATGTTTTATCCTGTTTATTCTCAAATCATATGTTTCTGTCATTTCTTAGTTCATTTTACTTATTGCAACATTTATATTAATGTGTGTATACATTAATCAAAAGATTGAAAAATCCATTTTATAACCGCGATATTGTTTCAATAAAGGATTTTCAACGTCCTGACTTAGACTATTTGTTTAAAGTCGCTGATAACCTCAAAACAAATTTGCCTAATGATTCGTTAAGTGACAAATCTATTGGATTGATGTTCTTCGAACCTAGTACAAGAACTCGGTTAAGTTTTGAATCTGCTATGAATTCATTAGCTGGTAATTCAATCAGCTTTGGAGATCCTTCAAGTACCTCTACACAAAAAGGGGAAAATCTTAGCGATAGTCTCCTTACTATGGACCAATACGTTGACGCTATAATATTACGTCATGCAAGTGAAGGTGTATCGAGATACGCTTCCGAAATCTGTCAAAGCCCAATTATTAATGCTGGTAGTGGAAGTGAGGAACATCCTACACAAGCGATGTTGGATGTTTTTACCATAATGAAAGAATGTGGTAAAGTTGATGGATTAAATATTGCTATTTTTGGCGATCTTAAATATGGAAGAACCGTTTATTCACTTTTATACGCTCTTTCTAATTACAAACCAAATATCCACCTTGTTTCTCCTAAACCTCTTCAACTTCGGCCAGATCCTCTGCTAGAACTTCAAGACCGATTAAATATAACAACTCATGATAATCTTCAAGATATAATTTCTGATCTTGACGTGATTTATACTACTAGGATTCAAAAAGAACGATTTCCTGATTTGCAAGAATATGAAAGAGTAAAAGGTTCTTATAAAATTGATATAAATCTATTGAATCAAGCAAAAGAAAATCTTATTTTACTTCATCCTATGCCTCGTTCTGATGAAATACCTAGTGAAATTGATAACACTGTATTTGCAAAATATTTTAATCAAGTAAGTTATGGAAAATTAATTAGATCTACATTACTTTATCTTATCTTTACAGAAAATTCATCTTTCTAACCACAGCTAGAATAAGCACAAGATAAACATTTACTACAACCTTCTGCATATATTAGACTCATTTCTCCACACGCTGTACATTTACTTCTATTATTTGTACTTGTGCCTGATACTTCCAATACTTTATTCTCTATTTCTTGTTTGTCTGCAATTATTACTTCCGATTCTGCATGTATTGAATCTGCTAATGCATGAGCAACTGCATCTGGAACTGATCTAATTGGAATACTTGTACCTTTTGTCTGATGCCAAGATATATTCTTTGTTTGTATTCCTCTCATTGTCTTTATTATTGATTTAACATCAACATCTGACTGCAATGCTATTGAAATCAATCTACCCATTCCTTCATATGCTGCCTTTTCTTCGTCTCCTGATTTTCCTCTTTCTATGAATACTTCTCTTGGCCTTCCTTCTTGATCTCTATTTATTGTTATGAATAATCCGCTATTTGTATAAGTAAATCTATAAGTCCTTCCTATGAGGTATTCTGGCCTTTTATATCCTCCAGGAAGCACATGCGTAGATTGCTTATCTGATTTATTTCCACGAAGATTTTTAGTCTTATCGGTTTCTAGAACCTGAACATCTAGACACCCATCTCTGTATACTGTTATGCCCTTACAATGCGTGTTATAGGCTAATCTATAGGATTCATTTACATCTTCTTTGGTTGCTTCATTCGCAAGGTTTATTGTTTTACTTACTCCGTCATCAACAAATTCCTGAAAAGCTGATTGCATGAGAACGTGTTGATTTCCAGATAAATCTGCTGCAATTGGGAACATTTCTTTTATTTCTCTAGGAATCCAGGATATATTCTGAACACTTCCTCCGTTTTCAGAAATTTCTTTTATCTTTTCTTTATCTAGAAGGATGTTATGGTCTTCTAGTGCTATCGCAAATGATTCATTTAGGTAATGAAGTTCTTCAAAGTCTTCACTTCTTTCTTTAATCCTCGAGTGCCTGACAAAAACTAGAGCAAAATGCGGTTCTATCCCTGGCGAACAGTTTGCTATTGTTCCAATCGAACCTGTAGGGGCGATAATTGTACAATTTACATTTCTGACTTTTCTTCCAATTTTCGCAAAATCACTCTTGTCCCAATATGGGAATGTACCTCTGGTTTCTGCTAACTCTTCAGACATCTTCCAAGCTACCTCTGAAATAAATTTCATTAATTCTCTTGAAAACCGGAATGATTCTTCTGAACCATATTTTATTCTTAATTTACTTAATAAATCTGCTAATCCCATTACACCTAGTCCTAATCTTCTCATGTTATGTGATAATTCTTCAATCTCTTTTGTTGGATATTTGTTCTTTGTGACAACATTGTCAAGAAAATGTATTGCATTTCTTGTACATTCTCGAAGTTTATCCCAATCAATGTCATCATTGTTTGCATTGGTAAATCTTGCAACATTTATTGAACCTAGATTACAACTCTCATTTGGAAGTAATGGAACTTCACCACATGGATTCGTTGATTCAATTTTAAAATACTCTCTAACTGGATTCGAGTTACTGTTATTTATTTTGTCTATAAAAATTAATCCTGGATCTGCACATTCCCATGCACAATCAATAATTTTTTGCCATAGTTCTCTTGCTTTGATTCTTTCACCTTCTCCTCCACATAACTTACATTTTACTTCGTCTTCCGACGGATAGACATTTTTCCTACATTTATTACATTTTAAAACTTCTTTTCCAGTTCTTGGATTAATAAATTTATGATATTCTTCTCTTTCCAATCTACTCATAAAGTTGTCAGTTATTGCCACTGAAACATTAAATTCTTTCATAATTTTTGCTTCTTCTGGCAGTTTCATGTTATTGCGTTTCATCTCAATAAATTCTACCACATCTGGATGTTCGATATTTACTATTCCCATATTTGCTCCTCTTCTTTTTCCTCCTTGTTTGATTACTTGTGTACATTTATCAAATAATTGCATAAATGAGACAGGTCCTGATGCTACTGATCCTGTGGAACCTACTTGATCTCCTTCTGGTCTTAGCTTTGAGAATGAAAAACCTGTTCCCCCTCCTGTTTTTTGTACTATGGCCTGAGTTTTTACTGCATCTAGTATTGAAACAGTATTGTCCTCCACAGGTAATACGAAGCATGCTGATAACTGCCCTAATGGCGCTCCTGCATTCATTAACGTTGGAGAATTTGGTAAGAATTCGAAACTCTTCATCATTTTATAAAATATTTCCTTAGATTCTTCTTTATCAAAGTCCTGATATTCTTCATCTACACTTGCTATTGCTCCTGCAACTCTTCTGAATAATTCATCTGGCTTTTCTTGTTTTCCATCTTCAAATTTTAACAAATACCTGGCCTTCAAAACTTTCATTACATTTTCGGATAAATTATCATTAATTTCCATATCTTCTCAACTCACTGGGACAATTTACTATGTAGCCGAAGTATATGAGCATTTAACACATTATCCGGTAAATGTATTTTCGTTGAAATACAATTAATTAAATCAACACTTTGTCCATCTATTTTATACCATTCAAAAATTAAATTATTCATATCACTCTATGGATAAATCTGTATTTGATATCATGCTGTAAATTTTTTTGACATGTTATTTCTACTCACTATCTAATTATATTTCTTCTAT
>JACAFS010000017.1 GCA_013378385.1 Nitrososphaerota archaeon | reverse complement strand
CTCCAGAACGGTTACCATATCCTCCAGAACGATTGTTGTCTCCTCCAGAACGGTTACCATATCCTCCAGAACGATTGTTGTCTCCTCCAGAACGGTTACCATATCCTCCAGAACGGCCACCATATCCTCCAGAACGGCCACCATATCCTCCAGAACGGTTTCCTCCGTAACGTCTACCCCCTGACGAATCTCTATTCTGACCTCCTCTACCATATCTTGGAGAGCCCCCTCTTCCATTTCTTCGTCCTCCTGATCTAGCAAAACTTCCTTCATCTAATGGAATTTCATATCTATAAATCTGCTTACCTTTGAAACTACTGACTTTACTTTTAATCTCTCTTTTCAGTTCTACAAAATCTCGTGTTTCCCTGCCTGCAACTATTGTTATTGCCTTTCCCTTATTTCCTATCCTTGCAGTTCTTCCAATCCTGTGAAAATACGAATCTCTATTTTTTGGCACATTATAATTTATAATATAATCTACATTTTCAACATGTATTCCTCTACTGAGCAAATCTGTCGCAACTATTATTTGTGTTCTTTTATCCATGAAATTCCTCATAGATCTATCTCTTTGCGATTGACTCATGTCTCCATTTATTACTACTGCTTTAATTTCTAACCCTCTTAATACTTTATGGATTCTGTTCGTGTCTGATTTTGTTCTACAGAATATTATTCCTTTTTCTGGTTTTATGTCTTCTATTAATTCAATCAATAAATCTTGTTTATTCCTCTCGCTATTTACACATAGATAATATTGCTCTAATTTTTCCTCTGAAATCTTATTATCTTCATGTATCATAATTCTTTTGGCTTGCGTTTGATATTTTTTTGCTAATTGAACAATTGGTGGAGGAAATGTAGCTGAAAATAACGCTGTCTGATGTTTATTTTCTATTGATCTTATTATGAATTCTATATCTTCAATAAATCCCATTTCTAACATTGTATCTGCTTCATCTATTACCAAAAATTTAACCCAATCAAGATTTACTACTCCTCTTTCAATAAAATCTATTAATCTTCCAGGTGTGGCAACTACTACACTTGGATTTCTTCTTATGGAAGCTTTCTGAATATTTGGCGATTCTCCACCACATACTTTTGTCATTCTTAATCTCTTATATCTTGAAATTTTCTTTATCTCCTTGCTTACCTGCGCTGATAATTCTCGTGTTGGTACCAATACTAATGCTTCTATATCCCTCGTTTCATCCTTTATCGTCTGGACTATTGGAATCCCAAATGCTAATGTCTTTCCTGTTCCAGTATTTGACTGGGCTATTACATCTTCTCCATCTAGGAGTAAGGGTATTGCCTTTTCCTGGATTTCCGTTGGCTCTTCTATTCCTTCTTTGCTTAATATCGCAATTAATTCTTTATCAATTTCAATGTCATTGAAAACTAACTTTGTACTCACTAATATTCACGACTATCAACCATGTGGTTGCTTATAAAATCCATGTCAAAAATTTATCAGACTAAGACAATCTTAATATTTGCCAAATTCGAGTTTTGAAGTAATGTCAACCGATTATGATGTGATTATAGTTGGCGCAGGGCCTGCAGGTTCAGCAGCTGCATATAGCCTAGCAAAAAATGGACATCATGTCTTGATGCTAGAACGCGGAAAGGAACCAGGCTCTAAGAATGTATATGGAGGCAGAATATACCCTTATTCTCTTTCCCAATTAATTCCTAATTTTGCAGAAGACGCTCCCATTGAACGAAACGTTACAAAAGAAAGTATTATGTTTATGACAGAAAAGTCTAGTTTCCAAACTAATTTCTCTTCTGACGAATCAGTTAATCATGGGTTTACTGCCTTTCGTTCTAAATTTGATAGTTGGTTTGCAAATAAAGCAGTCGACGTCGGTGCAGAATTATTTCCTGAAATCAAAGTTGACGATGTTATTGTCGACGAAAATAAATCAATTATCGGAATAAAGAGTGGATCTGACGAAATCACTTCAAAATTAGTTATTGCTGCCGATGGCGCTACATCTATTATTGCTAAAAAAGCAGGACTTAGAAATCAGTTCCAATCTGAACATTTTTCTGTTGGAGTTAAGGAAGTCATAGAACTCCCTGAAGATGTAATTAATGATCGATTCTGCATTAACAATGATAAAGGCGCTGCATTAGTTTGTGTAGGTTTTCCAACTAACTATCTACGTGGCGGTGCATTCATTTATACAAATAAATCTTCTATTTCAATTGGTTTAGTTGTTAAAGGCATTGATCTTGTTGACAATAAAACTCAAGTCTCCTCGCTCATCAATAATTTCAAAAATCATCCTGATATTTCTTGTATAGTAAAAGATGGTAAAGTAGCAGAATATAGCGCGCATTTAGTTCCGGAAGCAGGTTATAATATGCTACCTAAATTATATGGAGATGGAATATTGGTGTGCGGAGATGCTGCAGGCATGTTGCTCAATAACGGGTATACATTTCGTGGCGTTGATCTTGCCATATCCTCTGGAATAGCTGCCGCAGAAACCTTTATGACATCTCAAAAAATCAATGATTTCTCAAATTCATCCTTATCTAATTATGAAAAATTACTTTACAAATATAACGTACTTACTGATATCAAAAAATTCAAAAAAGGACCTAAGTATATGGAAAATAAACGACTTTATTCTGATTATCCTAGGTTGATTTGTAATATCTTTGAGAATCTCTATAATATTGACGGAAACTCTCAACAACTTATGCGTGAAATTATTCGCAGCTCTATGAAGAATAATAAAGTCTCATCAATTAATCTGATATTGGATTCTCTTAAGGGATCTAATGCTCTTTAATTTATTTATTTTTTAATTCAGCAATTAATTCTGGAATTATCTCGAACAAATCACCTACTATTCCATAGTCTGCAAATTTGAAAATTGGTGCATTTTTATCTTTATTCACGGCTACTATACATTTTGAATTTATCATCCCAACTTGATGTTGTATAGCTCCTGATATTCCGAATGCAATGTATAAATTTGGCGAAACAATTTTGCCTGTTTGCCCCACTTGTTCTGAATGCGGTCTCCAACCTGCATCAACTACTGCTCTTGATGCGCCAACTGCTGCATTGAGAATCTCTGCTAATTCTTCAATTAATTTAAAATTCTCTGGTTCCTTCATTCCTCTTCCTCCAGATACTATTGTTGAAGCTTCTGATACATCCAATACCTCTTTTTGCGGCTGTATTATTTCTCTTAATATTGGCAATTTCTTATCTTCTGATACATTGACGTCAATTTGTTTTATCGAAATCTCATTTTCTTCAATTTTCTCAATTGTAAATGAATTTGACTTTAATGAAACTACTATCGGGGTTTTATTGAATCTTAATGTCTGAATAATCTTTCCAGCAAAAATTGGACGTTTTATCTCATATCCCTCTTCTATTATTGAAATATCTATACATTCAGTTACTAAATTATAACCTATATTGGCTGCTATTCTTGGCGCTAAATCTTTTCCAATTGCACTACCCGAAAATAATATTATTTCTGGCTTCAATTCATTTATTGTATGCAGTAATGAATCTCTGTATAATTCAGGCGAATATTTACTTATTTTGTCTGTAGATCCAGTTAACAATGCATTTATCCCAAATTCATTAATCTGCGTAGAATTATTTTTCTCATATTCTCCTATGATAATTACCTTATTGTCTAGATTCCTTTTTGATGATATCTTTCTAGCCTCTGAAAGTAATTCTAATGCCGAATTCTTAATTTCTTTATTCTTAGATTCAATTACAGTTAGTATACATGACATAAATATCACCTAGATTAATTTTCTCTCTTCTCTAAGTATTCTTATTAACTCCGAAACTGCTGATTTATCTTCCCCAATGATTATTCCTTCTTCTCTCTTCTTTGGATATTCTAATCTAATTAACTCTGGATTTTTATTGTCATTAACATCAACATCTATTGTATTGATTGATTTCTTCTTGGCTGCCATCAAATCTTTTAATGAAGGATATCGTAATTCGTTTTTACCTTTTTCATGTGTTATAATTACTGGAAATTCTCCTTCAAATACCTCTACCGAACCTTCTACTTCTCTATTTGCTACAATCTTATTGTCTTCTATGGCAAATTCTGAACAATTTGAAATACACGGTATGCCATTAATCTCCCCAATTATCATCCCTACTTGATTATTATCTTGATCAACTGATTTCTTCCCGAATAATATCAGATCATATTGTTTCTTCTTTATCTCATTTGTGATTGTGTTAGCTATGACCATACAATCATTAATTGAATTATCTGTTTGAAGATGTATTGCTTCATCGGCCCCCATTGCTAATGTCTTCGTTAAAGATTGTTTCACACGTTCTGGCCCAAGCGAAATTACTGTAATATTTATAGTATTGTCTTTATCCTTCAATCTCAGAGCTTCTTCTAGCGCATATTCATCAAATGGATTGATTTCATATTTTATTCCATTATCCTCGATTGTTTTATTATCTTCTGCAATTTTTAGTTGTGATGCTGTATCTGGTACTTGTTTTATACACACTGCAATGTTCATATCAAGATTTTCATAAGTTCTTTTTACATTTTACCTTTGCGATATCGTTTTATTTCTTATTTACTATTTTTAATGATATAATTGACTAATAAGAAACTTTTTGGAACAAATGGCATTAGATTCATTCCTGGTAAGGAGTACGGTCTTGATTTTATTGTAAATATGGGTCTGAGTATTGGTTCCTTTTTTGAAGGCAATAATATAATAGTTGGATATGACGGCCGTCATTCTAGCCCTTCTATTTCTCGTGCTATCTCTGCAGGATTGATGGAATCTGGAAAGAACGTTGTTTTTGCCAATATGGTCCCAACTCCTGGCATTCAATTAATTACAAAGAATTCTTTTGACGGCGGCGTAATGATTACTGCATCTCATAATCCTGCTGAATATAACGGAATCAAAGTAATTTCTTCTACTGGAATTGAAGTTTCAAGATCCGACGAAGACATAATCGAGGATATTTATTTCCAGAAAAAATATTCAAGAAAAGACTGGCAAGGAGTAGGAAATATGACATCTAATAGTTCTGTAGTCACTGATTATATTAATTCTGTAATAAAAAATGTCGATTCTTCATCTATCAAAAAGCGTAAACTAAAAATTGTTATCGATTCTGGAAATGGCACTCAGGCCTTAAGTGCCCCATTTATTGCTGAGGACCTTGGATGCGAAGTAATCACTCTAAATAATCATATTGATGGAAATTTCTCTGGACGTGGAGGCGAACCTACTCCTAAAACATTAGATTTTCTATCTAAATCTGTTGTTGAAAACAACGCAGATATTGGCGTTGGATATGACGGAGATGGTGATAGAAGTATATTCTGCGATGAAACTGGTACTGTTTTTTGGGGTGATAAATCAGGAACTCTTGTAGGCGAACATCTTATTCAAAAAGGCATTAAATCTCCTATTGTTACCACTATTGCTACTTCACAAATAATTGAAAAAATTGCATCAAAATACGACGTTGAAGTGTATCGTACTAAAGTAGGTAGTGTAGACGTTTCACATAAAATGATAGAATTAGATTCTAAATTCGGTTTTGAAGAAAATGGCGGATGCCTTTATTCTCCTCATGTTGCCGTAAGAGACGGCGCAATGGGTACTGCACTTATGCTTGAATTGTTGTCTTTTTCAGATAAAAAACTCTCTCAACATCTTTCTATTTTGCCACAATTTTATCAGCACAAGACTAAATTCTCCTGTCCAATTGATTCTCGTGACTCCATTATTTCTAATATTGCATCTTCATTATCTGAAACAATTGATCAAACTGACGGCCTTAAAATTCTTTGGAATGATAACAGTTGGTCTTTAATTCGTCCAAGTGGAACTGAACCTATTATAAGGTTATTTAGTGAATCTGATAGTCAAACTCATTTGGATACAATAACTGAGAACTGTTCAAAATTGATTAATGATTTAATTAATGACTTGTAGAGTCACTGAGTAAATTCTCTATCTGATTCTTATATTCATCAATTAAATCCTGTGCATCTTTCTCATTATTTGCCTCAACTGACAATCTTATGCATTTCTCTGTATTTGATGGCCTAATTAATACCCATTTATCATCATTAGGTGTGATCTTTATTCCATCAATGAATGTTACATTATCTAATTTTAAAAAATGTTCTTTTATTACATTGAAATTTTCTGGATTCGTCTTTATCTTTATCCTTTTTTGTTTAAATTTCTCAATGTCCGAGAATATACTATCTACATCTCCATAATTTTCCACTAACCTCGAAACCATTAAAGCTAATAGAATCCCATCTCTACATAAATTAAATTCCGGATAAATAAATCCTCCACTGCTGCCTTCTCCTCCTACTTGACATTTCCCACTTTGAATCTTTTCCAATACGCTAATTTCTCCTACTGGCGTTGTAAGTATTTCACAATTGATTTTTTTTAGATAATTGATTATGGATAAGGAACTGTCTATGCTAATTGCCGCTTTTTCCAATTTGAACCTCTGTTCAATATATTTTATGCCTGCTAATAGAGAAAAATCAGGAGCTATCTTCTCACCTCTCTCATTTAGTATTACTAATCTGTCAACATCCGCATCAAATGCAAATCCTACATTACACTCATTTTCTACTATTAGTTTTGAAAGCGATTCCAATGGATCCTCAGTTGGATTAATTATTCGATTAAACGTTCCTGGAGAGTCATTTATTGTATAAACCCGACATCCTAGTTTTATAAAAATATCTTTCACAAATATGCACGCTGCCCCTCCTCCTAAATCCATACCTATTTTTAACCCATGGAATCTCTCATCTTTAAAGAATTCAATTAAATCATTGTAATAACATGTTTCTAGTTCTTTCTTTGTCCCAGTGAATGAATAATTCTTTGTGTTTTTGTTGTTCAATTCATCTGGTTTAATTATTCTTCCTGGCCTAATGATTAATTTTAAACCGTTCCATTCTTTTGGATTGTGTGAAGACGTTATACATACTCCTCCGTCTAAATTATTCTTTTTAACATGACGAAATACTGATGGCGTTGACGTTACTCCTAAATCCTCTACGTTGCACCCTTCTGCTAATAGACATGAAAGAACTACCTGATGAAGCATTTCTGACGTTGACCTCGTATCCCTCCCAATTGCACAAGTTTTTATCTCCTTTGAACTGACAAAATTATAAATCGTGTCTAATATATCATTACCGAACAAATCTTCTCCCATTATGCCTCTTAACCCGGATATCGTTAAAACAGCCACATTCATATTATATTGGACCTGATGTTAACTTTTGCCATAAATTAGTAACATTTTTGATTTACCAGTTTCTAAGTCTAATAATGATTAGATCTCCTTTCAAAGCTAATTCGAAATATTTCTATGCATTTCTTGCAATAATTGCAGTTAGCCTGATAATCCTAGTAACTACGCGAGTAGTACGTGGTTCGTCAGCAATTGTACTAAGTCTCTTAACTACATTGATCTTTCTTTATTGGTCTAATGAGATAAGATTAATTCTAAAAAAACAACCTGGATTGGGAATAATTCGTTCATCAAACAAATTCACTTACGAATCTATAGAAACTAACAACGGACTGAATATAATTGCACAAATTCCTGGACAACATTCTGAAATGAAAGTCGCATTCATCCCTGGAAAAATTACTATCACTAGCAATAATGATCTATCTGAAAAAATTAAAATACCAAAAAATCTTCTACTTAAGAAACACGATTTCAAAAATGGTACTTTGATTATTAATTTATTATACGATGTCTAAATAAATAACATTTCAATTAAAGCTCCTAGTCCGAGTAAAACGAAATTAATTATTATTATTGCTAAGACTCTTGTCAATTCTATCTTGAATTTCCTTTCAATTAATCCACGTATTATGTATATGCTCTCAGTCATACTTGCTGCATATGCTATGAATTCTAACCAGAAAAATGGCGTTAATGCCGTTAATCCATATAGTAATATTCCAGAAAAACCTACACTCGCACCTGCTGCTCCAAATACCATTCCTGTCTGAAAAATTACTAACAACCCGAATACGAATCCCAATACTGGCGTCAACATTATTAATGAAATTCGATAATTATTCAAGAAAATTTTCTCTACATTAATGTCGTCTGGAATTAATTCTTCAGCTTCTTTTAATATTTCTGATACTTGTTCTACATTCAACGGAAATGCAGATCCAATTGCCCCAATTAGTACTGTGAATATAAGAACGAAAATAAATGAATTAATCCAATATTTCGGGAAAATATATTCGATTTTATTTCGCATAATTGAATCTATAAGTTTAATACGATAAATAATATGCCCAATGCCGTTGTCATAGTGGCTAATGTAACTACTACTGCTAATCCTACGCCTCTTGGTCTTGGCGTACCGCCTTTGAATAATCCTCCAGGAAGTAACATTAGACCTAACGCTAATACAAACATCGATGTTGCATGCAAGCCTTGAATGAACGTATCAGCCGGAAACAAAAAATTTGTATCATACGACGACCAAATCCCAAATGCACCAGAAATTGTAAATGCCAATGCTGGAAACAATACTTCCCAATCCATGAAAAAATCATGTATTTATAAAAATAAAAACCTTGCTTTCTCGTTAAAATTCATTAATTATTCAAGTCTTTTCGATAATACATCCTTTTTCAAATAATTCTCTTATATTTGTGACTAAAATCAATGGCGAGATTGTTAAAATTATTAATGTGATTAGTAGAAAAACCTGTTGATAAAATACACTTGATAATGATAATAATATGGGAGTTCCAGTAATTAATGAAACCCCGATTGAACCGGGTAATATACTTGTCAATAATAAACCCGCACATGTTGGACATGCCGTAAATAGACCTGTCAAAGCACCTATGCTCAATAACCATTTTTCATTATTCTTTGGCCTATTACTAAACGCAAATGCCATAAGCATTACATTCCAGGATACTAGTGCTGAAATTAGGATTAATAATAATAAGCTCACCGGAATTAAAATTGCCCCTATGTGTTCTGTTATGTAGATTGCAACATTAGGATATTGACCTGGCGATCCACAACAATAGACTATTTTGATTGAAGGTATTGATACCTTAAAAGCGTCGGAAAAAACTATCTCTGGCTGATAAACGATTGTTCCTGAAATTATTGAAAAAAATATTACATATAATCCTGAAGAAATAATAAATATTTTTCTGTATTTCATTTTTGCAAATAAATCATATGTGAGGGATCTTAAGTCTATTGAGGTTGAATTATTAGATAGCTTCAAATTTTTTTGTGTAATTAATATTTTCTCAATTTGTATTACAATCATTAGCATTCCGATTAATATGCTGATTATGTATAATGAAGCCACATATTGTACTAAATTGGCGAGATTCTGAAAATAATTGTTAATTATCTCTGCATATGTGATAGAACTACCTATTATTATCACGAGTCCAAGAACTGCCCACCCGTAATTATATTTCAATATTGATATTCTACTTTAATGATTTAAAAAGTAAAGCCTAATTAATATCAATCTGATAAAAGCAATGTTGGCTCGTAACTGGTTAGAACCATTTAACTTTACTTTTGCATTATCTTTCCTACTTACAGGCCTTATCTTCCCGTTTCCCGCATTAGATAAAACTAGTTTACTTGTTCAAGGTCTTAGATTTGGTATGATATTCCTGGGTCTCTATCTTGTTTTTGGCATAATGAAAAAACGCCGTAGTAAAAATTAACTTATTTGAAAATCTTTAGTTGTTTTGCCAATAGATAAAATACATATCCTACAGCTACTATTCCAAACTGCGTAATTAGCGTCAGTAGCATTACCGGTAATATATCTAACCCTGTCACTGAAATTCCTACATATGACAACCACAGTGATGTTAATAATACAAATATCAGTGGTCCTATTATGTTTCCTGGATTCTTATATTGCCTAATAAAGAACAATCCTAGAAACGTGAATAATGGAGATAAAAGATCAATAGCACCTACTTTTGAAGTTGTGGCAATTACTAAATGACCTAGTGTTATCCCAAATATTGCAGACATACCAAAGAATGCAATGAATGGCGCTAACATGAATCCAGGAATTATTGTTAATAATACATGTAACTTTTCTGACGCAAGTACTTCCCCTGAAGAATCTATTGCAGCTAATAAATTACTCGGCAATAAAGTAAAAATTGATGTTTCAGGTAATCCTAGACTTCCTGCTGCAGTAATTCCAGCTGTAATTACAAATAAACCAAAACGACTTGTGTTGAATATTCCCTTTAATGGATTATTTTGTTTTGACAATTTATGCTACCGCCGCCTGGAAATATGATAAACCATCTTGCCACAAAAATGCAAACAAGAATAACCAAACAATATGTACAAAGTGCCAATAGGTTCCCGCAGCTTCTAAAAATCCGTGATTCTTCTCATCAAATTGATTTTTAAATGCCTTTACTGTTACAACTGCGTTTGCAATAACTCCTGCTATTACGTGCACTCCATGAATGCCTGTAAGTACAAAGAACGAAGCTCCAAATAATCCATCTTGTGGTGTTAGTTCACCTGTTCTAAGTAGTTCTGGCCATTCATAACCCATCTGTATAACTGCAAATCCTAAACCAAGAATTACTGCTCCGAGAAAACCATATTTTACTGCTGTTTGATTTCCTTTCTTTACACCTGCAGTAGCCCATTCAATCATAACGCTGCTGACAATTAATAATGCAGTTTGAATACTTGGAATTGCAACATCAAGATGATGTAGTCCTTCTGGAGGCCATACTGCATAAGCTGACCTTAGATAGAAATAAGCTATAAACGCTCCTCCGAAGAATGCTATTTCCGACAAAAGAAACAAAGCAGTTGGAAAACCAACATCTCCTATTTCATGAAACTCACCAGGAGTGCCTCCTGCCTTTACCATGTGTTCGGAATCCTTTGTAATCTTTGGCCACCTTGGTATTTCTCCTCCAAGGAATATGAATATCAATAAAACAAATAACCCAACTAATCCTGCTCCTAATTGTAAGGAGAATCCTTTTAGCATGAAGATTACTCCAGCTGCAACAAACGCTCCAGCTCCTAAACCTATCAAAGCAGGCATATAAGAATGAATTTCACTCGTATCTACATGATGTTCAAATTCTGGCTTTTCTTCATTATTACCCATCCTTAAGTCAAAAATTTTATATCGATAACCACATTTAACTTTTTTTTCCTAATAACATTTAATTAAATTCTATACTTTGTTAATATTATTGAATCAATTATCATATCTTGCTGAATTGGAAGAATTAAGAAGACAACAAATCTCTGACAAAGTCTCTAAATACAGAAAATTCTCTATGATTCTTGCCGTAATAATTCATGTTATTGCATTTGTTACCGGAATAGTAATGCTAGTCATACTATCTTATTCCTTTACTACTATGCTTGTTTTTCACGCTACTATGCAGATTCTTGCATATCTGAATATATACTATGGACCGAAATTGTATGAAAAACGACTTAGAAAAAAAGCAATTGAACCCGACCCATTGATGTTAAATAAGTTTAAATAATTCTTACCAAATCTGGAAGGAGTAGAAATCCTAATATATTAAATCGATGCACTAAAATTTGGCTAAACATTGGGAATACTTTCAACTTTTGATAGAATCGTTTGGGGATTGACTGTTATTGTAACATTTATTGTATTATTTATTATAGGTGGAGGTTTTATACTGTCTTGGTATCCTGATCCAATCGACGCACGTGCTGCTATGATTAAACAATATTATGATATAGTTTATGTTGCTGGAATGTTCGTTTCTGCTTTGTTTGTGGGAACATTCTTTTATTTGATACTTAAATTCTGGGATCGTTCACAACCTGCAGGACTGGAATAATCATGAATACATTAGAAAAATTAGAATGGATAACAATTATAGGAGCTACTGTTCTGTTATTTGGATTGGGCGCATTAGCTCTTCCTGTTTTAGACGCATTAGATAACCCTGATTATTATGGAGATCCTGATTATATTGTCAAAGTTGAATCAGGTCAATGGTATTGGAAATTCATTTATCCTGATGGAACAGAATCTGGCGAACTAAAAATTAAACAAGGTGATATAGTTAGACTGGAACTAGAAAGTGAAGATGTTATTCACAGTTTCTACGTTCGAGAAATGGGATTTAAAGTTGATATAATACCTGGTAAAACTAGAATTCAGATAATTAGTGCTGAAACTCCTGGCGAGTATTGGATTCAATGCGCAGAATTCTGCGGCGCTTATCATGGTGGTATGAGAACTAAGTTAATTATTGAGGAATGATGAAAGATGGAAATTAAAGAAGCTAAGAAAGAAGCAACTGCACAACAAGAACATAAGAATTTCTATTCTAGTTGGAAGACTATTCTAACTACTACTCATCACACCGACATTGGCATAATGTATTTGGTGTTCTCTATGTTCTTTTTCTTTATGGGAGGTTTTGCTTCATTACTTGTTAGATATGGTCTAACTCGTGGAGGTTCAATAGCTCCTGAGGCATATTCGAGTTTATTTACAATTCATGGCGTTAGTATGATATTTCTGTTTGTAATTCCTGCTTGGGCAGGTTTCGGAAACTATCTCGTTCCAAAATATATTGGAGCTAAAGATATGTATTTCCCAAAACTTAACGCATTAGGTTTCTGGATGCTGCCTCCTGCAGGTTTTCTTATTTGGGCAGGTATGCCTAATGTAGGATGGACTGCTTATGCTCCATTGTCTGTTTATGCAGCTGGTTGGGGTATGGATATGACTATCCTTGGTCTTCACTTGTTAGGAACATCGTCGATTATTGGAGGTCTTAATTTTATAGTTACAATCATGAAGATGAGGGCTCCTAATGTTACCTATAGAAACATGCCTTTGCTGGTCTGGACACAGCTGACTACTTCTTTCTTACAAGTTCTTGCTACACCAGTTCTCGCCATGGCTTTGACTTTATTGCTATTGGATAGAAATCTTGGAACAGGATTCTTTAACCCTGCTCTTGGCGGAGATCCTATAATGTGGCAACATCTATTCTGGTTCTATTCACATCCTGCGGTATATATCATGGTTTTACCAGGAATGGGTCTAATATCGCAAATCTTACCAAGTATGTCAAGACAAAGAATATTTGGCTATAGCTCTATTGCAGTTTCTACTGCATTGATTGGATTCTTAGGTTTTGGTGTATGGGCACATCATATGTGGACTAGTGGATTGTCTATTACTGCACGTGTACCGTTTATGTTTATGACTATGGCTATTGCTATACCGTCCGGCGTAAAAATCTTTAACTGGGTTGCTACACTGTATGGCGGCAAGCTTAAGCTCAGCACTCCTATGCTTTTCAGTCTAAGCTTTATTCTTAGTTTTATTATTCAGGGAGTTGAAGGCGTTTTCCTTGCTAACATTCCGTTAGACTATCAACTTCAAGATACATATTATGTAGTAAGTCATCTGCATTATGTTCTGTTTGGAGTCTCAGCTCAAGCTGTTTTTGCAGGAATTTATTATTACTTCCCATATATGACTGGTCGAAAATACAGTGAAACACTAGGACAACTTCATTTTGCTTTGACTACTGTAGGAATGTATACGTTATTCACTGCCATGTTATTCTTGGGACTCGCTGGAGCACCTAGAAGATATTATCAATATCTTCCAGAATTCTTCAATCTTAATGTGGCTGCATCATTTGGCGCTATTTTAATTGCATTTGGCGCACTTGTATTCTTGTATAATATCTTGAATAGTTGGTATCGAGGCCCTCTTGTTGAAAATCAAGAAGATCCATGGAAACTCGCCGACTACGGTTTGAAAGAATGGCCTGATCAGTAGTCGATGAATCCATTAAAGACTCTTTCAGTGTCATCTGCTATAGGTATCTACATCTTAATTGTTGTTGGCGGAATTACTACACAGAGTGGTTCTGGTATGGCTTGCCCTGATTGGCCTTTATGTTTCGGAGAATTTCTTCCTAATCTTACTACTTCTGTATTGATTGAAATGACTCATCGTTATCTTGCAATGGTTGTTGGTTTTCTTATACTTGGTACATTTATAGTCGCTTATCGTTCATATCGAGATACTACATATCTTGTTACTACATCTGGAATAACTCTCGTTTTAGTAACCATCCAGGCCTATATTGGAATGCTTACAGTGACTTCAATTCTTGACCCTGCAATCGTCACTATTCACTTAGCTGTATCTACCGCCTTGTTTGGTTTCTCTGTAATTACTGCTTTATTATCATTGCGAACATAATTGATAATGAAATATGCAATATCTTAAAAACCGAAATAATCCAAAAAATCTATTTCAAGATGGCCTGCTGCAAATTATTCTTGGAAATGCATTCATCTTATTATTAACCTCTCCAACATTAGAACGTTACGAAGTACAGAATCTGTTTTTTCATATCATGATTGAACATATATTATATCTTTCAACTGGTTTTCTTTTTGCATCAGGTACTGATTCTGTAATTAAATCATTCAAATATAGTTCATCAAATTACCAAAGACAAATCTTACAATATTATTCTAAGTATCTTGTACTTAATAATCGATTTAATCCATTTGGTATGATTACGGGATTACTATTTCTCATATCATTATTTTACTGGCATATTCCCTCTAATTTTGATACTGCCGTTGTTGATCTCAATTCACATATGACAATGCACTTTAGTATAATCCTCTCTGGAATATTCCTCTATTCTAGCTTTAAGATGATTTCACGTATTCAGTCACTCATCTTCATATTATCTATTGATAAAACAATGGGGGTTTTAGGTTTCTTTCTAGCCAGTGGAAATTCTCAGATTTATCAAACATACCCTCTCTCCGTACAAATGACATCTGGATTTTGGATGATATTTATGATGGTCGGAATTGATTTAATATGTATACTTATGATTCTAAAAACTTTCTTCACTTCTACACCTAAATAATCAAAGGATTTAATAATTGGAAAATAGGTAAAAATCATATGTTTGACATAATCAATCTTGTTCTTAACATATTTGTAATGTTGTCAGGTTCTGAACAGCACAATGACCAAGGAACTAAAAAATTAATTGTTACATTATCTGTTGTTTTCTTAGTTCTTGGAATTGCTTATCTTTTATGGCAATCATTCTTTGTAATTCCATCAGAGTGAAATACCCCGAATGTCATCTAATTCAATTCCAATAAATTATAGAAATCTAGTATCTCATCTTATAGAAGTCTCTAAACCTTCAATAATCTACCTTCTTGATTTTGTGGCTATTTCTGCATTATTAATTGCATATCTTGACCCAAATTACGTTACTAATCCTATTAGTTTCACTATAGTGGCTGGACTTCTTATTGCAGGCACTCTTTCTTCTGCCGGCTCTGCTGCATTGAATTGTTATGTAGATCGTGATATTGACATTAAGATGGAAAGAACTAAAAAACGCGCTAGTGCAACTGGTCAGCTTTCACCTAATATTACTCTGGCTTATGGAATTATTATGATTACAATCGCAGCAATTGTTTCTACTGTCTTTCTTAATTTATTAACTACAGGAATGATCCTATTAGGTTCATTCTTCTATGTATTTATTTACACGATATGGCTAAAACGAAGGACTACTTGGAATATTGTAATTGGAGGCTTTGCAGGTAGCGCCGCTGCATTTGCAGGGTGGACTGCTATCACTGGAGAACTTAACCTTATTGCTATTCTTATGGGATCTTTAGTTTTTATCTGGACTCCTTCACATTTCTGGGCATTGGCATTATTGAAAGACGACGATTATACAGAAGCAGGTATTCCTATGCTACCTGTTGTTGTAGGTAAAGTAAAAGCTGCACGTTACACTATAATCAATACTCTTTTGTTAATTCCATTTTCATTGGTCTTTGTCTTATTGGGATTTGGTTATGTTTATCTTGTAATTTCTGTTATATTCGGAATTTTATTATTATATAGTAATGTAAAATTACTTAAGAACCCTGCCGACAAAAAAATCGCTCTTACTGCATTCAAATTTTCTAGTCCATATCTTGCGATAATATTTATTGCATTGATCTTGGATGTTTTATTTAGGTTTCCTATTTTTTAGTTCTTTGATTCTACTGTTATTTCTTCTTTAACAGTTTCTTTGTGTTTTTCTTCTACTGATTTCTTTACTTCCTGTAAACTTGAATCCATTCCGTTAATGACTTGCTTTCTTACATGCATTCTATCGATAATTATTCCAATTATGAAATTTGGAAGTATGTAATCTGCTTCAAATGTTACCTTAGTTGTATCATTTATTTCCTCAAAGTTTACTGTAATTACATTCTTTTTGAATGGCCCATTTAATGCTTTTGACACAATTTTCTTATTCTTAGTTACTTGACATGTTATACTGTCCCATTGCATTGTTCTACCACCAAATTCACCTATGATTCGCATTACCGTTCCAACTCCCCATCCTTCTGTAATCTTGATAGGAATAACTTTCATTTTTGACTCTTTTGGAAAATGACCTGCTACATGCTCTGGTCTTGCATAGTACATGAAAACATCTTCTACAGGTGCTTCCATCATTATAGTTCTAGATACTTTGCCCATTTTAAACAATATAATAGAATAATTATGAATACTTATATCTTTTGGATATTACCATTTTAGAAATTAATCATCTATCATTTGCATATTTGAAATATCTCCGGATACTTCATTAATCTCTAATGTATATGAAAATATATCATTTGTATCATTTTGTTTTGCAGAAAAACCTACTATCCATGTCGATGAATCATTATCAAAATTAATTGTTTTTAGTTCATTCCATTGTATATATCCAAAAAGATTTACATATTCGGTCGCTTTTTTTATTATTTCTTCTTCATTCATTTTTAATCTAGAAAAATTTTCTCAAAATCGTCCATAATCTTTGCTAATTTAAAATCAAAATTACTTATTCCTCCAACATCATGGGTTGTAAGTTCTACATTGATCTTATTATATACATTAAACCACTCTGGATGGTGATTCATTCTTTCTATCTCAATTGCCATTCTGGTCATAAATGCGAATGCATCTCCAAAGTTCTTAAATTCGAATGTTTTTCTAATACGATCATTATCTAGTTTCCAGTTACTTATCTTTGATAATCCTAATTCTATCTCATCAGAATCTAATTTTTTATAGCTTTCGTCCATAATTATGTAGCGCTGCGGTAGTTTTTTATTCTTTTCTGTACTCTATTATTTCGGTCTCGCGACCCGCGGTATTATCTTATGATTTTCCGCAGGCCCGCGGTAGCTCAGCTTGGTAGAAATATTGCCAAAAGCTTCCGGCTGTAGGGTTAAGCCTTGGCTTATCCGAACAGTTTGCCAAGCAACACAGGAACCGGACTGTCGTCGGAGGGCTTATGCTCGACGAATTCAAATTGGATAAAAATCCATGAAAGTCCGACCCGCGGGACCATTTTTATTAACTATAATTTGATTTTGAAAAAATTATTCACTTTCTATAAATCTATTCGAATTAGAAAATATATATATATAAAAGATATCACTGAATCATTAGGTATTAATATTGGCAGACAAACCCCATCTTAATTTAATTGTAGCAGGTCACGTAGACCAAGGTAAATCTACTATAATTGGTCACCTTCTTGTTGACCTCAAAGTCATTGATGAACGAACTATTGACAAATTTGCAGAAGAATCTGAAAAAACAGGTAAAGGTGATACATTCAAGTACGCATGGGTTATGGATAATCTGAAAGACGAACGAGAACGTGGTGTTACTATTGACTTAGCATTCAAGAAATTTGAAACTCCAAAATTTGATTTCACTCTTATTGATGCACCTGGACACAGAGATTTTATTAAAAACATGATTACTGGCGCTTCTGAAGCAGATGCCGCTGTTCTTTGTGTTTCTGGTAAACCCGGAGAAACAGAAATTGCTATTGCACCTGGCGGACAATCTAGAGAACACTGTTTCTTACTCAAAACTTTAGGCGTAAAACAAATGATTGTTGCCGTTAATAAAATGGATGCCAACGAAGTCGGTTATAAAAAGGAAAGATATGAAGAAGTAAAGGTTGAAGTTGAAAAATTATTAAAAGGCGTTGGTTGGGATCTCTCAAAGGTTCCTATTATCCCTGTTTCAGGATGGAAGGGCGATAACCTCATCAATAAGGGCGATAATCTTGACTGGTATGACGGTAAAACTATTTACCAAGCATTTGATGATTTCGAAGTAGAAGCGCCCCCTGTTGATAAACCATTGAGACTTCCACTTCAGGATGTCTATTCTATTACTGGTGTTGGAACTGTTCCAGTCGGAAGAGTCGAAACTGGCACATTCAAAGTAGGAGAAAAGGTCATTATCATGCCTAGTAACGCAACTGCTGAAGTAAAATCTATTGAATCTCATCATGTTGAGATGCAACAAGCCTCTGCAGGTGATAATATTGGATTCAACCTTCGTGGCGTTGATAAAAAGGACATTCGTCGTGGTGATGTAATTGGTCCGATTGATGACCCACCTAAAGTTGTTAAAGAATTTACTGCACAGATCATTGTTGTACATCATCCTACTGCTATAGCCCCTGGCTATACCCCTGTTATACATGCGCATACTTCACAAGCTGCTGCAACTATAACAGAATTAGTTTCTAAACTCGATGCACGAACTGGAGGTGTTTTAGAAGAAAAACCTAAAGCGCTAAAAACTGGAGATGCTGCAATTGTAAAGATTCAACCATTAAGACCATTATGTCTTGAGACATTTACTGAATACCCACAAATGGGACGATTCGCACTAAGAGATATGGGTACAACCATAGCCGCTGGTGTAGTTAAAGAAATCAATGCAGAATGGGATCTAAAATAAACTCTTAATTCTTGATGTTGATATTAAATTATATTAACATCATTTATTTAACGAAATTTATTCTATAGAATCTTATAATTCTTGTATTATATATATAAAAATATTT
>JACAFS010000016.1 GCA_013378385.1 Nitrososphaerota archaeon | reverse complement strand
TCCCAGCTGTAAACGATGCAGACTCGGTGATGCGTTGGTATGTTACTAGCGCAGTGCCGCAGGGAAGCCGTTAAGTTTGCCGCATGGGAAGTACGTACGCAAGTATGAAACTTAAAGGAATTGGCGGGGGAGCACCACAAGGGGTGAAGCCTGCGGTTCAATTGGAGTCAACGCCGGGAACCTTACCAGGAGAGACAGCAGAGTGAAGGTCAAGCTGAAGACTTTACCAGACAAGCTGAGAGGAGGCGCATGGCCGTCGACAGCTCGTGCCGTGAGGCGTCCTGTTAAGTCAGGCAACGAGCGAGACCCTTGCCATTAATTGCTTCCATTGATCGAAAGGTTGGCGGAGCTAGTTAATGGGACTGCCGTTGATAAAACGGAGGAAGGAAGGGGCCACGGCAGGTCAGTATGCCCCGAAACTCTTGGGCCACACGCGGGCTGCAATGGTAGGCACAATAGGTACCGAATTCGAGAGAATGAGGCAATCCCAAAATCCTACCCCAGTTGTGATTGAGGGCTGCAACTCGCCCTCATGAATCTGGAATCCCTAGTAACCGCGTGTCAACATCGCGCGGTGAATACGTCCCTGCTCCTTGCACACACCGCCCGTCGCTTCACCCGAGTTGGGTTTGGGGGAGATAGTGTCTCTTTGACATTATCGAACCTAGGTTCGACAAGGGGGGAGAAGTCGTAACAAGGTGGCCGTAGGGGAACCTGTGGCCGGATCACCTCCTTAGAATAAATAGTGATAGGGAGTACAGTTTTGACTAAAAATTTCAAGATGTCATATTTAGATGCAACTCTTCAAAGATCTTGAAGAGTGAAGGACGTAGTGTTTAACACAATTATCGTCGTGTATAGTTGCGTATAGCGTATAGAGATGATCATAAACTACGCGTAGACGCTATTTGGTGGATTGATTGGCTTGAGTGGCTATGAAGGGCGTGCCAAGCTACGATAAGCCTCGGGTAGGTGCATGGAACCTTCGATCCGAGGATGCCCGAATGGGACTTCCTTTTAAAAATTCTTATGGATTTTTAAAGTTCCAATTTATTGGAACGCGAAACCTCTGGAATGAAACATCTGAGTAAGAGGGCGAAAAGAAATCAATTGAGATCCCCTCACTAGCAGCGAGCGAAATGGGGATAGTCCAAACCGAATCTCTAATGGTAACATTAGAGAGATGTGGTGTATGTGCATTAACGCATGCCTTTTAGTACTAGTTGAAGTAATCTGGAAAGATTCAACATAGAGGGTGATATTCCCGTAGACAAAGTACATGAGAAGGTTAATGTTTTTGTTACTGAGTAACTGGCCTTGACAGTGGCTAGTGAATATGGGGGAAAGCAGCCTCCAAGACTAAATACAACTCAAGACCGATAGTGAATAGTATCGTGAGAGAAATCTGAAAAGTACCCTGAAAGGGGTGTGAAAAGCGCATGAAACCAAATAGTTACATAATTGTATGGCTTGAAAGGAACATCTGTATCTTACTTTTATTCGCAAGAATTTTTGTGAGATACGCGTTCTAAAGTTGTGCATTCCGTCTCGAAACACGGGCCAGGGAGTTTTTTGTTATGGCGAGCCTAAAAGTTTTAAGCTTGTAAGCGAAGGGAAACCGACATTCTGCATTTTTGATTATTCAATTTGAGAGAAGGGGTCTGAAAGGGCCTTTAGTCATAGCATTAAGACTAGAAACTCCGCGATCGTGCCGTGGGCAGGATGAAGCCTGGAGAAATCTGGGTAGAGGTCCGAAAGGGTCTTGACGTGCAAATCAGTCCCCAGACCTGCGGCAAGGGGCCAAAAGCCAATCTAGCGGAGTGATAGCTAGTTCCCACCGAAGTAGATCTCAGTCTAGCCTAAGTGGACATTGTTGGCGTTGTAGAGCACTGATAGAATTAGTTCGGAGGCGAAAGCTTCTACTGTTCCTTCAAACTCCGAATGTGCCAATATGGAAGAAGCTTGGAGACGGGTTTATGTGGGGTAAGCCTCATAACCGAGAGGGGAGCAACCCAGACTATAGTTAAGGTCCCAAAATATTATCTAAGTGTCAAACGGAAGAGTGTGTTTGAGCGAAGACAGCAGGAAGGTAGGCTTAGAAGCAGCCACCCTTTAAAGAATGTGTAACAACTCACCTGTCGAGTTCTTACGCCTCGAAAATGGACGGGGCTAAAGGTAATTACCGATACTATAGACCACGAATTATATCGTGTGTGGTAGGTGGGCGTAGAGAGTGGATAGAAGTAGGGTCGTGAGATCCTATGGACCGCTTTCTATTGCAGATCCTGGTGGTAGTAGCAGCGTAGTGAAGTGAGAATCTTCATCACCGTAGAAGCAAGGTTTTCCTGGCAACGCGTCGTCGACCAGGAGTTAGCCGGTCCTAAGTGTAATCCGAAGGGACTTACACGAATAGGGAAACAAGTTAATATTCTTGTGCCTTGGTGTATTCGTTAATTTATAGTATACGCTTCGAGATATGGTGAGCAGAGCCGTCGCTCTGTCTAATTATTCGAGGTTTAGGGAGTGTCGTAATGACGAGAACTATTCCGAGTTGAGAATGGCCAATCATTGGGTTGGTTCACTAAATTCTGGGGGACATTGAAAACTATTATAAATTGAATATATCGAGTCCGTACCAAGATCCGACACTGGTGTCTTTAGGTTAGAAGCCTAAGGTGTATGGAGTACAAAGTAGGCGAGGGAATTCGGCAAATTAGTCCTGTAACTTCGGAAGAAAGGATACCTGCTTTCTTTATGAGGAATAGGGATAGCAGGTCGCAGTGACAAGGGGGTCCCGACTGTTTAATAAAAACACAGGAGACTGCTAGTCCGCAAGGATGTGTATAGTCTTTGAAACTTGGTCAGTGGCGGTACCTAAAACTCAAGTTCAATTGAGCTAAGGGCCGCTTAACACCGGGAGTAACTCTGACTCTCTTAAGGTAGCCAAATGCCTTGTCGGGTAAGTTCCGACGTGCATGAATAGTTCAACGAGGGCCCTACTGTCCCCGTCTGCAACTCCGTGAACCCACATTAGGTGGACGAACAGTCCATCGACTTCCATCGGGAAGAGAAGTCCCTGTGGAGCTTTACTGCAGCTTGTTGTTGTGATGCGGTTCTAATTTCAGAGAGTAACCGGGAGCCGTTATGCACATACTTTTGGGTATGTGATAGGCAAAAGTGTAACACCGGTATCTTAGAGTTACGTCACTAACCTCATTTTGAGGGACATCGGCAGGTGGGCAGTTCGGCTGGGGCGGCACCCCTTTGAAAAGATATCGAAGGGGCTCTAAGGTTGGCTCAGGTGGGTCAGAAATCCACTTTTGAGGGCAAGGCCAAAAGCCAGCCTGACAGGATTCTGAACAATAAAGAATTCTGCTGCGAAAGCATGACCTAGCGATCCTTCAAGTCCCCACTGTTGGGGGCTGGAGGTGACAGAAAAGTTACCCCAGGGGTAACAGGCTCGTCGCGGGTGAGAGCTCCAATCGACCCCGCGGTTTGGTACCTCGATGTCGGCTCTTCCCATCCTGGTTCTGCAGCAGGAGCCAAGGGTGGGGCTGCTCGCCCATTAAAGGGGAACGTGAGCTGGGTTTAGACCGTCGTGAGACAGGTCGGTCTCTATCTGATGGAAGCGGTGGTTGTCTGAGGGGAAGTTGATCTTAGTACGAGAGGAACAGATCAACGCGGCCTCTGGTCTACCGGTTGTTCGACAGAGCAATGCCGGGCAGCTAAGCTGTTGTGGATAAGAGCTGAATGCATCTAAGCTCGAAGCCACTCCCGAGAAAAGACAGCCTGTTGTTTATGATTTCCTTCGGGAAATTGTTGCAACGAAGAATCGTTATAGAAGATAACGTTGATGGTTTGGTAGTGTAAGCTAGAAGCCTTCGGGCGACTAGTTAAGCTAGCCTTTTCCAATCATTCAAAGCGTTTTCATGTTCATTTCTATACCACGTAAAAACTATACACGACGAATTATTGTCCTTATTTTTTATATTCAATTAGATTTATTGTTCCTTAATGGATATTGACGTCGTTTTTGCTGATTATTCGATTAATGATATTTCTAAATTATCTATCGCTGCTGAGGAAATTGGTTTTAATTGTATGTGGACTAGTGAAACTAAACATAATCCCTTTCTTCCTCTTTCCATTGCATCTCAAAATACAAATAAAATTAAATTAGGTACTGCTATTTCTGTTGCATTGGCACGAAGTCCGATGGTTCTTGCTTATACTTCTTGGGATTTATCACAGCTTTCTAACGGAAGATTCTTTTTAGGTCTTGGTACACAGGTAAGATCTCATGTAAAAAGAAGATTCGGAATGCCCTGGGATTCTCCTGTTTCTCAACTCAAGGAAATAATTTCTTGCATTCGCCACATATGGGATTGTTGGCAAACTCAAACTCCCTTGAATTTCAATGGAAATTATTATAAGCTAAATCTTATGACTCCTTTCTTTAATCCTGGACCTATAGACCATCCTAACATCCCTATCTATATTGCTGGTGTAAATGAATCGCTATGTAAAGCCGCAGGGGAAGTATGTGATGGTTTTCATGTTCATCCTTTGCATACTAAAGAATACATAGAAGATTTTATTATTCCAAATATTGAAATTGGCTGCGAATCTCACGATCGCAATATTAAAGACGTTTCAATAAGCGGATCTGCCTTCGTTATTACCGGTCCTGATTCTGATTCAATGATAAAAACCAGGGAATTTGTTCGATCACAGATTGCATTCTATTCATCCACCCCTACATATTCTAAGGTGCTTGAGACGCATGGTTGGGGCGACATTGCCAAGGAACTTAATCGATTGTCTTCTTCTGGTAACTTTAAGGACATGCCTAAACTAATTACTGATGAAATTCTTGAAACTGTTGCAATAATTGGCACTCCTAACGAAATTGCCCCTCTTGCCATAAAAAAATATTCTGGCCTGTTGGATCGTATTAATTTCTATCTTCCATTTGACTCTAACATGTCACCTGAGATGTCTTATTGGTGGAAAAACACAATTAAAGCAATTCAATCTTAATCTATTTTTTTATTCGGTTAGATGCAATTTCACAATATTCTTCAGATATATCTATGTGTATAAAGTTCCTGTTATTTTTTGTAGCAACTGAAGCAACAGTACCAGTTCCTCCAAACATATCTAATATCGTATTATCTTCGTACGAATAATATTTTATTAATCTGTAGATCAATTCTTCTGGAAATGGTGCAGGATGCCCTTTTCTATTTTTTGTAACAGGTAATATGTTCCAATGACCATCGGAGAAATTGAGAAATTCATCTCTTGTAATATCTGATTTTGTTTTGTCTCCTTCTAATTTCATGGAATTATTGCTAAAAATTAATACATATTCCCATGATGGAATTATATGCGGGTTACTTGGACTCTTCCAACTTCCCCATGCCGTTCTTTTCAACATTGTTTGTTTATACCATAAAATTTCTGTTCTGAATATCATTCCGATTTCTCTTAATCTGTTTGACAAGTCATGATGCAAAGGCCTGAAATCTCTTATTCCTGTAGGACCTACATTTAATGCAAATCTTCCTCCATCTATTAATACTCTCTTTGTCTCAATCCAAACTTTTGTTAACCAGTTCAAATATTCATCATATTCCATTAAATCATTGTGACTGTCGTAGTCTTTTCCTACATTGTACGGCGGCGACGTTATTGCTAGATGTACCGAATTTGACTCTATATTCTTCATTAAATCTAGGGTATCTCCACAATTAATCTTGTTCATTAAATCTAATTTTACTTCCAATACACACTTTCTTTAGAAAAATTGCTTTAGTTACCCAAAAATGAATTATTTTTCTCATTATTGTGAAGCTTTATTGCTCTATTCTATGTTTAGAAGTCTATTGTATAAGCTATTAACTTTTTTAATATTCTTATTATTTGTCGGTAATATCTCTACTGTGAGTTCGGAAAGTGTCTTTGATTGGAAGTATTCTGCATTTGATAAGTACAATACAGGTTTTAGCCCACAAACCGTAATTTCAAAAGATAATGTTAAAAACTTAGAACTTAATTGGATTTATCAATTCGATAGTGTAGAACCTCTAGACGATGATATAGTTCCTCCCGAAGGAATTCAGACTACTCCATTGATTTACCAAGGAATTGTATATGTCGCAACTGGTTACAATGAAGTCTATGCAATTGATGCTATGGATGGTAGTCCGTTATGGTCTTTTAAACCTGATATTAATGATTTTAAGAATACTGAAGTTTGGGCAAAACGACTTGCTATGAGATCACTTACAATACATGAAGACGCTGTTTATGTTCAGACTAGCGAATGTTCTATCTACGGCCTCGATTTAATAACCGGTGATGTAGTATTCGAATTACCCGAAACGTGTTCTAATATCCCTGGAAATAACGGCGAATATTTCTCTCCATTTGCACCTACTTTTTATAATAATCTTCTAATAACTAGGGCACAGGGAAATGCATTCGGCGGACGTGGATATGTGTCTGCCTATGATCTAGAAACTAAAGAGTTAGTTTGGCAGTGGTTTTCTTCCCCACCTGCAGGTGGTGAATTAAACTGGGGATACGACGAAGCAAAATTGGGTAATATTCTACCATTTGAAAATGATTGGGGCTATACTAATTATATTGCTGGAGGTACATCTTGGGGATTAGTTGCAATTGACGAAGAATCTGAAACATTGTTTCTTTTGACAGGCGAACCTGCAAATCAATTTGACGCAGCTCTCCGTCCTGGCCCTAATCTGTTCTCAAGCTCTATTGTTGCACTTGATATAAATTCTGGAACTCTAAAATGGTATTACCAGATGAGCACTCATGATATCAATAATAATGATCCCGGTTGGAAAGTTGTTTATACGACTATTTCTGTAAATGACGTAGACCGTAAAGCAATCATTGCTGCTTCAAAAAGTAATTATTTGTATGTAGTAGATGCTCTCACTGGAGATCTAATTCACAAGCCTATACATTTTGGTCCAGAAAGTTATAATCTAACAAACGAAAACACTGAAAATCAATCCGATATGTATGCATCCCAAACCAAGTATGTCGGCGAAATATTTTGCCCTAGTCAATTAGGCGGTGTATTTGCTGGAATGTCTGTTGCTGATAACGTTGCATATATCCCATCTCAGAATGTCTGTGGAACTGTTCTTACAAGACAGTTAGAATACAAGGGAGAAGTTATTGACGGCTATGTATACCGTCTTGATCTAGATCGACCAACAAATGGTTCTATATACGCTATTGATTTATCTACTTCTGAATTAAAATGGCAAATAACTATCCCCGATCGAATACAAAGCGCTTCTCTAATTGTAAGTGCCGATGTATTGTATTCAATAGATCGCAGTGGGATATTCTATGCTATCGACATAGAAGATGGAACAATCCTTAATTCCATACCTTTCAATTCAATGGGTTCTGCGGGTCCTTCTATTGGCGCTGATGCAAAAGGCTCAATGATGGTTGTGTTTCCAATGGGAGGCGGCACATTAACTGGCAATAATCCTGGCATCCTTGTCTCTATGTCAGTTGATGAATCTTCTGAATCATCTTACGATTATCTATTATTTGCAATCACTCTTGTATCTCTAATCTATGCTACAATAGTAACTAGACGTAGGATTAAAAATTGAGTAATAATAAACTAATTATTTATGGCACAATCGAAACCTGGGAATTCGATTCTTGGATAATTGGTTTCAATAAAGTTCATCCAAACATCAAAATTGAATACTTGCGTAAATATGTATACGGAACGCCTCCTCCCATGTCTACACAAATTACACATGATTTATCAAACACCGGTTCGTCCGCAGATATAGTTCTGAGTGCAATTTCTCCACATTTACAGATGCAAAATCAAGACTTATTTCAAGTTTATAACTCTCCCGAAAGACGTAATATTCCCGAGTCATTCAAAGATTCAGAAGGATTCTGGACATCCGTCGTACTCTTACCTACTATGCAAATCTACAATCGTGAACTTATTGATGTTGACGAGGTTCCTACAAGCTCTAAAGATCTACTTGACAATCGATGGAAAAACCGTATATCTATACATGACATAACTCTTGGAACATTTGGAAGTAATTGGATATCTTCTCTTCGTAGTAATTTGACTGGCATCGATTGGAGCCGCTTCATAAATCTACTTTCACATCAAAATTTACAACTTTGGCCATTATTCAGACACGTTCTCGGCAGTGTCAGTCTTGGAAAAAGCGATATCGGTCTTACAGTTATGTTTTATGAATATCTTCGTGCAAAAGACAAGAACCTTCCTATTGAGAGACTCATTCTTTCAGATATTCCTTTATACATCTCCGCTACTGTCGCCTCTATACTAAAGACTTCTAGTAATCTAGAATCTGCTAAATTATTCATTGATTATATACTCTCCAAAGAAGGCCAGAATATGATTGGCAATAACTACATCCGAGTTCCAGCCTATATAGAATCCGATTCTAAATACTCGATTTCCAATATATTGCCAAATGAAAAATACTCAATTTTCCCATCACTCGATGTAATAAATAATACTGATAAGGATAGACAATTATTCCAAAATTTATTTAAAAATCATGTTACAACCGACGAGGCATTTAATACCGACGTCGATAAAGTCTTAAAAAAATAATCTAATCCCACAAGTAATTCTTAACTTTTAGTAACTCTTTCTTGATCGAAAATAATGCCAAAAATATCCCTATAACAAAAGATACCCTGCTCATTGCTTTTGTATTGTCCATTCGATCGATCATTTCATCAAGATCATCTATCAATATTCCTCCATATTCCACATCTCTAACTTCACATTGATTATCGATCATTACTACACAATACATTTGTTTAATTAAATTTCCTGCATCCAATTCTATTATGATAAACTCTTCAATCTCATTATTCTGATTCGATGCTGATTGATATAACAAAAAACCTAATGAAAGAAAGATTATTCCTAATATTAGATCTCTCCTTCTCATGTATCACTACGTGCCCTCACAATTAATTAGTCTATTTTAGTTTCACAGATAACTCTAAATGAATCTGTTTTTTAATTTTATTAATTCTTCATACGTTGAATAAAAAAGCAGGAATGCGCCCAATCCGCCTAATCCTCTACTTACAAGCATTGTAGTATTTATTCGAGCGTTAATATTTTCCGCCTGTTGAATGTCCAATCCCGCTCGTTCTATTCCTATCCTTGCATCGGCCCCTGCTTCTTCTACTGTTCTTAACAACTCTTCAAACTCTCTAACTTGTTCCATTACTGACTGATATACTACTAAGCTAAGTATCACAAGTACCACTCCTAAAACAAAGTAAAATCTCTTCATTTGATATTGATTCTAAATAGAGTGTAAACCAATATATTGATTACGTATTGTTTTTATTAGATTCTACCTATATTTTTTCTATGTCAAACAAGAAACCATTGCCTCGAAACAAGTTTCTTGCACTAATCAAAAGCGAAGCAAAAAAACGCTATCCTGATAAGCATCCATTTAACACGCTCTTATACGAAGGGAAACTAAACAAAACTCAAATACATGGTTGGATCACTAATTGGTTCTATTATCAAAATATGATTCCATTGAAAGACGGCGCTGTGATTTCTAATTGCCCTTTATCTGACGTTCGTAGGCTTTGGATTTCACGAATACTGGAATACGACGGTTATTCAGAATCTGAAGGCGCTATACAAGGATGGATTAAATTCGCCGAATCAACAGGTATGAATAAAAAATCATTATATTTAGATAATTATTTGCCAGGTGTACGTATTGCATCTGATTCATTATTAAATTATGTTAAGACACATTCTTGGTTTGAGGGAATTTCAACTTCCCTTAATCAACTATTCTTGTCAGCTGCAATCGATAAACGTGTTTATGCCTTGTCTAAACATTATGGAGATTTTATCGACCCTAACGGACTCGGTTATTTTATGTCCTTATCTGCCCAAGCTCGGAAAGACAGCCAAATAGCTTTCAATATTGTTGTGAAATATGCTGATTCTTATGAAATGCAACTAAAAGCAGTAGATTCTGTATTGTTTACTGAGGATATACTTTGGTCCATGTTTGATTCAATTCATTCTGTTTATGTTTTAAAAGAATAAATCATCCAATATTTATTGCTTCTGCCCTTCCGCGTTTTTTTGTTCTTCTCATGGGGAATACACATGATTCATATAACGTTCCATCTTTCTGCCTTTCTCCAATTTCATATCTATCGCCATAATTATATTCTAGAAATCCTTCAATCATCCCTTTTGTAAAATTACAAACAGGACCTCCATTTTCCCTTGCTTGAAAACACCCTAAACATTGGAACTTGTATTGCGGATGATATTTTTCAACACTTAATATTGTTTTAATATTTCCTATCTCATTTTCTTCAAAAAATTCCGATAATCCATTTAAATTATCTTTTAAATTACTGTTAAATTTTTTAGCAATTACCTCTTTACCTACCCTCTTTCCATAATTTCTTAGTATGTCATGATGTCTTGTCTTTGTAACATTTCTCAATAGCCTGAATACATGAAATAGGAATAATTGTATGTCTTTACCTAGTTTATTATTTTTTTCTACGGACCATTCTAGTTTATTACTCTCAAATATTCCTGATAATAAATCTAGATAATGCGAATCCGAAGATGAACTTGGGAGCGTACTGTCTAAATTATGTTTTAACACATAAAGTTTTGATCTAAATCCTCCTCTTCCACTCTTGGTTCCAGAAATTTCAATTATGCTATCTTTGATTAAATTAGTTAAATGATAACTTATGGTTGGTTTTGATACCTTTAGTATTCTAGAAAGGTCCGTCAATGAATATGGCTGCTGAGATAATTGGTTGATTATATTCTCTCTAACCCTTCCTTTCTTTACATGTGGATGTTTACTACTTGCAGTCTCTAATTTTATCACCTATTCACTGTTGTTATAATAATTCTAACAGGGTACAGATATAAATATTTACATTAATCTCAGGTATGTTAGCACAGAATCGTAATCTGTTAGTTGCAGTAGTTGCAATAGCAATTCTTGCAGTAGCAGGTTTAACTTTTTTCAATAGCGGACCATCAGGTTCGGGCACCGTATTGGTTTATGGAAGTGTCGATGCAGAAGATATGCAAACAACTATTGACGCATTTCATGAAGCCTACCCAGATATAAAAATCGATTATGTTCGAGGTTCTCCTTCCGAGGTCTATACTCGAATCTCTACTGAGATTGACGCAGGAGCAAAAACAGCTGATGTAGTAATGCTCAGTTTTCCTGGTTCATTATCTTTGGTAGATGATGGATTTGCACAACCATACCAAGCACCAAATGCAGCTAATTGGCCTGACGAACTAAAAGATCCCGATGGATATTGGCAAGGCGTTCTTTTACTTGGTCAAGTAATTACTTATAATACAAATCTTATCTCAGAAGATGAATTACCTAAAACATTGAACGACCTTACTGATCCAAAATGGAACGGTAAAATTACAATGCATGATTACTCAAGAGGTACAACCTCTACAAGAATCTGGGCTACTATTGCAGAAGAATCCCTTGGTAAAGAAGCAACAATTGATTTCCTAACTCGACTGGAAGCTAATGTACAACCTGTAAGACAACGCAGTACCGGCGCACAAACAGACGAAGTCTCACGTGGTGAATATCACATTGGTATTGTAGGTCAATTCCATGATGTAGTAAAGGCACAAATGGACGGAGCACCTGTCGGAATACTTCAATTAGAAGATTTCCCATTGATGTGGGGTCCAACTGCAGCCGTACTCCTTGAAGCATCTGAGAATCCAGACGCAGCAAAAGTATGGATTAATTTCTTGGTTAGTGAAGAAGCACAAATATTGATTGGTAATGTCGATGTAAGATTCGCAGCTTTACCATCAGTTGAAGGTAAAACAAAGCATACTATTGGAGCTGCCGCTCCTGCAGGTATGGATCTTCTTAGATACCCAAGTGATGCAGCACGAGCCAATCACGCTGAGTGGACTACTATATTCAAAGAAATAGCAGGAGTCTAATTCTCAATATCTAATATCGCTATAAATCTCCCTGTTTTATAGCGATATTATCATTTTCTCATATTTTTTAATATATTGACCAAACAAAAATCATCTGAAATATTTTTATTATTGTTCTAGTAATCATAGTTGATGTCTGAACAACTTACTTTACAAAATGAAACAACTGCCACTGCAATTAATCGAGTTAATGCTAATTATTGGAAAGGTAAGAATGTTCTAATCACTGGAATAACTGGTTTTGTTGGTTCTTGGCTTACAGAAATTCTTTCATCACCTCAAATTAATGCCAATATTTGCGGATTACTACGACGACAATCAAATCCTAATCTTAGAAATATTCAGCATCTATTAGATAGAAAAAATATTAAATTAATTAAAGGAGATTTGCAGGATCTTGGCTCAATTGTCAATGCAATTAAAGAATCTCAAGCAGATGTTATCTATCATTTAGCTGCACAATCATTTGTACCTCATAGTTTTGCATCTCCTATCGATACATATTCTACAAATGTTACTGGAACTCTTAACATGCTTGAAGCTTTACGTCTTACCCCTAGTGATGTCGCATTACATTATGCAGGTTCTAGTGAAGAATATGGGCTCGTTATACAAAATAACGAACACTACAAAACTATGTTGTCAAAATACGATACTATATTGCCTGCTCCAAATTTTGATTCTAATAACGATGTAATTAATGAGGCTCCTATAAAAGAAACTAACCCTTTACGTACTGTTGGTACTTCTCCATATGGTTCATCTAAAAGACAAGCCGAAGATGCTTGTAGAACATACGTATCATGTTATGGGCTTGACGTTCATATAACTCGTGCATTTAATCACACCGGTCCTCGACGTGGAAATGAATTCGTTACTAGTGAAATAACAAGACAAATCGCTCAAGGAATAAAAGATAAACGTAAATCTGTCACTCTTGGAAATCTTGATTCTATTCGTGATTTTACTGATGTACGTGATACTGTTATGGGATATTTGGCTGTGATTGAAAAAGGCACTAAAGGCGAGGTGTATAATCTGGCTAGCGGTAAAGGAATATCCATTGCAGAATTATTAGAAATATCTTTGAATGTTGCACGTGAACAATACAAAGTTGAAGATATGAAATATCAATTAGACGAAACTAGATTGCGACCTACAGATTTACCTGTACTCATTGGAGATGCGTCAAAAGCTAAAGAAAAACTTGGCTGGGAAAATCATATTCCTCTAAATCGCACTCTTATAGAAATGGTTCAATATCATCTTAGTCTAATGAGTTGATATTTTGTCAGTTTCTGTTTGTCCTAATTGCTGGTCTGCAAATTTTGAACTAAATATAAAAACTGATACTAATATTTGTTCAAGTTGCGGCAATAGTTTCAAACGTGCTAAAAGAATCTAATTTTCAATCTAAAAGATTGATACTATGGAAGAGTCATTTTCAAATTTTCCAATTTTTTCATCTTCTTTAAGTGTAAGATCAATCTCATCTAGACCTTCCAACAATCTAACTTTTCTATGCGAATCAATCTCAAAATTTATATATTCATCGCCCAGAGTAATTTTTTGAGAATTCAGATCAAGTTCTATCTCATCTTCAAACTGCAATAATTTATGAATCTTTTCAATATCAAGAATTATTGGTAAAACGCCATTTTTGAAGCAATTACTATAGAAAATATCAGCAAATGACGGGGAAATTATAACATTAAATCCAAAGTCCTTCAATGCCCAAACAGCATGTTCTCTTGATGAACCACATCCGAAATTTTCATTCGTAACCAAAACTTGAGAATCTTCATAGTGTGAGTCATTCAAAACAAAATCATCTTTTGGCTTCCCATCACGATCAAATCTCCAGTCATAAAAGAGAAATTTTCCAAATCCTGATTTTGTAATTAGTTTAAGGAATTGCTTTGGAATTATTTGATCAGTATCTACATTTGCTTTATCAAAGGGCGTGATTATGCTATTAACTTTAGAAAAAGGCTCCAATTCTAATTCCATTCCCTCACATCGACAAAATGACCCGCAATTGCAGACGCAGCTGCCATCACAGGACTAACAAGATGCGTTCTCCCGCCAGAACCTTGCCGTCCCTCAAAGTTTCTATTAGATGTACTGGCACAACGTTCTCCGGGTTTTAAAATATCAGGATTCATTCCAAGACACATGCTACAACCAGATTCTCTCCATTCAAAATTTGCATCCTTGAAGATTTTATCTAATCCCAGTTTTTCAGCTTCATGTTTTACCATCTGTGAACCTGGAACAACCATTGCGTTTACATCAGGATTAACTGTCTTACCTCTCACAATTTCTGCCGCATCTTTCAAATCTTCTAATCTAGCATTTGTACAAGAGCCAATGAACACCCTGTCAATAGGAATTTCTACAATAGGAGTTCCAGACTCTAAATCCATGTATTCTAATGCTTTTTTTGCACTTTTAATTTGTATTTCATTACTCTGACCGTATTCTTCAGGAGTAGGAACGGTTCCTGTTACATCAGATACCATTGCAGGATTTGTTCCCCAACTGACCTGAGGTTCAATTCTTTCTACATCAATTGTAAAACTCTTATCAAATTTTGCATTTGTATCTGACATTAGATTATCTTTCCAAGTATCAACTAACTCATCATAATTTTTTGGAGTGTATTCTCTATTATTGATGTAATCAAATGCTTTTTCATCAGGAGCAATCAAACCAGCTCTAGAACCTGCTTCGATTGACATATTACAGATAGTCATTCTTTGTTCCATTGATAAATCACTAATTGCATCGCCACGATATTCCAATACATGACCTGCTCCGCCATCAGTTCCAATTTTTTTAATTATGCTCAAAATTATGTCCTTGGATGTTACAGCAAATGAATTTCTTCGTTTACCAGTAGCGAGAATTTCAAAGGTTTTTGGTTTTTCAAGCCATAATGTTTGAGTTGCAAGTGTATGTTCAACTTCACTTGTTCCAATACCAAAAGCAAAAGCGCCAAAAGCACCTTGAGTAGAAGTATGACTATCGCCGCATACAATCGTACTTCCAGGTAATGTAATTCCTAATTGAGGTCCTATGACATGAACAATTCCCTGATTAGGATCATTAATTCCAAATAGCTTTATTCCAAAATCCTTACAATTCTTTTCTAATGTATTAATTTGTGTGGCGGAAGTCTCATCAACCATTGGCAAGCTTCTATCGGTGGTTGGAACATTATGATCAATTGTAGCTATTGTAAGATCAGGACGTCTAACTTGTCTATTGTTAACTCTTAGTCCATCAAATGCTTGAGGCGAGGTTACCTCATGAACAAGATGACGATCAATGTAAATTAAAGAAGGTTCGTTCTCTCTTTCAACTACAACATGGGAATTCCATATTTTCTCAAATAATGTTTCGGTCATTATTTTCTAAACCTGCATGTACTGCTATGATTTTCTCAGTTATTGTCATTACCATTATGTATTAACTCCTTCAACTATGGATTTGCTAACTGTTCTTTTGGTGAAGAAATCTTCTTTTTAGTAAGAATCTTATTTATTCCATCAATCATTGCTTCTGTACTTGCAATTACAATATCTCCGTCTGACGATCTTGCAGTTGCAATATTTCCTTCATTATCTTCTACTTTGATGATAACTTCGCCTAATGCGTCAGTTCCGCCTGATATTGCCTCTATCCTGAAGTCTTTTAATCTAATATGCGCGATTTTATCACTAATTTTCTGAATTGCTTTAATTGCAGAATCTACTGGACCTACTCCTGTTTCCGCTGCAACATGTGTCTCACCATTCATTGAAATCTTTACAGATGCAGTTGGCGTTGATTTAATTCCTGTCATTACCGATATATCTATTAATTCTAATACTCTCTCTTCACTTTCTTGTCCTAGAATCGATCGCGCAATAGAGTCTAGATCCATATCTGTCAATCTCTTTCCTTTATCACCTAGATCCTTTACTCTTCCTAATATTTCCTTAACTTGTTGATTACTTGCTTCATAACCTAATTCTTCTAATTGTGCCTTTACACCATGCGTTCCTGCATGTTTACCTGCTTGTATCCATCTTTTTCTTCCTACTGTCTCTGGTTCCAATGGCTCGTATGTGATTGGCATATTGATAATTCCATGTACGTGAATTCCCGATTCATGACCAAATGCATTATCTCCTATTATTGCTTTATTTGGTTGTGGATTGATTCCTGTAAGTCTAGAAACTAGGTTTGACGTTTCATAAATCAATCTTGTATTAATGTTTGTTTCTTTCTGATATAGATTTTGCACTGACATTACTACTTCTTCTAATGCTGCATTTCCAGCTCTTTCCCCTAAACCATTAATTGCAACATGTATTCTTTCTGCACCTGCTAACATTCCTGCAAGTGAATTTGCAGTAGCTAAACCAAAATCATTATGGCAATGCATACTTATTGGTTCTTTTACTGCTTGTTTTACTTTTGTTACTAAATCAAACATTGTGGTTGGATTCATTATTCCCACTGTGTCTGCTACGTCTATTCTATCCGCGCCTGCTTTACTTACTTCTTGAAATACCTTGATTAAGAAATCAGGATCTGATCTACACGCATCCTCTGCAGAGAATTCTACTGGCACTCCTCTTTCTTTTACTAATTTTACCATTTCTGCAGCCTTTTTTATTACTTCATCTCTTCCCATCTTTAGCTTGTGTTCCATATGTATGTCTGATGTTGCTATGAAAACATGCACTAAGTCCACATTACATTTTAATGCAGTTTCTATATCCTTTGGTTCTGCCCTTGCTAATCCGCATATCTCACTCTTTAATCCTGCTTCTGCAATTGCTTTTACTGCATCTGCTTCCCCTCTTGATGTTATAGGAAATCCTGCTTCTATTGTATCTACTCCAAGTTTATCTAATTGTATAGCAATTTTTAATTTATCTTCTGGAGTAAGACTTACTCCTGGTGTTTGTTCACCGTCTCGTAACGTTGTATCAAATATCTTAATTAATTTATTTGTGTCTACCATGTTATTCTCCTCTCTCAATAGCTGTTAATCCCGTTCTAGATATATCTATTTTTCCATAATCTGATGCTAATTCAACAAAGTCTGTAATTTTCTCTGACGTTCCAGTAACCTCGATTATTATTGAATTTACTGATTCATCAATTATTGTTCCTATGTTTGCTATATCTCTTATTTTTGGTATCATTTTCTGATCCTTTACATAAATCTTAATCAATGCTAATTCTTTTTTGATTAATCTCTTTGGGTCGAGAATCTTTACATCTACTACATCTATTTGTTTGTTCATTACTTTTACTAATTGATTTATAGCATTTTCCTCAGCCTCAATTACAAATGTCATCCTTGACATTGAATTATCTCTCAATTCACCTACTGATATACTTCGTATGTTGTAACCCCTCTGCCTGAATACATTTGCAGTTCTGTATAGAACGCCAGGTTTATTTTCGACTACTGTTGATATCAAATATTCATTTTTCATTGTATATACTGTCCAGTTACTTTTTGTGATAATTTACAGATTTTATGAACTCTAGACGCCAACATATTCACCAAAATTTTACTTGTAATTGGTGAAATTTTAAAGTCTAAGTAGTAGACTTAGAAGTAAATCTACACTTAAAGTTGACATTCTTTTGTTGTTGTTCACAAATTGGAAATGTGCCAAACAATTTAATAAAGTTTTGTGTAATATAGTAACAATACAATGGAAACTTCAACCCTAATTAATCTAAGTATCAATGATTATGCATTTTATTGGTCTTTACCTGAATTAATTGGTATAGAAAATGGATTCTATGAAGACGAAAATCTAAAGATTAAAGTAAACAATGTAACTCCTGTTGGCAAAGTACAAAGCAAAAGTCAAATGTACATGGACCTACAAAAGAAAAATTTGTCTGATTTTTATCATGCTGCTGAATATGTATCTCTATCCCGAGTGGTCGAAAGTGAAGATTCTAAAATTGTTTGTTATTCTCCATGGAGTGAATCTGCTATCAATGGAAGTTTTGGACTATATGTTGGACCTAATTTTTCTAATCCTAAACAACTTGCAAATAAGAAAATTGCAGTGGAGGCATCAACTGGTTCTTATTATACTGCGATTGAAGATTTAGAAAAGTATTTTCCTGTAGATGATTCAAATTTCCTAAAACTTGGCGATCCTCATGAAAGATTATTGTCAACCTTGAATGAGGAAACTTCTGCATCTAGTCTTTTGGGTGTATATTGTGAATTTGCAGTGTCTCTTGGTTTAAATAAATTGATGGAATCTACAAGAAGAAAAGGAACCTTGATGATTTCTCGCAATGACCTTGAGACTGATCACATTAAATCATTTATTCGAGCCACAAACAAATCAATTCAATATATCAATGATCATCCTGATGACATAAGAGATTTTTATATTAATAAAATTCAGTTTATCATAAATAAATTCTCATTAGAACAACAAAAAATAATTAATCAAAATATATCTGATATCTCTATACCTTCTTGGGAACCTTGGCAAGAATATCCTGAAGATACTTTTAATGAAATATATTCTTGGATGTCACAAAGAAATCTAATTAGCCCCTCCATTAATTATTCAGATATAGTTAATTCATCTATTTTTTCTTAGCCTCAAAGTATGGACACAAATCATTTAACAAACAATTATTACAATCTGGTTTACGGGCATTACAAATCTTCCTTCCATGTAATATTAATAATATTGAAAATTTATCCCAATTTTCTCTCTTTAAGTTCCTCATTAAATCAATTTCAATCTTTTCTGGGTTGGAATTTTCCGTAAGTCCTAACCTGTTACTTAGTCTTTTTACGTGTGTATCTACTGCTATTCCTTGGGTCTTCTTGAATGCTACTGAAAGTACAATATTTGCTGTTTTTCTACCAACACCTTCCAAGGTCAATAAATCTTCCATATTATCAGGAACTTTTGAATTGTATACATTTACAAGACGTTTAGAAGTCTTCTTTATTCTATTCGCTTTTAATGAATAATACCCCGTTGGACGAATTATCTTCT
>JACAFS010000015.1 GCA_013378385.1 Nitrososphaerota archaeon | reverse complement strand
TGAAGTGTTCCCAGAAAAAGATGGAGAAACTGGTTCGATTTACATTGAAGCGGCAGACAAGGTAACATTGAAAAAAGAACGTGATATAACTTTTATCAATGTACGGGATGTTTTAGGAATTATCTATAAATCTAAAAGCGGAAGTACAAATCTCAAATGGCGTCAGATACGTGGTAGGGGTGGAAAAGTAACTGGAGAAGCATCTACAAATTCACTCGTAAATCTAATTACAGCAAAAGTAATTGATCAAGAATATGCTGTTGAACTTGCGAATGTAGATAACGAATCTAATAACGAAGTAGAAGAAATCGAAAGTAATTAGTTTAAAGACCTAATTCGTTTTTAGTTTCTTTATGAAGTAATCGACCTAGAGTCACACGTTGAATGTCGTTAGTGCCTTCGTATATCTTAGTGATTTGACTATCACGAAGGTATCTTTCCATAGGGTATTCAGTAGCAACACCTGCAGAACCGCATAGTTTTATTGCTGTTAGAGATGCTCGCTCAGCAGCTTCAGTAGCATACATCTTTGCAATAGCGGCAGATGAAACATAGTCTTTTCCTTGATCACGAAGTGATGCTGCCCAATAAGTCAACAAACGAGAAGCTTGTAATTCAGCAGTAGCTTCTGCTAACATAAATTGTGGACCTTGAAAATCCATAATTGTTTGACCGAATGCTTTACGCTGTGTAATATATTTAGATGCAGATTCGATAGCTGCTTGTCCTATGCCTACTCCCTGAGCAGCGATTTCAATTCTACCATGATCATAACAGTCCATCGCAACATAGAACCCTCTACCTTCTTCTCCAAGGATGTTAGAATGAGGAACTTTTACATCTTCAAGAATCAATTCAACAGATTTGGATCCCCGTATACCAGTTTTTGGCAGAGGATTACCGACTGTAAATCCAGGTGTTTCACGTTCAATAATAAATGCACTCATTCCCATGTGGCGTTTTTTCTCATCAGATGTACGTGCAAAAATTAAAAATGTATTTGCAATATCTCCATTGGTACACCAAGCTTTTGTACCATTAATAACCCAATCATCTCCATCTTTTGTGGCCCTTGTAGATATTCCCGCAGGATCGGAACCAGCACCTGGTTCAGTCATTGCATGCGCTCCTATTTTTTCTCCTTTTGCAAGAGGAATAAGAAATCGCTGTTTTTGTTCTTCAGTACCAAAACTAGTTAGAGGCATCGTAATTAGAGTATGTGCAACAGGAATAACAGATACAGCACAACTTACACGCGCTAGTTCTTCGATAACAATTGCCATTGATAGATAATCCATACCGATACCTCCGTATTCGGTAGGATATGGTACGCCAAGAAAACCCAATTCTGACATTTTTTGTATTAAAGAATCAGGTATGTGGTCTTCTGCATCAATTTTATTAGCAATAGGACCAATCTCGTTATTTGCAAAATCGCGTGCCAATTCTTGAATATCTTTATGCTCGTCCTTTAGCGAAATTGAGAAATCATCAATTGTTGGATTTAGAAATTTAGTCAACTAAATTAACTTAAAAGAAAAATGTATTATAAATGTTTAATTGTAAAAAATATTTTTTTCAAAACTTTAGAGATATAAATAATGTAGGTTGACAATACTATATGGTTAAAGTACGAGTTCATAGAATCAGTAGTGTATCAGATCCTGAAACTGCGCAACCGGGTAAACAAATAGAATTAGTGGAGGTTCGTGCGAGAAATGACTCAAACCCCATGGGCGGAATGACTGGAACCGATGAAGGAAAAATGGTCAAAGGAATAATTTCTCAGTTTCAATCAATTGGAGTTTTCCCTGTTAATTCAAGGGAAATGGTGTTACCAAAAATGACTTTATTTCTTTCAGAAGCAGAATATGATTTACTGGCAGTTAGGTTTGAAGTGAATGATGTATTTGAATTAATTATGAAAGATGGTGCGTTTATGTTAAAACGTGCAACTGAAGGAATCTGAATATATAATAATTAATTAGAATTATCAGATTCGTCATCTTCATATTTTTTGTCCAGAATACTTGAAATATAGGAATCCGTATTGTTAGGATTTGGACTAGTGACATCAAAAACTTTAATGTCTGTCAATTTCCAATTCCATTCAAGTTTTTCTTTAGGAAGAATATTTTCTATCCATTTTGTTTGTTCCTGATTATCTAAATGACAATTCTTTTCGTCGCATTCATGGACAAGAGTAATATTGGCAATTTTTTTGACCATGTAATTAAATATACAGTTATCATTATTTAGTTTAAAGAATCAATTTGTCAATATACTTATTACAATAGCGTCAGATAGTGTTAGAAATGAAAACAAGGGAAGAAATGGTAAACGAATTATTCAAGATAAAGATACCTGCGGGATTAATTGACTATATTGCCAAAAAGGAGAGATCTGTTTTAGGTTCAGGTACTATGAATAGTTTGAGTAAAATGAATGATCAAGCAATTCGATCATTATATTCTGCAATTATAGATGATAAAGAAGAAAGAGATGATTATTTGTTAATTAGAACCACAATGTGGCTAGTAAGTGAATTTCAATCAGCAAAGATTAGCATAGATCACCCTGTGCCAAATATTGGGGATTTCAGAATAGTTTGTTTAAACGAAGATGATGACATACTTGTAGCTGTAGATTGCAAGATGAATCAGTATGAATGGAATCAAATAGATGAATTTATCTCGAAACTTCGAATATTAAAAGAGAGAGAAACGAAGTTAACAAATGCGTTTGTTGTATCAAGAAATACAGATACCTCTGAGATTGTGAATAAATTAAAAGATGTACCAGGGATGGGCAGCGATGGTACATTCGTTACAAAGGAAAAAAGAGGATTAGGAGGTTTAGTTGGCGGTAAACCAAATAAAATTAATTTTTCAATGTTGATAGAGAAATCGAAGGAAAATCACGAAAAAGTTTTTCCGTGAATTAATTGAAAGAACCAACACCCGTAAAAAGAGAATTCTATAACAGAGATACAATAAAAGTAGCAAAAGATATTCTTGGAAAAGTCATAGTAAGAAAAACCAAGCAAGGAAACATAGTAGGAAGAATTGTTGAGGTTGAAGCATACAAATTTGGTGAACATGACAAAGCTAGTCATGCAAGTAAGGGTTGTACTTCAAGTAACCAGGCTATGTTCGGAGAGAATGGATTTGCATATGTATATTTTACTTATGGGATGTATTTTATGTTAAATGTAGTCGCAAAAAAGAAAACTGATCATGCAGGAGCAGTGTTAATTCGCGGAGTAGAACCTATTGATGGAATAAAACACATGGTAAAAAATAGAAAAGGAAAAGATGGTATAAATTTGACTAATGGTCCAGGAAAACTTTCACAGGCATTACAAATTAATAAAAAATTAAATAATCATGATTTGACAAAGAAAGAAAAATTATTTATTGTTGATTCGGAAAAACGAACGGAAAAAGTACTATCGTCGGGAAGAATAGGAATTTCCATGGATGTAGAAAAGGAATGGAGATTTTATTTAGACGGCAACGCCTATGTGTCAAAATATAAGTTTAACAAGAAATAGTTCATATAGAATATTGTGAGTCGGTGTGTAGGTATCGGTAATACTGAGGAAACTCCTCTCTCCTATCAGGAATATGATGTTGAGAAACATATCTAGAGATAGATGGCAACGGAGCAGAAACGATATCCAGACCTGTTAATACAATGATGATGAAAATCTGAGGTTCCAGGATTAGGAATGAAACGGTCGTCCCATATGGAGCAAGGCCAAATAGAGTTTATGATTGCCTGATTGAGACTCAGGTAGGCCGCTAAGCTGAATCCTACTTAAAACAGAAAGAGGGTTACAACCGAGACGCGTTTAATTGATGGTAATACAAGTTACCATCAATTATGAATTTTATATTTTATTTTTATTAGGTCAATACAATTGTTTTTTTATGCTTAAGGAATCTGAATATGACATTGTAATAATAGGAGCAGGTGTAATTGGTAGCGCACTTGCTAATAGATTAAGTAAGAGATTTCAAGTTAAGATTGCCATAGTTGAAAAAGAGGGTTCCGTAGGTTATCATGCAAGTAGTAGAAATAGTGGCGTTATACATAGTGGATTTTATTACAGGCCGAATTCATTAAAAGCGAAATTTTGCGTAGAAGGTAATAAACAACTACAGAATTATTGTGTAGATAATAATATTCCATACAAAAAAACGGGAACACTTGTTGTTGGTAAGACTAAAATAGATGAAAATAATTTAGAGGCTTTATTAAAACGAAGTAAAGAAAATAATGTTCAAGACGGAAGAATAATTAATGAAATAGAACTGAGGAAGATGGAACCGTTTACGGATGGAAAGTTTGCATTATATTCTCCGATGGGAAGCATAGTTGATTCAAGGAAATTAGTTGAGTCATTAGGATTTGAAGCAAAAGAAAATGGTGTGAAGATCTTACTCAATCAGAAAGTTATATCTGTTAAAGCAAAAGACAGTAAGATTATTATAACAACATCAATGACTGAAATTTCTGCAAAATTTGTGATAAATTGTGCAGGGGTATATTCGGACAAGATAGCAAAGATAATGGGATTAAAATTAAATTATCAAATAATACCGTTCCGGGGAGAATATTTTGAACTTCCAGAAAATAAATCTCACATAGTAAATTCGATGATATATCCTATTCCGGATCCAGATCTTCCATTTTTAGGGATTCATTTAACGAAAACTATTGAGAATAAAGTAATTGTAGGTCCCAATGCAGTTCTTGCACCAGGAAAAGAGGCCTACAGAAATAAAGATGTTAATTTTAATGAATTGATGGAAATATTGAGTTACGGAGGATTTTGGAAGATGTTGAAAAATAATCGTAAACGGGTGGAAGAAGAGTTTATACAATCATTAATGAAAACCAAATTATTAGAAAAAGTGTGTGACTTAGTGCCTAAAATTGAATTAAATGAATTAATTAAGAGTTATTCAGGAATACGTGCACAATTGGTTGATGATAATGGAAAATTAGTTGATGATTTAGTAGTTAAAGAACATGAAAATTCAATACATATACTAAATGCAGTTTCTCCTGGAATGACTTGCAGTATGCCATTTGCGGATCATATTATAGAAAATTATGTCAATAAACTAAATTTTAAGGAAAAATAAAATTACAAATACAATGATTATAGAGATTAAGTAAGAAAAATGATTGAAATAGATGAGAATAAGATATTTGAAGAGATACGTTCAAACAAACCAAGAAGTGTGTGTATAAGTGCCCCTGATGGTTTGATGATATATTTAGAAGACATATCATCAAGAATAAAGAAAGAATTCAACATAGATGTTTTCATAATGGGAGATTCTTGTTACGGTAGCTGCGATAGTACAAATTTTGAAGCTAAAAGAATCGGAGCTGAATTAGCTTTCAATATTGGTCATACAATTTCGTTTGAGAAACTTGGAGATAGAACCATAATGATAGATGCGTTTGACAATATTGATTTCGAGCCTGCAGTAAAGAAATCAATCGATGCGCTAAAGAAATTTAAGGTCATAGGAATGGTAACGTTTAGTCAGTATTTGCATCAGATTGATTCAATAAAAAAGAAATTTGAAGAGAACGGAGTTCAAGTAATTATCGGAAAAGGAGGAGGACAACTGCAAGATGGTCAAGTATTTGGTTGTGAATTTTATCCTGCATTTTACATTAAGGAAAGTGTAGATGCGTTTGTTGTATTAGGAAATAGTAATTTTCACGGAATAGGAGTTTCATTGTCGTCGGGAAAACCTACATTCATGATTGATCCTTATGCTGAAGAGATTATCGATGTAAAGGGAGTAGCAGAGGATCGGGAAAAGAAAGCAATTTTATCAATTTCAAAGGCTCGTTATGCAGAGAAATTTGGTCTTATATTAGGACTAAAGGAAGGTCAATTTGATACAAAGAAGTTACTGTCTGTGAAAAGGAGATTAGAAGAAAGAGGAAAAGAAGTGCAATTGATTGCAATGAGAGAAGTTACACAGGAGAGAATATCATATTTCAAGTCAATTGATGCATTTATTCAGACTTCGTGCCCTAGAGTTTCGATTGACGGATATACCTTCAATAAGCCAGTATTATCGTCTCCTCAGGCAGAAGCATTATTAGACTTATTAGATGGAAAAGAACTTGATGACTTTCTTGTTAAACCACATTGGTTATAATACGAGGTTTAAATATTTTCAAAGTTAAAACAAAGCATGGAAAATAGCAATAAACGTAAGGAAAGAGTCATTCCAGGAGATGAATTAGCTGTTATTGAAGAATATGAATCTGGAAAAGGTACACATACAATTGATGGACAGATTCATTCTTCCGTGTTTGGAAAGACAAAATTTGATAATAAGAATAAATCAGTTGAAGTAAAGGGACCAAGAAGCACATCAGAATTACCGCAGGTCAATGATCAGGTTGAAGGTGTTCTTGAAAATGATAAAACGCTTAGAATTAAGAAGATTAATGGAAAGATTTCGTTTGGTTCTTTAGTTGGTTTAATGGCAAAAACAAAAATGCCAAATTGGGGAACAAATGACTATATTCGTGCTACAGTGGTTAGTTTGACTAATGGAATAACCCATATCGTTGTGAAAAATGATAATGATGATGATGGAGTAATACGATCTACTTGTAATATGTGCGCGGACAGAGTAGTCAAGGTTCAAAAAGGGGTAAAATGTGTCAGTTGTGGTTTCTTTAAATATAAAAAACTGGCAGCGGACTTTCAAGGATAGGGAATTTCAAAGTTTTTATAGAATTTTATATTTAACCGGGGGGAGAGATTTTTGGCAATAGAAGAAACTGAATATATGTGGATGGATGGAGAGTTTGTAAAATGGGAAGATGCAAAGGTCCCTATTTTAACTCATGCAATTCATTATGGAACAGCAGTATTTGAAGGAATAAGGGCATATCCTTCTAAAGATAATTTAGGTGTTTTTAGATTAAAGGAACATATATCACGTTTATCTGAATCATGTAAAATATTACCGTTGGAACATAAATATTCTGAATCAGAATTAGAGCAAAATATTTTAGAATTACTCAGAAAGAATCAATTGAAACGGTCGAGCTATATTAGACCATTAGTTTACGTAGGATATGGTGGAATTGGATTAAATTTCACTGGATTTCCAGTAAATGTATCAATCACAGCATTTCCATTTGGTAAATATTTTTCAAATCCTGAGATTAAAGTTTGTATATCAAATTGGAAAAGAATTTCTGATGAATCGATGCCAGTTCAAGCAAAAGCAAGTGGAAATTATTTGAATTCGGTACTTGCAAAGTTAGATGCATTGAGATCGGGTTTTGATGATGCTATTTTATTAGGTAAAAATTCAATGGTTTCGGAAGGAACAGGAGAAAATATTTTTGTAGTCAAAGATGGAGAAATAGCTACACCTCCTACTACATCATCAATACTAGTAGGAATAACAAGAGATTCGGTTATTCAGATGGCTAGAGACATGGGTATGAAAATTAAAGAGAGGGAGATCTCAAGAATTGAGCTTTATCAAGCAGATGAAGTATTCTTTACTGGAACGGCAGCAGAAGTAACTGCAATCGTTGAAATTGACAATAGAAAAATTGGAACAGGTAAAATAGGTAAAATCACTGACAGAATAAGACAGGCTTATGCAGATATTGTTGCAGGCAATAATGAGAAATATTTGAATTGGTTAACTGAGGTATATTAGATTACTTTGGAAAGAGATATTCCTACGGTTGGATTTCAAGGTGAGAGTGGTGCTTATAGTGAAAAAGCAGTTCAATTATACTTTTCAGAAGTAACTAGTAGGTCATACAGAAGTTTTTCAGATTTATTTTTAGCTATAGAAAATGGTCAAATCGATTTAGCAATTCTGCCAATTGAGAATTCAATAGAAGGAAGTGTAATAGAATCTTACGAGTTATTATTAAAATCGAGTCTGTCAGTAGTGGGCGAAATTAATGTAAAGGTGGATCATTGCTTAATTTCACATCACAACACAAAGAAAGAGGATATTGATGTGATATATTCTCATACTCAAGCTTTAGGGCAGTGTAAAAGTTATTTGAAAAAAATAGGGTGTGATGCAGTTGCTACTTATGATACAGCGGGTAGTGTAAAAATGATTAAAGAAAAAAATATGAAAAGATCAGCGGCAATTGCAAGTAAGGAAGCAGCAGAAATATACGAGATGAATGTAATTGATGAAAATATTCAGGATCATGAAGATAATTTTACAAGATTCTTTTGTTTGTCTAAAAATCGAACTAAATCCACTGGAGATGATAAAACGTCTATAGTATTTTCTGCAGGAGATGTTTCGGGGGCTTTGTACAAGGCTTTGAAAGAATTTGCGAATGGAGGTATTAACTTAACAAAAATTGAATCTAGGCTTACCAGGAAAAAGGCATGGGAATATAATTTTTATCTAGATTTTGAAGGACATATAGATGACAATAATTGTAAAAAAGCAGTGGAAGGACTAATAAATCTTGGAAGTACGGTTAAGATATTAGGATCATATCCAAAGTCAAATAACAAGCTTTGAATAGTTGGAATGAGTAGGAAAAAATGAATAAAATGGAAATAAAAGTAGATAAAAAAGACAATCGAGCGACATTAGTAATAACAGATGAAGACTTAGCCATAGGCTATATTTTACGAAAAGAGCTTTTGGAAAATAACGAAGTAGTGTTTGCGGGAGCAGTAAAACCTCATCCCCTAGTAAATAATTTTAAAGTTCAAATTGAGACAAAGAAAAAAGATACAATGGCACAGGTAATTACAAGTAGCGATAAGGCAGTGCAAACAATCAATGAAATATTTGAGAAGTTTAGTAAATCATTGAGCAAATAGTTTAAAAACTAGGTGAATATTATTGGAATTTTGTACATCGTGTGGCGGTAGGATTTTACCGAAAATTGATGAATCAGGAAAAAGAATTTCTGCGTGTGTTGAGTGTGGTAAAGAAATTGATACTGAATCAGATATTAAATCTGTACAACAACTCGATGAGAATAATAAAATTAAAATTAAAGATGAAAAAAATGATATTCAATCATTACCAATTGAGAAAGAGCAATGTTCAAAATGTGGTAATGAAGAAGCTTATTCATGGCAGAGACAAACCAGAAGTGGAGACGAACCTGCTACTAGATTCTACCGCTGTGTTAAATGTGAACACACATGGAGAGAATATTCTTAATAACTTATAGATACAAACATTAAGTGAATGCTATGAGTTTTGTTGCAAAAACCAAATCACCTGCCGAATGGAAATTGATAATGAATGTAGTTTCCACGATAGTTGAAGAACCTAGTTTTGAAGCAAATGCGGAAGGGATACAATTTAGAGGAATGGATCCATCACATGTTGCTATGATTGATTTAAATTGGCCAAATGCATCATTTGAAAAATACGAATGTGATAAAGAATTCAAGTTGACTTTGAGAATTGAGGAATTGTCCAAATTGATAAAGAGAGCAAAACAAAATAACAGTATATCTATATCTGCAGAAGACGACGAATATTTAATTGTTAAATTAGAGAATGGTCGTAAAAGAGAGTTCCAAATTCGTTTGATTGAGAGTTCTCAGAGCCCACAACAAGTGCCAAAATTAGCATTGGATTCTAGGATTGTGATAGATAAAGGAGTTTTTGAAGATACGTTAAATGACGTAGGAGCAGTAGCAGATCATATTACCATTGAAACTAATAATGACGAAATAAAGTTCATTGGAAATGGAGATGCAGGAAAGGCAGAAATTACATTAAATAAATCAGATGAGGGAGTATCCGAAATAAGTTCAAAAGTAGAAAGCAAGGCAACTTATAGCTTACAGTATTTGTTAAGTATTCTAAAAGCAATAGGAACCACAGCTGAAACAATTAGCATTGAATATTCTAATAAAATGCCATTTAAAATTGAATTTCGATTGGGTGAAGTAGGCGGATACATTAATTTTTATCTTGCGCCAAGAATTGACGATAGATAATAGATTTTTATACCGGTAAAATTTTTATAAATTAAGCGGGTGAATGGGACATCTCGTCCGTTCCGCTATAGAAACCCCGGTAAGAGATGTAAAAATGGATTCAAAACAAATAGCATTAATATCAATATTTGCAGCATTGTATGCAATTGGAGTAGTTTTTTTAGCTCCTTTTAGTTTTTTGCCAATTCAAGTAAGAGTTGCAGACGCACTTTTACCACTTTCGATTATCTTTGGTATGCCAGCAATAATTGGATTGTCATTAGGTACAGTTGTAGCTAATATATTTGGAGGTTTAGGTTTTATTGATATTATTGGAGGTACTGTTGCAAATTTCATTGCAGCGTATGTAGCTTGGAATCTATGTAGAAGTAATAAAGTACCGTTCATAGTCGGTATAGCTTGCCAGATTGTAATTGTTTCTATGATTGTAGGTGTATACATTTCATATTTATTTGGATTGCCACTTATTGTTGGAATTACTGATATATTTATAGGAACTTTTCTTGCCATTGGTGTATTGGGTTCTGTATTAATTGTAATAATAAAAAACCGTATACAATCTGCAGGAATAAAAAATGATACAAATTAAATAATTTGTAAAGAGAAATCTAATGATTTGCTTGAATGAGTTAGAGAACCCATTGATATAATATCCACGCCAGTTGATGCGTAATTTTGGAGATTAGACATAGTAATACCGCCAGAAGCTTCAGTGAGTGGGATTTTTTGTGAAATTGATTTTATTTTATTCATAAATTTTAGAATATCTTCAGGTTGCATGTTATCAAGTAATATAATATCAATATCGAGATCAATTGCTTTCATAGCAGATTCCAAAGAATCAACTTCAAGTTCAATTTTTTTACTTGAACCAATCTGATTTCGAACCGAGTTAATACTTTTTTGTAGATTATTAATTAATTTAGAATGATTATCTTTAATGAGAATCATTTCATTGAGATCGTATCTATGTGGAAGGCCCCCGCCAACTATAACAGAATATTTTTCGTATTTTCGAAGTCCAGGTAGTGTTTTTCTAGTAGCAGAAATGTTTGTATGCTGGCTAATTTGTTTCGTAATTTTTACTGCATTATTAGTACTAGTGGCAATACCACTCATATGTCCAAGAAGATTTAATGAAACGCGTTCAGATAACAAAATTGATTTTGATAATCCATTTAATTTTACTATTTGAGAATTGTCACTGAAGGAATCTCCGTCTTGAAATAACCAATTGGATTCAATATTAAAGTGATTAAATATTTGGGTTATTTCATTACGTCCAGAAAGAACTCCAGGTTCACGACTAAGAATTTCTGCATTAGAGATTGATGTTGCATCTATGAATAAATCAGAGGTTATATCTCCATTAGATATATCTTCGTTGAGAAATCGTTCTATTTCTGAATCCAAGGTATCCTCTATTACAAAAGTACACACAAAATATAAAACAAGCGAATCATTGCTTCATATTGGTACAAATAAACAAAAGGTGAATGGTTATAGCACAAATAAATACATCAGAGATTAATTTTCGAGAAGCAATTAATGAGTTAAGGGAAGAAAAAAATGCTCTAATTTTATCGCATAATTATCAGATACCAGAAATACAGGACTTGGCGGATGTAGTTGGAGATTCGCTTAATCTCTCATTACAAGCTTTAAAGTCGGACAAAGATTTGATTGTATTTTGTGGTGTGAATTTCATGGCTGAAACGGCTTCGATTTTAGCTCCTAATAAGAAAGTAGTAATTCCTGATTTAAAGGCAGGTTGCTCATTGGCGGATACAATTAATGTTCAACAATTACGTGAATGGAAAGATAAACATCCAGACACGGTAGTCATTTCATACATAAATACTTCTGCGGCAATTAAAGCAGAAAGCGATTATTGTTGTACGTCATCAAATGCAGTGAAAGTGGTTGAAGAAATTCCTTTGAACAAAGAGATTTTATTTTTACCAGATTTATTTCTTGGTGCATATATTGAGAATATGACGGGAAGGAAAATGCATATTTGGCCAGGAGAATGTCATGTACATGCAAAACTGACAGCAAATGAGATTAATACAATGAAGAATGACCTTCCAGACGCAGATTTTCTTGTTCATCCAGAATGTGGTTGTGTTTCCAATATAATGTATGAATTATCTGAAGGAAACATAAAAAATGACAATACAAAAATATTATCAACAGATGGAATGATAAAATATGCAAATCAATCTAATGCGAAGGAATTTGTAGTAGCAACAGAAACAGGAATTTTGCATCAATTACAGAAACAAAATCCAGAGAAAAAATTTCATCCTGTTAAAGATGATGCAGTATGTGAATATATGAAGATGATTACGCTGGAGAAATTATACAGATCTATAAATGAAGAAATTTATGAAGTAAAAGTTCCTGAAGAAATTGCAAAAAGAGCAATTAAACCAATAACTAGGATGATAAACATAGTATAATCGTGTTAGTATTGGTGAAATAATTTGTCAAAAGTACGAAAAGACTATTTTTCTGAGAGTTTTGTTTTGTTTACTAATGAAAAGCCTGATAAAATCAAGAAGTTAAAGAAAGTTGTAAAAAAGAAAGACTGTCCATATTGTCCTGGAAACGAACACATAACTGGCCCTGCAGATTTGGTATTAATTTCAAAGGAAGGTACATTAGCAAAATTAGCAGATGAAGATGAGAGTTTTGTAAAGGATTGGACGGTAAGGGCATTCTTAAACAAAGACGCGATTGTTAGTCCTGATGAGGAGAGAATATTTAGTGATTATCCACAGTATAGTGAACCAGCAATAGGATATCATTATGTTGTAGTGTTGAGTCAGAAGCATACAATTGATGTATCGGAAATAGGTAGTGAGCAATGGACAAATATTCTAACTACAGTACAGGACAAGTCACGTTGGTTGTACTCGCAAAAACATGTTTCATATGTAGCAGTGTACATGAACCATGGAGTGGAAGCAGGTGCAGAAATTGAACATCCCCATTTACAGATTGTAAGTTTACCTACTGTTCCGCCGGTAATTGAAGCTGAGGCAAAATTTATGAAGAAACCACTAAGAGAGAAAGGCATTTGTCCAATGTGCGTGATAGTAAAAGAGGAAGAATCTAGTAAACGTATTATAGGGAAAACGGAGAATTTTGTCATGTTTGCGCCTTGGGCGTCTAAACACCCCTATGAATATTGGATATTTCCGCGTCAACACGAGGTTAGTTTTGTAAAATTTACCCAGAAAGGAATATCGGAGCTATCAGAAATAATTCATAAAAGCATAGAATCGTTGACTAAAACTTTAGGAATAGTTGCATTTAATTTAGTTGTACATTCTTCACCAGAAAAGAAAACATCGAAACAAATTCATTGGCATATTGAGATTTATCCGAGATTAGAAACAAAGACTGGGTTAGAAATATCTTCCAATATTCAGGTGAATAAGATTTTACCTGAAGAAGCTGCAAAAAAATTAGCAAAGAATTTTCAGAAATAGTTTATTAATTTCCCATCATTTGAAAAACAAGTTGTCTATCTCGTCCCTCTATATTGCATTCAAGGAAGATAACATGTTGCCATTGACCAAGCAATAGTTTCTGATCTTTGAATGGAACGGTAATACTAGAACCAATTAATGATGCTTTAACATGTGAACGTCCATTTCCATCATGCCAAGTATTTTCATGTTCATAGAAAATATCATCAGGTGCAATTCTTTTTAACATTGCAGGAAAGTCTTTCTCTAGACCTGGTTCATATTCAATTGTTGTAATGGCTCCAGTAGAATGTCTAGTAAAGATAGTTACTATTCCGGTTTCAAGTCCTGAAGATTTAAGTTCGTTATTAATATCTTCAGATAAATCAATCATCTGATTTTCATGTTTTGTTTTAATAGTAATTTCTTTGGTAATTATATTCATTAGTATCTAGATAACTTATGCTACTGTAATAACTTTACTTTGAGTTAATGAGATTGGGTTTTTGTCAGTTAGATTATCGACGGCAAATGCTTCAATATTATATTGACCAGCAGAGGCAGGTGTCCAAGTATTACCTAGTTTAAAGGATTTTCCTGGATCTAATTGAATATTAAAAACGTATACTTCTTTAATTTCACCAGTTTCAATATTTGTAATAATTGCAATCCAAGAAATGGTTACTCGATTTTCTGATATATTTGTAGCTTCAGTTTCAATTAAAATAGCCTCACCGATAGGAGTTGGGTCAGATATAGGAATTAATGATGTGCCATAAAGTAAGTCGATTGCGCCTAAGGCAATTTTTTCGTCGATTGCTGCTGCAGGTTCAGGTTCAGGATCTGGTGCAGGGTCTGCTGCCGGTGCTGGAGGTTCAGGATCCACGGCCACAGCAGGGTCAGCTGGTGGGCTTTCTACGGTTAATAATTCATTTATTCTTTCGTTTGCATTTGCAAGATCTGCTTGAATATCTGCGAGGTCATTCTGTAAATCTTCAATGGTTTTTTCATAAGTATTAAATTTATTTGTACTTTCTAGAAGTTCTCTGTTAATTTCATCGAGATTGTTCTGTGTTTTCGCAAGTAAATCTTTAGTTTCATCAAAACTAGTCAATCTGCCTTCAAGAAGAAGAATTTCGGAATTTGCTTGATCGAGATTAGTCTGTAATTTTTTTAATTCGTCATTATTTGAGTTGTCGATAGGAATTTCAACAGGAACAGGTTCTGAGTTATCTGTAAATAATTGTGCAGCGCCATATCCAAGTGCTAGGCCGATTAGCAAACCAACAACGGCAAAAACCATCTTCGGAGACACTGAACTAGACTCATCGGTGTTCTGTGTATTATTTGAAGTGTTTTCTTCCTTTTCAGGTGCTCTTTCGTAAGTAGAGGGATCATATCCCATTGTTATCAACTGTATTGCCGTATTACTTCTTTTATATTTTTGCATAGTTCTAAATTTAATTGAAAATATTTCGAATAAATTATATGATGGAAATACAAGAAAACAACAAGTGATAATTTGGAAAAAGCGGTTTTTGGAGCAGGTTGTTTTTGGCATATTCAAGACAGGTTTAACAAAGTAAAAGGTGTGTTATCGACATCAGTAGGTTATTCTGGAGGAGATACTAATAGTCCGAGTTATGAACAAGTATGTACCGGTAACACCGGCCATGCAGAAGTAGTTGAAATAGATTATGATCCGAAGGTTGTAACATATTCAGAGTTATTGAGTGTGTTTTGGGCGTGTCATGATCCAACTACAAAAGATAGGCAAGGTCCTGATGTCGGTCATCAATATCGTTCTGTCATATATTATTTTAATGACGAACAAGAGAATTTAGCAAGAGATTCGATGATTAAAATGGGTGAATCAGGAAAGTTTCATGATTCAATAGTAACTGAGGTGCAGCCCATAAAAGAATATCATAAAGCAGAAGATTATCATCAGAATTATTTTAAAAAAAAGGGATCCATATTCGGGTTAATATGAGCGTGTAGTAAATTGAAATTTGGATTATCCATACCTGTTACAATCGGTAAGAATTGGAAGAACAAGTTACTAGAAATATTACCTTTGATCGAAGAAGCGGGAGTTTCTTCCTTATTGGTATGGGATCATTATATGCTTCCAGAAAAGTATGGTATCGAGAGCAACAACACGATAGATGCATGGACATTGTTATCATTTATAGCTGCGAACACAACAAAAATAAAAATTGGAACATGTGTAACACCCATTCCTTTTCGACCACCACAACAATTAGCAAAGATTGTTTCGTCCGTTGATAACATTTCAGACGGTAGAGTTATTCTAGGAGTAGGTGCAGGATGGCACAAACCAGAATTTGATGCATACAGTACATGGGATGAATCAAAAGTTCGTTATGAAAAAACTGTGGAAGGATTAGAGATTATGAAAAAACTTTGGACAGGAGAGATAGTAAATTTTAGTGGAAAATATTATAAGATTGAGAATGCGATTTTACAGCCAAAGCCCATTCAGAAACCATTTCCAGAATTATGGTTTGGTACAACTGGAAATAAGATGTTAAAATTAATGACTGAGTATGGATCGGCATGGATACCTGTAGGAATATCGTCCAAAGATTATTCAGAGCGTGTAAGATATATTAAAGAAATTTCGAAAAAAGATATTTGTTTAACTTACTATGATCACAGAGACATGGAATCTTATGATGTAAACAAAGTAGTCGATGAATTTGAATTAGTTGGTTGTGAATATTTTATCGGGTTGTTAAGATATGAATCAGAAGATATTAAACAAAAATTAAGAAAGTTTATGGATGTTATTTCATCTTATAATAAATAGTGGGCACGCCCGGATTTGAACCGGGGACCTTCGCCATGTCAAGGCGATGTCCTAAACCATTCTAGGAGTTTGATCAACTCTGGCTAGACGACGCGCCCCTGATATGATGAAAGGAGAAAGTTATTTAATTGTTATAGTATTAGAATTATTTTTTTATCAGATTCTATAAATAGTATAAAAATACAAGATATCTATGCTTCTTCATAGTGAGGTTGAGGCTCAAGCAGTAATTCCTTTTCTACGCACAACCGTAGCAAAAATATTGATTGATAAATATGAATTAACGCAGCAGCAATCTGCAAAAAAAATGGGTATTACACAGGCAACAATTAGTAATTATATGAACCGTAGTAGGGGAAATATTGAATTGTATTTAATCACAAATCGTATTCAAACATATTCAGAACAGATAGCTGATGCAATTATGAATGAAAGTAGTGAGATTATTGTGGGTGAGAAGTTTGAAGTTGCATTGAAATTTATTCGTGAACAAGGAATAATATATGATTTACACCAAGAATTGGAGAATAATCATACGATAAAAGACTGTCCACTTTGTTCCAGTAGGCGTAAATAAAAGATTTTTCAAGTTAGATTAAGAGATGAATAGTGATGTCAAATGATATAGCGAATAGTAAATATTTTTTCTATTTATTGCGGTTCCAGGTGTTCATATCCGGCGCATCTGTAATGGGCTTGGAATTACTTGGAAGTAGGTTAATGTCTCCATATTTTGGGAACACAATGTTTGTATGGGGCAGTTTAATCGGCATTACATTAACTGGATTAAGTGCTGGATATTCTTACGGAGGAAAAAGATCTGATCAAAAAGCTTCGTATCAAACATTTTCTTTATTAATCTTTATCGCAGGAAGTTATACATTACTTTCTACATTATTAGCAGCAGAAATTTTCAAGATTATCTTGTTATTTAAGATAGGTGAAATATATGGGCCATTAATTTCTAGTATCGTGTTTTTATTAGCTCCTGCTTTTTTGTTAGGTGCAGTAACTCCTTTTGCAATAAAATTAAGTGCAAAATCGATGAAGACAATTGGGCAAACAGCAGGAAATTTGTATTCATTATCAACTGTAGGAAGTATTTTTGGAACATTTGTGACAACATTTATTCTAGTTCCAATAGTAGGTGTGGATATAATATTATATTCAATCAGTATAATTTTAATAATATCTGCAATCGTGGGAATTTCTAAGCAAATCAAAGTAATTGCAATAATTTTAATTTGTATATCAATGTATTCTGCAGTATTTGTACAGGCGCCGTTGGCAGGAATAGTATTTGAAAAAGACACGCAATATCATAGATTACTAGTACATGATGATTCGGTAACCAATATACGAACATTAATTTTGGATAATAATTTCCACAGTGCAATGGATTTAGAGGATAGGCATAGAATAGTGTATGAATATACTAAATATTTTCATTTAGGGCTATTATTCACAAATGATGCACAAGACGTTTTGTTTATTGGAGGTGGGGGTTTTTCAGCGCCAAAGAAGTTTCATGCAGATTATCCGGAAATGAATATTGATGTCGTTGAGATTGACAAAGACGTTGTTAGTGCGGGAGAAGAGTTCTTTTTTGTTCAACAAGATGAACGTCTTGAAATAACTACCGATGATGGTCGGATCTTTCTTAGAAAGACAGATAAGAAATACGATATCATTGTACTGGATGCATATGATAAAACTTATGTTCCTTTTCATTTAATGACGAGAGAATTTCATCAATTAGTATCAGATCATTTGACAGATGACGGCGTATTGATTTCTAACATCATTACTTCAATAGATGGTGATTCAGCAACTTTGTTTTTATCTGAATTAAAAACTATGGATAGTGTTTATTCTAATATTCATATATACCCTGTTGTATCAGAACAAGAAAAAGTAATACAGAATATAATTGTAGTTGCTCAAAATAAAGAAAGCAGAGTTACAAAGTTTGAGTTGTTATCACGTCAAGAGAATATTGAAGTAGATTTATCAGAAGAAATAGAAAAAGAGTACAAAGGAGTTTTAGAATTTGATTCTTACAAAGTTTTGGAGGACAACTTTGCCCCTGTAGAGAATTATCTTAATCCATTAACTGGGAAACAATATATCAAGAGAATTATTTTAGAAGATGGAGTTGCTATTGAGACATTAGATGATAATGAGCAGAATTGGAATAGTGAATTGAGTGTAAATCAGTTTTTATTTGTACTAATATCGGCACTTGTATTGGTATATTCGATTTATTCATATAGTTATATTGATAAAAACTAGATGTGTGAGAATTGGCTGAATTTCAAGTTGTTGTGATAGGGGCAGGTCCAGGAGGTTATCTAACTGCTATAAAATTATCACAGTTAGGTCAGAAAGTAGCATTAATTGAAAATGATAAACTTGGTGGAGAATGTTTGAATTATGGATGTATACCATCGAAAACTATGATCAATACGAGTGATATGTACCATAAAATGCCTGATTTATCCACACAAGGAATAGAATTCGAATCAGTAACAGTAGATTTAGAGACATTTCAAACGTGGAAGAATTCTATTACAAAAAAATTAAGAGGGGGTATAGATCTATTATGTAAAAATTATGGAGTTGAAGTTGTTTTTGGAACCGCTAAAATAAGAAACCCAAATTTAGTCGAGGTCACAAGCGGAGAGAATAAGAAAGAAATTTCTACAGAATATATAATAATTGCGACGGGTTCGCGTGCAAAAGATTTAGAAGATTTAAGATTTGACGGTAATCAAATTATTTCGGCAAAGGATGTATTGGATTTAGATAAAGTTCCAAAATCAATGTTAATAGTTGGAGGTGGAGCCATAGGATTAGAATTAGGAACCGCATTGGCAAAATTTGGAACACATGTAACAATTATAGAAATAACTGACAAACTTTTACCCGGTATTGAACAAGATTTAGTAAATGTTGTTGAGAGATCAGCAGATAAAATTGGAATAAAGGTTTTGTTGAATTCAAGAATTACAGAGATCAGTAAAGAATCTGAAGTTATTGTGAGTATAAAAAATAATGACAATGTATCAAATGAGAAGTTTGAGAAGGTATTAGTGGCAGTTGGTAGACGCGCAAATGTTGAGAAGTTAGGACTAGAAGAGATTGGTATAAAATTCAACAGTAATGGATTCATACAAGTAGATGATAAAATGCAGACAAACGTTTCAAATGTATTTGCAATTGGGGATGTAGTAGGACCTCCATGGTTAGCTCATAAAGCATACATGCAGGGACGAAAACTTGCTTATCATATTGCAAAAATTCCAGCAAATATACAAATAAAGAATATTCCTTATGCAGTTTATACTGAACCTGAAATAGCGTCGGTGGGATTGACTGAAGAGAGTGCATTGGAACAGAAATATGATATTCGTGTGGGAAAATTCCAATTTGCAGCAAATGCCAGAGCATTGACATCAGATGATGGTAAAGGATTTGCGAAAGTAGTCGTGGATAACAGTACTCATGAGGTTTTAGGAGTTCATATAGTGGGGAAAAATGCGTCAGAATTGATCAGTGAAGGAGTACTGGGCTTAAATATTGGAATGAAAATTGAAGATATAGAAAGTTCAATTCATCCACATCCAACATTAACGGAAGCATTATTTGAAGCCGCATTAGTAAGTTTAGATAAATCAGTTCATTCGTTCATAAAGAAGTCTAAGTCAGAATAATTAAAAAAAAATAAAAAAATTTAGAATACTACCAAGAAACACGAAATTAATTTAATGTATAGATTAAACTAACGTTTGCGTTTAGCTGCTTTTCGTTTAGGAGCTTTACGTTTCGCTGCCTTGCGCTTTGGAGCTGCTTTCTTTGCTGCCTTGCGCTTTGGAGCTGCTTTACGTTTCGCTGCCTTGCGCTTTGGAGCTGCTTTCTTCTTTGCTGCCTTGCGCTTTGGAGCTGCTTTACGTTTCGCTGCCTTGCGCTTTGGAGCTGCTTTCTTCTTTGCTGCCTTACGCTTTGGAGCTGC
>JACAFS010000014.1 GCA_013378385.1 Nitrososphaerota archaeon | reverse complement strand
ATCGCCAATCATCAATGTTTCAAGTGCATCAACATCGAATTTTTTCATTGTATGTATTATTTGGTCGTACCGGTTGGTATAATTGTCTCTTGTAAATATGTTTGAAAATAGATTCTCTACACCCATAATCTCTAGAATCTGATTTGCAGCGCGTTCGCATTGTAGAGTTACCATTGCAAGTTTCTTATTTCGAGCATGGATTTCTTTTATTACTTCTATTGCGCCTTCATGAATCTCTAAATTATTTATTGAATTACATTCTTCTTTACAAATAAGTTCAAATGCGTCTCTTTTTAGTTCGTCTTTTCCTTTTGTACTATCTACTATCATAGGTATAAGGAAGAATTCCCCTTCTATCTTAAATTTGTCTTTTAATTCAGTTCTAAGCCAATCATATCTTACAGGTAATTTAATTAGTGTTCCATCTAAATCAAAAATAACTAGTTCAATCAAAGTATCTTTACCTTGTATCCATCTTCTTTCCAAATCCATGTTCCTGTGTCTATATGCCTGATTAAATATAGGTCATCTGGATAGATATCGGTACCAAGACTTTCTGGTTCTACTAAATTCATTCCTATTGCGCAATAATAATCTGCCAAGTTTTTCTTAGAATCTAATCCTAATCTGTCTGATACTATTCCCCACAACGCAGTAGTAGTGTGGAATTTTCCTGAATCAATTTCAGTTACGATTGGATTGTCTTTTACATCGCCTTTCAGATCAACGGCATAACTTCCATGAGGCTTTGGATCTGACGACAGGATTGCTTTCTTAGAAATATCATTTACATTTTCATCTATAACAATTCGAGATACAGTCGGTGTTCCAGTAATTCCTGATGGGGAAATATGTTTGAATGGATATTCTAATCTCTCTCTTGTAAATGAAGCAATTAATTTTCCATCATGCCATAAGCTATCACATGCAATATTTCTACCTGGAAGATACTCTTGAATCATAAAATCTGAATGTTCTGCAATTCCTCTATTCACCCATATTCTAATCCAATCTTGTATTTGTTCTACAGTCTCACACAATAAACTTAATTTTCCTCCTGCGCCGCTTTTCATTCGCACCCAAACTTTCTCATCTTTGAATTTTTCCTTTGTGTGTTCGACTTCATCTAAAGAATTCACTGTTTCGGTTTTTGCTACAGGAACGTCGTTTCTTTTTAAAATCTCCTGAGTTTGTAATTTATCTCTAATTATGATGTCGTATCTAGGCAAATATGTGGCGGTGTTTATCTGATCTATCTCCTTTGCAATTACACTAGCTTCAGAATGTGGACTTGGATGTAGAAAGTCAATTTTATCTTTATCAATTATTTCTTTAATCTTCTCTAGAAATTTAGGATCTGTATGTCTTGGTGTTCTGTATTTGGAATCTAGATTCGGTAACTCTAAATAATATTTGTTAAAATCAGTTCCTGAAATTATGTATTCTCTCTTTGCAATCTTCAATGCATTGACAAAATTTACTCCGCCGATCCCGCCAGAACCTGTAACCAAAATATTTTTAGACATAAAATAACTCACAATCTCCTTCTAATTCAATACTATAATGTATTTCTCCATCAGCTTCTGATTTATCAATTATTCTTCCCGGTCCATTAATTGAAATACTCTTTGTTAAGTCAAAAATCTTTGCTTCTATGCACATGCCCTTTGCGGCATTGGTTATAATGCATTTCCACCCTTTTTGGCTATCTTCGACGATTGATATCTCGAAATTGTTTCTATTGTTCCACCATTCTGCGATAGTGATTCCCGATGATACAAAGCAATTTTCTTTAGATAATTTTTCTAAAATACGTGTATAAATCTCGCCTTTTTTCATCAAAAATGCCTCTTGATGCCATAATATTGTGAGAAGGCCGCCGAACTTTTTGATATTTGCAATGTAATATTCTATTATTTTCATTCCAGATTCTTCATCTAGATCCATGTATCCCCATAAACTTGTGTCCATTATGATTAATGGTAACTCTATTATCTCTCTTCTTTCCCAATTCTCTTTTGGAGGATAAAATGGCATAGATGTTCCTAAAAAGAAACCGGGATGTTCTCTAAAACCCAATGTAGTATCATATACAAATTCATTTCTTTCTAAGAAATCTAATGTTTTATGATAATCAAATTGTAAGTAATGTTCACGCACGCCTCTTGGTCTATATCCTAATTGTTTCTTGAATTCTACGATATCTTCTTTCATCTTATCTTCATTATCGTGTGTGCCAAATCCTGCATGTAATCCTATCTCCCAACCATTCTTCATTAATTCGTCCAAAACATCCTTGTATTGTTCAACATTATATTCACTTGTTAGAAAATAAAAAGACGATTTGAATCTAAATTTATCTTCAACTTCTTTGATTCTTTCTATATTCCAATATAAATTCTTTCGTCCTTCTAATGCTTCCTTTAAATCGCTTTCACTAAAACGATCTTTAACTTTTTGTAAATGTTCTTCTGTAACCTCAATACTATCTGAATCATGTGTTAATGCAACTGCAAACCTTTTATTATTCGGCCATTTACTTTTCCAAACTGCAGGAATATTGTTTTCTTTACACACTTCTTCATAAACTTCTTGAGCCCATTGTATGAATTCATCAACTATTGGAGAATCGTCCTCTTCAAAAGTTTCTGTGTGTACGTCTTTCCCCGTTAGTGCAACAGATATCTGTTTAACTATATCGTCAGGAATGTCTTCATATATGGATTCCAACCCGTTTGGAATTCCTATAGATTGCGATATAAATGAAATGACGTATTCCTTTGTTTTAAGCAAACTCACAATATCTATAAATCGTTTGCATCTATATTTGATTTTATATTCTAGTGATTACAAACTGTATGTATAGGCCCGTAGCCTAGATTGGATTAAGGCGTCAGCTTGCGGAGCTGGAGATCGGGAGTTCAAGTCTCTCCGGGCCTGTTATCTATCTATTTGCCATTCAATAGTTTTAGAAAGTCCTTGATTAAGTTTAACACGAGGAGTGAAGCCAATTATTTGTCTGGCTTTAGTGATTTTTGGTAAACGACGTCGAGGGTCGTTGTCAGGCATTGGTAAATATTTAACTTCAGATTTACTGTCGGTTAACTTAATGACCATATTTGCCAAGTCAATAATTCGTGTTTCTTTAGGATTTCCGAGGTTAATGGTTTCGCCTTTGGTTCTTTTAACAAGTAAAGAAGCCATTAATCCATTAATCATATCCGTAATATAACAAAATGATCGTGTTTGTTTTCCATTTCCCCAGATAGTAATTCTTTGATTGTTTATAGATTGCCAAATGAATCTAGATAACGCTCTGCCATAATTGCCATCGCCACGAAGTCTTGGGCCGTATGTATTGAATAATCTTACAATTCGCAAATCAAGGCCATAGGTTCTGTTGTAAGCCATGCATAGAGATTCACATAATCGTTTACTTTCGTCGTAACATGATCTAGGTCCAGATGGATTTACGTTTCCATAATAACTTTCAGGAGTTGGAAAGACAGTTGCCTCGCCATAGACTTCGGAAGTAGAAGTGAATAGAAGTTTTGCATCAGTTTTTCTGGTGAGTTCAAGAATTTTTCTAGTTCCTTCAGTATTCACATCAATAGTTTGTATTGCATTATTTAGATAATCGTCTGGAGAGGGTCTACTAGCTAAATGAAAAATATAATCGGGTTTTACATTAAGAGTATTTTTTGTGATGTCGTGTTTTTTAAAAACAAAAGATTTATTCTTCAATAGATGTTTAATATTTTCAGCACGGCCAGAAGATAGATTATCAATACAATATACTCGAGCATTCTTTGCTATTAGAAGGTCACACAACCAACTTCCTAAGAAACCCGCACCTCCAGTAATCAAGAATTGTTTATCTGAGATACGAAATTTTTTGTTGTCAGATAGAAGGGTTGCTATGTCAGAATTTATTATGTCGCTCAATTACATCCAACCTTTAGTAGCAAGTTTTTTAGAAGATTGTTGAGCATGCCAATAAGTATCTGGTGTGCCAATATCAAGCCGTGTACAAGAATGATGATATTCATATCCCAAAACATCCATCTTTGAATCAATCATATACTGTATTGCATCAGTAATCTGTATTTCTCCTCCATATCCAGAAGGGATTTTCTTTAAAATTTTCATGACATCAGGAGTAAACTTATTTAATGCCATAATAGCAAGGTTAGAAATTTTTTTAGATGGTTTTTCAACAGCTTGAGTTACTTCGTATACTTTTTCATTTAAAGGAAGAGAATATTTTTTTGTGCGTTTGCCGATTACGACACCATACGCACTTGGTTCAGAAATTTTCTCTAATGCTACAACACAATCAGATTTACTAGATAATTTATTCAAGACAGTAAGATGTTGTCTATTTGGTTGTACGATCAAGGTATCACCAGCATGTAAAATGAAATCATCGTTACCAACAAAAGAAGAAGCTAATGAAACAGCATGTCCATAACCTAATTGATGACTTTGATTAATCCAAGTAATATTTGACTTTTCTATGCGTTTGTAAAATAATTTCATATCTTTATATGAAATATTATTTTTTTTGTTAGATAGGGCGTCAAGATATGGATAATCTAGAGAAAAATGATCTTTAATAGCGCGTTTTTCTTGGCCAACAATAAAACAGAAATCACGAATACCAAAATCAAATAATTGTTCAAAGATAAGCTGAACCATTGGTTTTAGTAATATATCGCCTTTAAACGAAGAAAAAACAGGAAGCATTTCTTTGGGTTGAACTTTTGTAGTAGGAAGTAATCGAGTTCCACGACCTGCTACAGGAATAACTACTTTCTTTAACACTATTAACCCCTATAATATTCTCATAATCCATTTATTTCAATGTATCATCAGAATATGTATGGAATACGACGTGGCTTTTGTGGGTTTAGGTTATGTAGGACTTTCTACAGCCGTTTGCTTTGCAGATAGAGGAATAAATGTGTTAGGTGTAGATATCGATAGTAAGAAAATAAACAGGATAAAGAATGCAGATTCTCCAATTCATGAGAAATATATGAATGAATTACTAGAAAAAGCCATCAAAAAGAATAGATTATCGTTAAGCAGAAAAGTGGCAGATGTGACAAAAGCAAAGATAATATTTCTTACAGTAGGTACACCAAGTCGGAAAAATGGTTCGATAGATTTGAAATATATAGAACAAGCGTCAAAAGATATAGCAATTGCAATAAAGGATATAGAAGAATATTTTGTAATTGTTATAAAAAGTACCGTTGTTCCTGGAACGGCATTAAAGATAATAGACAATTTAGAAAAACATTCAAGAAAAAAGAATTCAATACACTTTGGAGTAATAGTCAATCCAGAATTTTTGCAAGAGGGTAGTGCAATAAATGATACACTAAGACCAGACAAGATTGTAGTTGGAGTAAATTCAGAGAAAGATAAAAAAATTATTTATAAATTATTCAAAAAAATCTATAGGAAGAATCTTCCAATAGTTTATACAACGCCAAGCAATGCTGAACTAATTAAATACGCAAACAATTCATTATTGGCAACGAAAATCAGTTTTATGAACTATATATCAAGAATAGCCGAACGAATACCAGATGGAGATGTGAATGAGATTAAAAATGCAATTGGCATGGATAAAAGAATTTCTGAGTCATTTCTTAATGCAGGCTTGGGTTTTGGTGGATCATGTTTTCCGAAAGACGTTAAAGCATTAATTGCTTTTAGTAAGGAGTTAGGCGTTAATTCAGAAATTTTACAGTCAGTATTAGCGATTAACGATACGCAATTTATGAGTGTGTTTAATATTTTGAATAAAGAATTAGGCCAATTAGAAGGAAAAAGGATATCGATTCTAGGACTTGCGTTTAAACCTGAAACTGATGACATACGTGACGCTACGTCAATTAAAATTATCAAGAGATTGTTAGACAAGAAGGCTAAAGTCAGAGTCTACGACCCTATAGCAAATAATAATACGAAGAGAATATTTGGAAGTTCTATCACCTACGCGAAAGATTCAGAGTCTTGTATACGCAATTCAGATTGCTGTATTATTGTGACTGAATGGAAAGAATTCAAAATGCTCAAACCTAAAGATTTTATTCGATTGATGAAAAGGCCACTTATAATTGACGGTCGTAGAATCTTTTCGAAGAAACAATTCAACAAATTAGAATACCATGCAATAGGCTTGGGATAATCTAATTAAGATGTAAATAGTGATTATATAGTAATAAATGACTGTATTGAAAACCAATAAACGCGTATTAAAAAAGATAACAAACCCAGCGTTAGAGCCTTATGAAATTGAGATAGATGCGCCAGAATTTACATTTTATGGAGCAAAGAATCAACCAGATTATGCAACAATAACTATAACAATGATTCCAGAAAAATCTGTAATTGAGTTAAAATCTTTAAAGTTATATCTACAACAATATAGAAATCAAATTGCTTCGTATGAAAGAGTAATTAATGTAATTTATGATGATTTGATACAGGTGTACAAACCAAAGAGATTGTTAATTGAGATGAAGTTCAGGCCTAGGGGAGGAATAACATCAAAATTGGCAATAGACTCATTCGAACGTGAATTATTTATTGAGCGAGAAAGGTAAATTTAGAATCATTAGAACAGTAAAAGGAGTAAAATGCAGCTCATGTCCACTTAAAGACGATAATGGAGGAGAACTGCCATGTTCGTTAAGAGTAACAATGGATCCAAAATTTAGTTTTATAAGAGTAATTTGCGGATATTGTGACTTCAAGTCAAAAGTATATTATAAGGACATACTGGCGATAGAAGGAATTTTAGATGAACATGCAAAAGTAAAGAAGTTAGAATAAGTTTTTTATAACCAATCTTTATTGATAGGTTTCAATTCGAGAGTTGATTCATCCAATATACTATAAAATTGATTTACAATATCTTTTTCAGGATCCAAAGGTTGACGTTTAGCGAGTAACATGGAATACCACATTTGATTTTTTACAAATTGTTCCCAGTTTAAGGCAGCATGATGAAGTAATACAACGTCACTTTCAAGAATGTCGCCCATTATTCCAGTAATAGGCTCCCTACCAAAATATGGTTTAAGTTTTTCTTTACCTTGTAAATGTTTGATTAATCTTTTCCATAAAGATCCAGCAGGATTAGGAAAATGAAGAGTGGGAGTAGCACGAACCAAGTAACTATTGTAGGCAAGAGAAGAAAATTTTTCAGGTCGGTCAACTCGATATTGTTCCATGGTATTCCAAAGCCAATATCGACGGAATTTATACATTCCTACATCAGGATTATTGATGTAATCACGAATTGTTGTCTTAAATCTAGGTTCAAATGTTTCGTCTGCATCCATGAACAAGATCCAATCTGCACCGTGATTTTTTGCCATAAGTAAAAGAGAATTCATATCGTCCCATTCAATACGAGATTGATTATCAGGATAGAAATTAGTTTCAACTACTTTGTTACATCTTTCAATAATTTTTTTACTATCATCAGAAACGCTGCCGCCAACAAGAACAATTTCATCAACTATTTCAGACATATTTGTCAGACTAGAATCCAATATCCAAGAACAGTCTCCTCCAACTTGCATACAGCCAACTATTTTCATATAAACAGAATTCATGAAGATTCATATATAATGTATTGGAATTCCAAAGTATTCAATGAAGAACTATCTAATAGTAGGTGGCTCTGGATTCTTAGGGTCGCATATAATTACTGAGTTACTAGAAAAACAAGCGGATGTTTCTGTATCAGACATAATTGGACCTCATTATGCAAATCGAATAGGAGATAAAATGGAATCAATCAATTATATTTGGAAAAGTGCAGAAGATTTGAATGAAAAAGATATTGCGGATATTGATTGCATATTATTTTTAGCAGCTCAGGCAGATGTTCCTCTAGTTCTTTCTTCTCCTAAATATTCTTTTCATACAAATACCGCAGGTTTGATAAATGTTTTAGAACTAATTCGAGCGAAGAAGAATACACAATTAATTTTTATGAGTAGTAAGAATGTATATGGAAAGGCAGAAAATTCATCAGTGTCAGAAGACGACGTATTGAGACCGACAGATCCATATGGTGCAGGGAAAGCTGCTGCTGATTTAATGTGTCAAAGTTATGCTGAATCATTTGGATTGCCCATAACAGTAATTAGAAGTAGTGGGTTATTTGGTCCGAATTCTAGATTACAACAGGTAATACCGATATTTATCAAACAGGCTTTAGAAGATGCTTCAATTACAATAGAGGGAGACGGTAGTCAATCAACAGACTTTAATTATGTACAGAATCTAGTTGATGCAATGATATCAATGGCAGAATCTGAAGTCAACGGTGTTTATAATATAGCATACGGTAAAGATTATTCGATAAAAGACATAGCAGATCTAGTTATAAAACAAACAGATAGCAAGTCAGAGATAAAGAACTTGCCATGGAGGTCAGGCGAGAAAGGAATGAGATTATCGTTATCTATAGAAAAAGCAAGAAGAGATTTTGGATATACGCCAAAGATATCATTTGAAGAAGGTATAGAAAAAACAGTAAATTGGATGAAGAATTTATAATGGCAATAAAAGTAATCAAGATAAAAGAATCGTTTATAGACAAGAGAGGAAAGATCACAAATATTTTAGAGAGTCCAGTTACAAGCATTGTGATCATAACATCCAAGAAAGGTGCAGTAAGAGCAAACCATTATCATAAGAGAGATTCTCATTGGTCATACATAATCAAAGGAAAGATGGAGTATTATGAAGAGAGGAAGAGTGGAAAGATAGAAAAGGCAATTGTAAAAGCTGGAGAGATGGTATACAGTGCACCGGGAGTTCCTCACGCAATGAAGTTTCTTGAGAGTTCAGTATTTTTAGCAATGACAACAGAAAAACGACTTAAGGGTAAATATGATAAAGATACAATACCATATGAAATAATATGAAAGCATTTGAGAATAAGATAGTTGTTTTGACTGGTGCGTCTAGTGGAATAGGGTATTCATTATTAAATTATTTCGTCAAAGAAGGTGCACGGGTTTATGGATCTTCAAGAAACGAGAGAGAATTAACAACTGAAAGTAAACAAGAATGTAATTTTGAATTATTAGATTTAGCCGATGAACTAAACGTGGAGAAATATGTAAAAACCATTTTACAAAAAGAGAACAGGATAGACATTTTAATTAACAATGCCGGAGTAGCGCATAATTTAGCTTTAGTAGAAGAGATAGATTCAAAGATGTTAAATTCAGTTGTAAGAGATAACTTGTTACCTACATTCAATATGATGAAATACACAATACCAATAATGAAAAAGAACAATTCGGGAACTATAATTAATATATCGTCAAGAGCAGGAAGGAGAGCAGTGCCAAAATTATCAGCTTATACAGCAGCAAAATTTGCTGTAAGAGGATTAACTGAATCAGTTGCAAAAGAAGTACAAGACACAGGAATAAAGTGTATTTCAATCTCTCCTGCAGGAGTCAATACAGGAATGAGAGCAATGGTATTCGGGCAAGAAGATGCAGAGAATCAACAAGATACATCGAGAATAAATGAAGTGATATCAAGAATATTATCTGGAAATTTAGAAGTATCTAATGGTTCAGATATTGTAATTATAAAAGACAAAGAACCAATAATCAGGGTGCCAGAAATTTGAAATGTAGGTCATGCAATAAAGAAGAATTTTTAGAGTTTATTTCATTAAACAGGCAGCCTCCAGCAAATGCTTTTCTTAAAGAAAGTGATTTTGACAAAGAGGTTTTGTATCCATTAGATGTAACTTGCTGCAGGAATTGTTTACTTGTTCAGTTGACTGATGAGAGCTATATTCCAAGAGACAAATTATTCCTGGATTATGCCTATGCTTCATCCATATCAGGAGGACTAAGAAATCATTTCACAGAGTTAGCTGATAAGATAAAATCTGAATTCAATCCCAAAATAGTAGTAGATATAGGATCCAATGACGGAGTTTTACTAAAGCCACTATTAGAATTGGGATGTAAAGCGATAGGTGTAGAACCAGCAGGAAATTTAGCAGAACAAGCAAATAATAACGGACTTGCAACAATCTGTTCTTATTTTGATAAAGATACTGTTAACAAGATAATATCAGATAATGGAAAAGCAGACATAGTTGTGGCATCAAATGTTTTTGCTCATTTAGATGAATATCATGACATTATTGAAAATGTCAAGAGAATGTTATCAGAAAATGGAACGTATATTGTTGAGGTGCAGTATTTTGCAGATATGATAAGAGATATGACGTTCGACAACATATACCATGAACATGTATTATATTATACGATACATTCAATGATTAATTTATTCGACAAACATAACATGACAGTATATAATGTTGAAAAGATTCCCACACATGGAGGTTCAATACGTGCTTACATATCTGAAGGAAAGAGTCCACAGCAAAGTGTCAATAATCTAATCAGGGAAGAAAAAGAAAATGGAATAGACAATTTGCAGACACTAGAGAATTTTAATAAGAAATTGCAGAACAACATAGAACAAATCAGAGAATTATTTGTTAAACTGAAAAAAGATAATAAAAGAATTTTTGGGTATGGCGCACCTGCAAAATCAAGTACAATGATTAATTCAATTGGTTTAGACAATAGTAATATTGAATTAATTATTGAGGATTCGCCACTAAAACAAGGATTATTTACGCCTGGAAGTCATATTCCAATAACTTCGCCAGACATATTAGAAAAAGAAATACCAGATTATTTGATGATTTTTGCTTGGAATTATTCTGATGAGATAATAAAAAAAGTTGAAGATAAATATCAGAAATTAAATTACATAATACCAATGCCAGAATTAAGGGTTATTTTGAAGGAGTAATTTGTAACATGCCATGGAACAGATATGTAAATCACCATCTATCAAAATGGATTGGTAAACTAGAATCATGTACAATCGTAGATGCAGGAATGGGATTCGGAAGATTAGGATTTGCATTAAAATTAGATCATCCGCAAAAAGAATTGAAGATATATGGTTATGATTGCTATCAGCCAGCATTAGACTATGCTAAATCACTTGGAAATGCCTATACAGAGATTAAGAACGTCGATATTGGAAAAGAAAGATTGCCTCATGAGGATAAAAGTGTAGATATAGCAATAGCAAGTGGAGTATTAGCACATTTACATAAAGAAGAAGGGAGACATTTGATGGATGAATTAGAACGAATATCAAAACATCATATAGTAACAGCTCCAACTACACTACATTCTCATAAGAAGAGTTTGTGTAATGATCCAGATATAGAACCGCTAGCGCATAAATCACTTTGGACTAAAAATGATTTTATGGAAAAGAAATATAATATGAGAGGATTTGGATTAAAAGGAAGATAAAGTCAGACTATATTTGATTCAATAATTTTTCCATATATCTATATTCTATCTGCTATAAATCCAAGATTTTGTTCATTAGCTGGAACAATAGTGGCTTGGAAGTAAAAACAATTAGAAAACCATTGTAGAATAGAATATACATTAAGTAAAGATTAAAAAAAAAGAAATGGAGCGCGTAAACGCGCCACATTTATCTAGTTTTTGAGGACGTTTCCTCTAACGATTACGACTACTTGTAGTATTACTGCAATTGCTGCAAGGACTGCTGCAATTAGAGCTGTAGATGCTGCCTGTGCAGAGCCTGCGGCTGCTGCGTCTGCATTCTCAACAATACTGCCAATAGCATTTTCGAGATCGTCTTCAGTTTCTTCGACTTCCTCTTCAATGGCTGATTGACTGCCTGAGACTGCTGACTTCACGTCGGCAACTGCTGCATCTAATGCACTACTGATTTGAGCTAAACTCACACCTTGTGGTACATCAACATCAATAGCACCAACATTATCGTTAACGCCATCGATATCGTCGGAAAGACCGTCGACATCGCGTGCTACGCTAGCGATTGCGTTGAGTATTGGAGCATTGCTTTCTGCTTCAGGGATGTCAATTTGGACACCTGCTGAAACTTGGAATGTTCCAACTGCTGCTGCTGAACCCAAATCTGAGTTTGCTTGGACTAGAACACCATAGGTGCCTACTCCACCAGCTACATTATATGAGCATTTTTGTAATCCAGTACTAACTTTAGAACATGTACTTAGTACATTTTCTGAACCGCTAGGAGTCTGTACACGAGCAACAGATACTGTTGCATCGACTAAGACGCCGTTGTCAGTTGTTAGCACGAAGATTGAGACTGTATCACCAGAATTATATGTTCCATCTGATGTAACAGCTACTGCGAATCCTCCGCTCTCTGAACTTGCTGCCGGTTGACTTGGAGTTGCAGATGCTTCTGTAAGTGTTACAGTTAATTCTGCTGTTCCTTCGTCTGCTGTTGCAGTTACAGTGTAACTTCCGAATGAGAATGTAGTTGTTGCTGCACTTGGGAATCTCAATAATGTTACTGAGTAATCACCATTTGAGTCAGCAGTAGTTTGACCTACTGCAACCTGTGCACCATTAGGGTTTGAAACCTTGAATGTAATATCCGCATTTGGTCCTGCTGTACCACTGACAGTTAACTGATCACTAGGATTGTATTCATCCTTGTCACCAGCAATTGTAAGTGCTAGAGCAAATGGAGTTGCTGCAACGAGCAATAACGCTGACAGTACTACTGCTAGTCCTACGTTCATTTTTCCAGACTGGAAAAATAAGAGGGGGGAGGTCAACTTATGTTGTCCTCTCCTATGCGATTGTGAAGGTTACGCTCTTCACTGGTGAGAGAGCTTCTGCTTCACTTATGCTTGTCCATACGTAGACTTCTGCTGTGTATGTTCCTGCAGAATCAGGTAGCCAGGATAGTCCTGGTGTCTGAGATTCGTCTGTTGCCAGTTCGATATCTCTTACCCAACCGAGGTTGATAACTTCACCACCAGCATTCTTGATTTGTACCAAGAAGGTTACTGTGTGTGCTACGTCATCATCGTTTGTGACACTAGCCTGTACGATTACGATATCTCCAACGCTTGGAGATGCGAATGCATTACCTGCTGTATCGACGATCTCAGGGGTTCCTGCTGGAACTTGTTCAGTCTTTGACAGTGCTTGACCGATCTTCGTTGCTAATTCGATTGTACACTTCGCGTTGTCATCACATAAAGTATCTGTGTACTTGATGGTGACTACGTCACCAACAGTTGCGGATACCTGTGAACTTGAAGGTACACCCTTTGTTGTAGCAATGAATTCAATCTTACCTGTAAAGGTGTTAGAGTCTGCTGCAGTTTCTTGTAGTGTTATACTGGTTCCAATTTCCCAACTATCTGTAACTACCTTTACGGTAATTGATTGTTTGGTATCTGGATTAGTATTTGCATCAAGATCTACGACAGTGATTTCTGCGAAGTCACCTACTAGATAGTTTGCCTTGTCAGTTGTTATTGCACCAGATTCTGTCTTAACAGTCAAGGATGCTTTAACGACTTGTAAGGTTCCACTTACATCAGCTGTATCTGAATAATAGAAGTATATTACGTCAGATGCGTTGACATGAAGTGTTCCATCTTCGTCAGTTGGTGTTCCGGTTGATCTGGCCATTGTGATACCGAACCAGTATGTACCTGTAGAGGTTGTTCCATTGGAGGCGTATGGTTTTTCAATATCGCCTGTACCGTTGGATGTAACCTGTGTTAGTTGTACACTGCTGGCTGCAGTTGTCATTAAGTCAGGATCAACGAGTTTCACATAGATCTTACCATCAGGACCGACTTCTGTAGTAGGACTAATCTCCATTGTAGCTGTTGTACTTTGGATAGTTAGAGCTGCTGTTGAAGAGGATCGTGCTAATCCTGCTCCTGAATAGAAGCTGTTGGATGTTGCATTGTCTCTTATACGTAGTCTGATGTGTTGGTTAGCCGTTAAGGTTGTACCAAATGGTGATTTACCAGGTTCTAATGTGATAGTCTTTGTGAATTCACCCGTATTGACTCCAGTTTCTGTAAGAGCAATTGTAGAGTTGTACTTTGCAGTGTCTGTTTCTGCTGGTGCGGCTTGCTTTGCAGTACCGATCATCAGCATGTAGAGTGTATCTTTCACTCCAGTATCTCTGTTAAAGTCAGCTTCAGTTGCTGTTACAGTGAATGAATCGCCTAGCTTACCTGTACTAAGTGTAGATGTAATAGTTGCATCGTGTGCCTTGATGTCAAGACATTTTGCTACACCTTTTACTGCACTGTTGCCAGTGATAGTACCTGGTGCACTATTTGCTACTGTTATATTAGTACTTGAAGCGCCATCAGCCCATTCGAAGCATACCTGTCCTCCGACCATATCTTGCATACGATCAAGGGTATGATATTCTTGTGTTGGTGATGAGTAATTCAATACTGTTGGGAAGTCCGTATTGGATGCACCCCAGTTAATTCCAAACTTGAGTTCGAAGATACCTGTGTTGACTCCTGTTTCTAGAGCGGTAACATTATACCATGAGAGATGTCCCATAGCACCCATTCCTGCTAGAATGTTATTACCTCCAGATGTGGTTCCAACAACTCCGCCTGTTGCATTCTTGACAAGCATACGTAATGTTGCGTTGTCTCTTGCATTGGCGTTGGTGTTCTTATCAACGTCTGTTAATGTAACTGTGGAATTTACACGTGACATATTTCGGGAAACTGGTGATGTTGCATGGCCACCGACAGTAATTGGGAAGTCTGTACGATCAAATGATAATGATCCTACTGTTCCGCCAATTGTTACTGTTTTATTGACAGTTGCTGAGTCAAAGTGGTCTCTTACTGAGAAGACTAATTTATCTCCTGCTGCAAGTCCAAGCGTACTACCAGATTTTCCTCTACCACCATCAGTTCCAGTTCGCAATGTAGCGAGTGTAACCGACAAAGTCCATGAACCCGAAGTTGTTGTGGATTCTAGTACTAATGCAGAGTAGTTACGTATATCGGTGTAACCGTTCGTTCCGTTGATAGATGTAATTGTGAAGTTAGCTAACCTCTTTGCATTACATGTACTTCCAACGAATATACCTGAACAGGTCTTATCACCGGCTGTCGTACCTTCTCTAGATGAGTAGTGTTTCTGTCGTGTAGAATTGAACAATACTTGTTCTTTAGTTGCTCCATCGTTAGCGTCTGCATCAGTGTATACGAATGAAATTGCTGATGCAGTTTCATCATAACTGTCCTTATCAGTACTGATAGTTGCCAAAGATGTAGTCATTGTTACAGTTGCTGTTGCTATTGAACTTGCATATCCGTCGTCATATTTGACGTCGAACTCATTACCCTTTGCGTCTTGTGGGGATTGAGTACAAGTTAATCGCGCAGCTGCTGCACTAAAGCTACAACCAGATGTATACGCACCAATAGTAGATCGAATTGTAAAGGTGAAGACACTGCTGTTCACAGCGTTTTCTTTAGCCGTTACTGTTACCGGACTACTGTTGTTAATTTCAGCATACACTCTAGTTAATGTATCAACTTTCTCTGGATCGTGGTTCATATCTGCATCAGTAATTGTTACTGTTACATCAGTTGCACTTGTCAGAGAACTAGATGACGTTGTCATTGTTCCAGCGGTTTCTGTTATAGTAAATGTTACAGATGTTGAATTGTAACATGAAGCTCTAACTCCACTGTCTGCTTTACATGTAGTTGAATTGTAACCATATCGGATATCCTGAATTGGTGTGAAAGCTATCTTGAATGTGTCACCGTTCTTCCATCCGGAAGTACCAGTGTTGTCTGATGTAAAGTTCCATATTGGACGTGAGTCCCATGCACCTTGTGGATGACCAGCGTGTGACTTGTTTGTGTTCACGTTAGTGTCACCTGTACCGGTGTTGTTGAAATAGAATCTTTCCATCTCAAGACATGGCGATGTAGTTACAGTGTTTGAACATTTGAAGATACCAGTGTTAGGACCGGTTTCTGTAAAGTTCAATCTAAATTCTGCAGTTCCAGTTCCACCTGTTAAACGGTTACCTGAGCCATAATAGCTCATTGTTTTGTTAACGAGGTTCTGTAATGTAGTGTTCGATGAAGTGACTACTGTTGCTTTAAATCCATTTGTATTGTTTGTAACTAAGAAACTTTCAGTTTCTGTTGGATCTTGATTAAGATCGTTATGGTTTAGGAACAACCTAAGGGTAGCTCCTGGGGTTACGGTAGTCTGTTTTGACTCCGTATTATAAACTGTGGCTTTTGTCTCCTGGTACTTTAATGTCTGTGAAACATCTTTCGCTGCGCCTGTTGAATCAGATGCATCTTTGTACGTGATTGTCATTGTGTGACCACGGGTCATATTCATACCATGTATCATTGGTGATGAAGCTATACTGTGTGTTGTTGATAACTTCGATTGTGATCCACCGCGATATGTATGGTTTGTGTAAGTACGTGTTGATGGTACGCCGTTTGATAAGTGTCCAGTGTTAATGTATGCAGTTGCACATGAACCGGTTGCAAGTCCGTTAGAACCTTGGCCAGCTGGTGCGTGTCCTGCATGGTAGACTGTGTGAGACGCATTGTGCGACTTATCACTTGCAGTAACGTTAAGAGCTAGACATGATGATGAATAGCTTACCCAAAGTGCATCAGTTGCATATGCAACCCATGTTCCTCCGGTGTTCTGTGTAACGTTGATGCTGTATGTACCTGAAGTGTTTGTCCATTGTAGGACAACACTTGGATTGTATGTAGCCTTCATTTCCTGAACTCCGATATCTGAATCAGAGATAGTCATGGAGACTGATTGATTTCCAAAGATTTGCGAAGATGATAGTGTGAGAGTTCCAGTGTTAGCGGCCTGTACATTTGGAGCTATTGGTAAGCCCATAATGACAAGCATACTAGCAGCTAATAACAAGGTTGCAGTTGCAGCCTTGAATTGCTTCGAGAATAGCCAATTTGTGTTTAGACTATAGTTCATACTATTATACTCCTTAAACGGTTTTTCCTAGTTTTAATATATAAGGATTATGGATAAATTGTCTATTGCGGCGGAAAATGAAGAGAAATTCAGGTTAACGGTCAATTATAAAGTCATTTGACAAAAATAGCAGAAAAACATTATGGACAATATTATTAGAGCTGTATCCGGTAAAGTAATGATGAAATCTAAAAGAACCAAGCGAATAAAAGAGAAATGCCAAAGATAAGATATAGGAATCCAAATAAAGAAAGCATTTTGTTGTTTAGAGTTAATCCAGGAATTTTATACAGATAAGGAACCATTGATGCAAAACGGAAAAATCCAGAAAAGAATGAATATGCTGGTTGTAAAACAGATCCGAACACAATTAATGACAAACTAAAATAATCAATGTGTTTTTTCTTATAGATAAAATAAATAGATAGAATTAAGGCAAAGAAAATTGACCAAGTTAGGAACTCATTGATGTAATAATTTAGACCTGTAATCGCAGGAGTGTTAACTCCTCCGAAGAAACGATTTTGAAAGAATGTTTGGAAAGGAATTCCAATCATACTATGTGGAAAACCTGAATCGACTCCTGATGTAAATCTTAAGAAATGGTCCAGACCAAATCGATAGATAAGATGTACACCATGTAAAGAGATAGTAATAAGTGGAATTAAGAAATATGGAAGAAACTTTCGATCTTTTGCGAGTAAAAAGAAAGGAAACGAGAAAATAACAAAATCTGGACGTGCTAACGAAGCAAACGCTAAAAATATTGCAGACATTTTGAAGTTATCAGTTCGAAAATAATACAATGCGCCGAACATAAATGTAAAAAACAAAGGTTCGTTCATTCCGCCATGAGTGGAGATAAGAAGAATTGGATTAAATGCATAGAACAATACTGAAGAACGAGCATTATCTAAAGAAACAACTCTAGAGAACATGACAACGCTAAAAGAGAATGCAGTGATATTAATCATCTCCATAGTCAAAGCAGTAGCAAATGGATTTCCCTGTGCAATAAGATATGTAATTAGAGGGTAGAGAAATGTAGCATGACGAAAACCACTTTCTTCTGGAGATGATGAAAAAGGATCAAGTGCAATATTATAATAAGAGGTTCCATCAGTATCTGCTTTATCTGCAAAATGATGTACGTCATAACCTAAAGCTAACCCAGATATGAAGAAAAGTAAGTTAAAACCAAAAATTAATAAAAATAATTTACGTTCGTCTTTTAGCTGATTATTAAGGTATTCAAATATTTGGATATCCACGTCTATTGTATATGAAAAAAGTTTCTATAAAAGCCTATACAAAAGACTTTTACAAAGACGAAAGATAACAAAAGTAAAAGGAGTAAAATAAATGTATAATAAATTAACGGCTATTGCCCCCCATAGAATAAGCATATGTGGTGGCGGAACTGATTTTCCGTCATTCTATAAACAACATAATGGAGCAGTAATAAATTTTGCAATAACAAGATACTCAAAAATTAAATTAAGAAAATTAAAAAATAAATTTATAGTAAATGCCAGTGATGTAAACGAATATTATAATGGCACAAAAGAAGAATTAATAAAAGTAAAAAATAATTCAATGCCTCTATATACAATACTTGAAAAAGGAATTCCATCAAAGATTACAATAAAAAGCGATGTTCAACCGGGAAGTGGGTTAGGTTCATCAGGAACATTGGCAGTAAATTTAGTAAATGTATTTCATCATGTAAGTAACAAGAAAAAAATAGATCCTTTGGAACTTTCAGAAAGAGCGTATAAATTAGAAGCTGACATATTCAAGAAAGCAATAGGTAAACAAGATCACATGCCAGCAGCATTTGGTGGATTTAATTATATAGAATATAAAAAGAATAAAATAATTGTAACGCCCTTTAAAAAGAAAATATCAAATACTTTAACAGAAAATTGTTTACTTTTTTATTTAGGAACTACAAGGGATGCAGATAAAATATTAAGAAGGCAAGAAAAAAGAGTTCAGAATAATTCAAGTGAGATGATTGATGTATTAAAGACAATGAATAAATTAACAAGAGATATGAAAAAAGATTTAGATTATGGAAACTTTAAAGATGTAGGAAACACATTAGAAATTGCTTGGGAATTGAAAAAGAAATTTACAAAAGGTGTATCCAACAGATTTATTGACAAAGTGCATGACATTGCAATAGATTCAGGAGCGTATGGAGCAAAGATTACGGGTGCAGGAGGAGGAGGTCATTTTTTGGTAATTGCAGAAAAGTCTCATCATAAGAATATTACAAAAAATCTACACGGTGTTGGATGCAAGAAAGTTTTATTTGATGTATCAGTAAGAGGAGCGGTTGTAAATTATGGAAAATGAGAAATTTTTACAAGAGTCAAAGAATGCAATAGACGATCTTATAGAGAATAACGACAAGATTTCAGAAATGATTAATCTTTTACAAGAAGTTAGAAACAATAAGAATAATGTTTTTGTGATCGGAAATGGTGGGAGTTCTTCTACAGCTTCACATTTTGTTTGTGACCTGCTAAAAACTTCAATTAATAACAGTCAACCGAGATTTAGAGCTCAATGTTTATCAGATAATACAGCGGTGATGACTGCATGGTCAAATGATGTCTCATATGATGATATATTTTCAGAACAATTGAAGAACTTTGTAGAGAAAGGCGATATTCTGATAGCTATAAGTTGTAGTGGTAATTCAACAAATGTAATAAAAGCGGTAGAAGAATCTAAGAGAAGAGGAATAAAAACAATTGGATTAACGGGTAATGCAGGTAAATTGGAAGAATTATCAGATTTAGTTATCAAAGTTCCTTCAGATAACATATTGCTGATTGAAGGTGTTCACTCAGTTTTATTACATTATATAACAGAAATATTACGAGGATGAAATCACCAGCTTTATTTATTGACAGAGATGGAACAATAATTAAACAAATAGATGGAGAATACATCTCGTCTATAAATCAAATTGAGTTAATTGAAACAATTTTTCCTGCAATCTTGATGTTGCAAAACGAGGGATATTTGGTAATAATGGTTACAAATCAAGCAGGAATAAACAAAGGAATACTCAGCCATGAACAAGTAAATGAAATTAATCAACACATAATTCAATCATTAAAGAGGCAAGGAATAGAGATATCAGGAGTATATGTTTGTCCTCATAAAACTGAAGAAAAATGCAAATGTAGGAAACCTGAACCTGGATTATTACTGAAAGCTGCTGAAGAACACAATATTGATTTGGAGAATAGCGTAATTATTGGAGACAGTGAGAAAGATACAAAAGCTGGTCTTAATGCAGGTTTAAAAAAGGTAATCAAAATTTGAAGATAACAGTAATTACACCAATACATGGAAAACAAAAACAATACGGAAAAATGATTCAGGAGATTGGATATAAATTAAATGAACAAACGATTAAACCATTTGAATGGATTATTGTATGTGATGAAAAGTCAAAGTGGATAAATGATTTAGACATTCCATTGTTTGGTAAGATACTTGTAGCAGAAAGAAACAACATCTCAATAAAAAGAAATTTAGCATTAGATAATTCAAATGGAGATTATATATTTTTATTGGACTCAGATCAGATTCCAGAATCAGATGAACTGTTATCAGATTGTGTTAAGAAATGTAATGAAGGATTTGATTTAATCAGAATTCCAGAAAAATTTTCAGGAACTGGAGATTATCTAAAAAGATCTTATCATCAACTAAGAGGTCTTTATTGGGAAAAAAGTAATGAAGGAATACCAAGATTTGTAAGAAGTCAATTAGTAAAAGAGAAAAGATTTGATCCAGAACGTTTACATTTTGAGGATGAATTGTTTTTT
>JACAFS010000013.1 GCA_013378385.1 Nitrososphaerota archaeon | reverse complement strand
TTGTGGTGCTCCCCCGCCAATTCCTTTAAGTTTCAGCCTTGCGACCGTACTCCCCAGGCGGCAAGCTTAACGGCTTCCCTGCGGCACTGCATTAACACGTGGCTAATGCATCACCTAGCTTGCATCGTTTACAGCTGGGACTACCCGGGTATCTAATCCGGTTCGCTACCCCAGCTTTCATCCCTCACCGTCGAGCGCGTTCTGGTGGACCGCCTTCGCCACTGGTGGTCCTCCACGGTTCAGAGGATTTTACCCCTACCCGTGGAATACCGTCCACCTCTCCCGCCTCCTAGTTTTGTGGTATCTCATGCAGTTCAATTGTTAAGCAATTGATTTTAACATAAGACCTACAGAACCGGCTACGGATGCTTTAGGCCCAATAATCGTCCCGACCACTCGGGGAGCTGGTATTACCGCGGCGGCTGACACCAGACTTTCCCTCCCCTTATTCAATAAACTATTTACATTTACCAAAAGCTATATTCAGCATATTGCACTCGGATTAACCTTGTCGTGCTTTCGCACATTGCAAAGTTTTCGCGCCTGCTGCGCCCCGTAGGGCCTGGACCCTTTTCTCAGTGTCCATCTCCGGGCTCCTTCTCTCAAAGCCCGCACCGGTTATCGGCTTGGTAGGCCATTACCCCACCAACAACCTGATCGGTCGCAGTCCCATCCTAAAGCAATTAATCAAACATGCTCGATAATCCTTTAAGTCATAAACCGATTCCAGGAAAAATGACCTATCATATATTAATCCCAGTTTCCCGGGGTTATTCATGTCTTTAGGGTAGGTTGACCACGTGTTACTGAGCCGTATGCCACACTTCTTACATAGTTAAGAAATGTTCGACTCGCATGGCTTAATCTCTATCCGATAGCAGTCGGGTCCGGCAGGATCAACCGGATACATTGGAAGTACAGTTTTAAATTCTAAAACAAGATATCATATATCAGATTCAAATTATATTGAATCGTCATTTTTGTTTGCGAATCTGGAGGTCGTAATCTCATTGCGTTAGCAATCTCCGTGCGTAACTCAACTACGACGCCGCCAAGCGAAACGCAGAAATTTATTTACGGGTATTCAGGATATAAAGATTTGTTATTAGAAGGAATCTATACTATTTACTAATTGATAGAGATCTTCGTATGATTTTTGGTTAGATATTATTTGTTTTTTAACTTTTTTGATTATTTTAATGAATTGATCATTATCGTTTTTAGCAATTAAATTCTCAATAGAATTAACATTGGAAGTAAAATTTAACAAAACTTCGTTAAATTGTTCGTTGCTAATTTGTAAGGAAGAGATTACTTCCGGACTATCATGTAGTATGCCAGATGCGAGTAAATATTGGATAGTAAATGAAGTTCCAGAAATATCTTTTAGATGGGGAATTTTATCTAGCGATAATATGAATGATAAATTAAGAAAATAAACAAGCGATATAACATAAGCCATAGATTTGTCATGTTGATTAGCGTTACAGACTACCAATTTAGAATTTGGAAATAGAGAATTGAATAGTTTTTTTTCAGATATTGCAGATTTAATTGGAACGAGAATGAATTTCTGAGGTTTGAATACATTTGCGCCAGGACCGAATAATGGATGAATACTCATTAACTTAGTAGAATTATGAGATAATTTTTTCAGGTTAGAAACTATTTGTTTTTTCATAGATGAGATCTCAATAATAGTCTTAGTGCCGTCAGAGTGTTTTAATACGTCATTAATAATTTTGTTAGTAGTTTCAATTGGAACACTTATAACAATAATGTCAGATTGAAGAACACAGTCTCGAATAGATCTGAAGATATTAGATTTTTGGCTTTTTTTTGTTTTTAACTTTCTGCTGTAAAGACCAACTGAATAGCCATTTTCAGAGAAGTATTTTGTAAACCACTTGCCCATATTTCCACTAGCGCCAATAATTCCAATCTTCTTCTTTTGTGGAGTTCTGAGTTTCATCAAATGATCCTGTTCGCGGGAAATAGTTTCGTCTATAATTAATTTCAAGAGATTTTTACTGAAATTTTTATTCAGATTAAGAGATTCGGATTCTTTTTGTATGGATTTGTATAATCTTTGTTCTTGAGCAGGATCAACCAGTGGCAAGTTTAAGTTATTTTTTAAAACGGCAACTTCACGACCTAATTCAAGACGCTGAGAAAGAAGATCTAGGATTTCAATAGTGATTTTTTCAATAGATTTTCTGGATTGTTTTAGTTTATTCTTGTCGTTCAAATCAACCACTATTTAATAACAGAGTTTATTTGTCCAGAGCGTAAACCATGATCAGCAAGCACTAAAGCAGCTACACTTTCAACAATTGGCACAGCTCTGGGCAATACACATGGATCATGTCGACCCTTTACAACGAGGTCTTCGGCCTTTTTTGATTTAAGATTAAATGAAGATTGTTTCTTCAATATTGATGAAGGAGGTTTAAATGCAATTCTGAATTCAATAGGCATTCCATTAGATATGCCTCCCAAGATACCTCCAGAATTGTTGGTTTTAGTAGTAATTTTTTTTCTAGTAACTGAATATTGGTCATTATTCTCAGAACCAAGTATTTTAGTAGATTCAAAGCCTTTACCAAATTCAACGCCTTTGACAGCAGGAATAGAGAACATAGCACGACTGATTTCTGAATCAAGTGCAGAGAATATAGGTTCGCCAAGGCCAACAGGGACATTAATTATTTGACACTCTATAACGCCTCCCAGACTATCTCCAGATCTTCTTGCTTTAATTATAGCATTAGACATCTTTTTTGCAATTATTGAGTCAGGGCATCTGACGTCGTTGGAATATCGATTTTTCTTGGCAGATTTGAAATTAGATGATGATTTGATCTTTCCAATTTCTTTCACATAAGCAATAATATCCGTGTTAAAACTTGTTTTTAGTAGTTTTTTTGCAACTACGCCACCCATGACAAAACAGGCAGTAAGTCGAGCAGAGAAATGTCCGCCGCCACGATAATCATTAAATCCGCCATATTTTTCCCATGCTGTGAAATCGGCGTGCCCAGGACGCGGGGTTTTCATAATATTGTCGTAATCTTCAGATCTAGTATCCTTATTTTTGATAGTCATACATATTGGAGAACCTGTTGTATGGTCGTTAAAAATGCCAGATAATATTTCAACTCGGTCTTGTTCTTTTCTCTGAGTAGTGAGTTTAGATATACCAGGTTTTCTAAGGTCTAGTTCTTTTTGTATTTCTTTTACAGTAATCGGAATTCCAGAAGGGCATCCACTGATAACACAGCCAATTGAATGTCCGTGACTTTCGCCAAAAACAGTCAATGCAAAACGTTCGCCAAGAGTACTCCAAGTCATCAATTAATCGCCAGTTTTCCTGAGAGTGAATTTATATCGTCAATAAAATTAGGATAAGAAACATCAATACTTTGTCTTCCAATAACTTCAATTCCCTCTGAATTTAGGCCGATTAATGAGAATGCCATAAATAGTCTATGGTCGTCATAAGAATTAAGCCTACAGGGTTTTATAGAATTTGGAGCTTCGATAATCAAGGTATCGTTAGATTCAATTATATTAGCTCCAGTTTTCTTTAATTCCGATGAAATAAGTTTCAGACGATTTGATTCTTTATACTTAGTATGTTCAATGCCAGTAATTTTAACAGAATTAGATGAAATTAATGACAAGACAGAAACAGCAGGTAATAAATCAGGACATGAAGATAAGTCAAAAGTTCCGCCGTTCAGATTGCCTTCGGAGGAGACAGTAAATGATGAATCGTCATTATTTATTACAGAGGCGCCCATTTGAGAAATAATATTTAGAATATTTCTATCGGATTGAGGCATATCTTGTCCATCCATAATTACTGTAATTTCACCATGAGAAAGTATTGCTCCGGCAAAAAGAAATGCAGCTGCTGAGAAATCACTAGGAATATTAATTTTATTACAAGAATATTTACTGGGTTCAACTGTAAACAAATTATTATTTTTTGTAACTAGTCCACCGAATTTATCAATCATAAAAAGAGTAGAATCAATATATGGTCCAGATACAACTGGTTCAATTAATTTAATAGTAGTTTCATTATCAGCTTTGGAACATGAAATTAACAAGGATGAGATGAATTGTGAAGATATTGAGCCAGAGATCTCGGTATAGCCGCCTCGTATTCCGCCTCCTTCAACAATAATAGGAGGTGTTCCGTCGTCGGTGATAGATTTACAAGAGACGCCAAGGTCATTTAGAGAATTAATCAAGGGTTGCATAGGGCGTTTCTGAATACTAGAATCGCCGTCGAGTTTAATTGAACCTTCAGGGACTAAAGCAGAAATAGAAGTTAAGAAACGCAGAGTAGTTCCAGAGTTTTCTACGTGAAATTTTCCAGGATTAGATAATACTGAAGGAGGATTAAAGTCCAACGAAGATTCAAGATTATTAACTTCAGCGCCAAGATTTATGCATGAAGTTAGGGTTGCCTGAGTATCACGAGAGAGCAATGGATCAACAATCAGAGTAGGAGAACTAGATAATACACTTAAACAAAGTGCTCGATGAGTGTAACTTTTGCTATTTGGGGGTTTTATAGTTCCTTTAAGGATTGAGGGTTTTACAATGACACTATCCATTAAATCACAGTCCTTTTTCATTATTAATTTTGGCAGTTATAATATCACCGTCTAGATTTTTCCATGAATCAAGTATAGATGACTTGTTTTCAGATAGACAAATCACACCGACAGAAGGACCTGTGCCAGAAAGACCTGCAGCTAGAGCATTGTTTCTTAGTGCAAGAATTGCAGATTCGTTTGATTGTTTTAAGATTCTAGAATATATCATTCCATTAAGAGACATGGCACTAAGGTAATTTCCTTCTAAAGCCATAGAGATTAGTGTATCAAGAGAGTGAATAAATTCGTCCGAGCCAGAATAATTTACATCTTTTGTGTAGGATTTGTGATTAGGTACATGAATCAGTATTGAATAATCATCATTGACGATAACGCGTGATAATAACTCATTAGAGGAGTTATTAGTAACTACTAAACCGCCTAGAAAACATGCAGCAGTATCATCAAGAGCCCCAGTAATTGTTACACCGGAATTTTTTGAGGCTTGAACAGATAAATCAAGAATTTCTTTTTCAGTCATCACAATTTCAAAGGCTTTTAGACAGGATAGAATAATTGCAGTAGCGGCTGCGCTTGAACTTTTTAGGCCTCGTCCAATTGGTATATCAGAATTAACAATAATTTTGGCGCCGCATGATTCAGAAGTTTTCATTTTGACTAATTTGAAACATTCTTGAGCTAATCCAATATTTTCAGATTTATCATTATTAATAATTACTTCGACAAGGCTATCAGAAGTGAGTGTAACCTCTGCGCAGGTCTCCAGCGATATACCTAATGCAGAACCTTGACCCGTAGCTATAGCATTTACTATTGATATTGCGCCATGAACAGTTGACAAAGTTTTCATATCATTCACCCAATAGATCCAATATTTTAGCATTTAGAGAATCAGTATTCGAAGATATTCCAGTCCAGATATTAAATGACAGCTTTGCTTGGGCCATCAACATTTCATATCCATAAATAACATCGGCATTAATGCTTTTCATCTGTTTTATGAAATTTGTTTCTTTTGGGATATATTCTAGATCATATGCAATTTTTACATTTAGTTTCTTATTGAATATGAAACTTGTATTAGTTTTATTCAAAGGGATAGTATTGACTAGAATATCAACGTCAGACAAAGAATCAAGATTCTGTTGAGTTAATTTATCACAGGATATAGAAATATCAGAATTGAGTTTTGAGATATTTGCTTTAGCATTTTCAAGACTGCGATTAAGAATTATAATTTCTTTACAATTTGCTTGTGTAAGACCATACAATACAGCTTTAGAAGCGCCACCGGCTCCAAGAATAACTGCTTTTTTATTATCAAAGTTCTTAATCTTACCATGAAGAGGAGTCATGAATCCTTCTACATCTGTATTATATCCAATTAATTTTTTGTTATCATGTAGGATTGTGTTAACTGCATTTACTTCTTGAGCAAGCGGGTCAAGAGAATCAAGATATTGTATGATATTGGTTTTATGAGGAATGGTTACATTAAATCCACGAAAATTCAATTTACAAAGTGTATTAATAACACCTTTCAGATTAGCAGAATCAACATTGATTGTTATATATAGGCCATTCAAGTTGTTGGATTTTAATAAGTTATTATGAATGGTGGGGGATAAGGAATTTTTTATTTCGTTACCCAATAAACAATAAAGTATTTGATCAGAATTATTTCCCATAATAATCACAAACTATTATGCAAAGTTTGAATATATTTCTGACAGTGTATCTAGCTTAATTTGACCAGGGGCCACTGCTTTATTGCCAGAGAAACAGTATATGAAAGGAGCGCCAAGCACAGGAGATAGAATTCGGGTTATTGAACCAGTTTCACCCATGCAAAATGCCAATAATTGGAACTTGGATTTTTCAAATCTAGAATAGAGATTAAAGACTTTATTACAATCATTCAAAGAATTTGCATATGTTACAATTTTTATAATTTGCTTTGGGTGAGTAAGTTTTTTAGAAATATTTTTTATTAGGCTTTCTAAAGAATTTGTAGAAGGAGTAGATTTGAAATTATGCCAAGAAATGATTAAATTTTTTTCATTCTTGAATAATGAATAATTTTTATTGAAAGTATCAGATTCAATGTCTTTTATTGAGTTCTTTATGTCAAGTAATTTTATCAAGATTTGAAGTCGATCAGGTTCAGAAATACTAGAAAGTCCACCTTGATGTTTAGCTCTAAAAGTAAAGATAAGTTTGTTCTTATGGACGTCAGATAATTCTTGAATTTTGTCTAGGGAAAATGAATTCAATGAATCCAAACGGACTTCAGCAAGATGGGCACCAGATTTAAATGCAGAATTAACGTCGGATATTAATTTAGAAGTATTAGGAGCAGTTATTGAAACACAGAATTTAGGATCTTGAAATCTATTTTTCAAGGATGTATTCCTCTACCTCCATGCCGAAATGTCTTCCCTTATTTGATTCAGTTTTAACAAGAATTTTGTCGCCAACTTTAAGTGAAGTTGTGGAGATAGGTTTGCCGTCATCTTTAACAAAGGCAATAGTTTCTGCATTTTGTATCAAAACACCGCCGATTTTATCTTCAGATTTAGCCCGTACAAGAAATAAAGGTCTACTTTCAATTTTTAATCGTCCTACAATAGAAGTACGTACAGAGCCTTCATGTGAAACAATCATTACTTCAGTACCACTTTCGAGTTCAGATAGATATTTAGTACGATTATCAGGCAATAATGTGTAGCACTGTACAGCGCCGGCATTTACACGAAATGGTCTAGGAGAAGTAAATCCTGAACCTGCTGATTCATTATGCATGAGGAACATGAAGTTTGCTTGATTACCAACCAACAATCCTTCTCCCTGACTTAGCATGGAAGCTGTATCAACGCATGCACGTTCTCCCATACCAACTTCCTTAATTTCAATAATTTCAGCAACAGATAGATCAATTTTAGAAAGTTCGTTCAGTTCAGAATTCAACTTATTTACATCTTCTAGATTTGAAGTTCGTAGTAAGACACCGTCAACTCCTAGTTCTAAGATAGTAAACATCATCTTGATTTCGGATGGGTCATTTATTACAGTAAAGATCTTAGTTTTCAAGCCATGTAATTCAGCAATAAGATTCTCCAGTGGGATAATCTTCCATTCGGTATTTTCTTCAAATTCAATGATTACAGATTCTGCATTATTTTTAGCGGCATTAACGATTTCATCAAGATTAGAATCGTCGTTCAGAGTGGCGAAATAGGAAAATCTCTTATCAGGTTCAGATTCAGTCAATGTTTTGGAGTTAACAACCTTAACATCGGCGTGTTCAGAGAACGAATAGGTTTCAAATTTAGAGAAATCATCAGAATTGTCTAGTTCAGATAAGAATAGACTTTTTATTCCAGATTCAAAGAGTAACTGACTGAAATCATCCAATTCTGCTTTAGGAATTTTAGGCTCTACGATTATAGTACGTGGTTTTTCGGTCAATTCGACAAAACCTCCATAGCAGATTCTACAGAACTATTATCAAAGATAATATTAGAAATAGCTTTAGTAATCTTTTCAGGATTAGAATGTTGAAAGATATTTCGGCCCATAGAAACTCCTGCAGCTCCGGCGTCGATTGCTCCTTTTACCATATCGAGTAATTCTTTATCATTACTAACTTGTGGACCTCCGGCAATTACAACAGGAACTGGGCACCCATCAACTACAGAGCGAAAACTATCTGAATCTCCAGTATATAGAGTCTTAACAATATCTGCGCCTAATTCCGCACCAATACGTGCAACATGTGCGACAACTTTTGGATCAAACGGATTTGGAATATTTTCTCCTCTAGGATACATCATAGCAAGAAGGGGCATATTTAATTCGGTGCATTCATCAGCAATCAATCCTAGATCTTCAATCATATTTCGATCGTGTTTAGAACCAATATTAACATGAATAGAAATTGCATCAGCGCCAGTTTCTTGTGATAATTCTGCACTTCCTACAATCACTTTATCGTCAGGAAAAACAGAAAGACTAGTACTTGCAGATAAATGAACTATTTTACCAATATCAACTGGTGGATCAAGAATTTTGAAGATGCCTTTATGAGCAACCATTGCAGAAGCTCCTCCTTTCTGAATTGCATTAACTGTTTCGTTCATATTTATTAAACCAGGTATAGGTCCAATGGTCAGACCGTGGTCTAGGGTAACTGCAAGGATTTTTCCATTACGATTAAGATTATTCATCACACATGACACACCAAAAATAAACAACTAGATTATAGAGTGCAGACTAGGAATATGAGAAAAACCAGTAACGGTAACTTGTACATTGTTTCATATTACACTCAGAATATGATGAGGGTGATTTGTATATAAATATCACTTTTGCAGATACACAGATAATGGAATTAAGATTATTTAATTCGTTAGGAAAGAGTAAAGAGGTATTTAGATCGAAGAATGGCAACGTAGTAACAGTATATTGTTGTGGGCCAACGGTATACGATTATGCCCATATTGGGAATCTCAGGACCTTTCTATTTGAAGATATATTAACAAGATATTTGGAATACAAAGGATATGAAATAAAATTTGTTATGAACATAACTGATGTAGACGATAAAACCATAAGTTCGTCAAGAAAATACAACACAACATTAAAAGACTATACAGAAAAATTCACAAATGAATTCTTCAAAGATTTGAAAAGTTTGAATATAAAAGAAGCGTCGCTGTATCCTCGAGCAACAGAATATATTCAAGACATAGAGAATCACATAATAAAATTACAAAATGAAGGCTATTGTTATGAAAGTGAAGGATCATATTATTTTTCGATAAATAAATTTGCAGGTTATGGAAGATTATCAGGATTAGAGATTAACGAATCAAAGAACAAAACTAGATTGAATGAAGATGAATACACAAAAGACAATGCGCAAGACTTTGCATTGTGGAAATCATGGGATAGTGAGGACGGAGATGTTTATTGGGAAGGCAAATTAGGAAAAGGAAGGCCAGGATGGCATATTGAATGTTCAGTAATGTCAACAAAGATACTGGGTAATGAAATTGACATTCATGCAGGCGGAGTGGATTTAATATTTCCACATCATGAGAATGAGATAGCGCAAACAGAGGCAGTTACAAAGAAACAATTTGTGAAATATTGGATTCATGCAGAGCACCTGATAGTTGAAGGTAAAAAGATGTCAAAGTCAGAAGGTAATTTCTTTACATTAAGAGATTTATTAGATAAAGGATATGATGCGAATCATATTCGATTCTTATTAATTGCTTCACATTACAGGTCTCAACTGAATTTTACTTTTGATGGAATAAAACAAGCAAAAGAGAATATCGATAGAATACAAGAGTCATATTCGAAAGTCAAATCACTTGAAACAGAAACAGGATGTAATAGAGTTTTATCAGAAATCACTAAAGGATCTATAGATTCTTTTGAAGATGCCATGGATGATGATTTAGACATGCCTGTAGCTTTAGCATCGATATTCAGATTTGTGAGAGATCTAAACAAATATTTAGATGATAATGAAGTGTTAGAAGAGAATAAATCGGAGGTTTTAGATTATTTTAAGAAAATAAATAGCATATTGGGAGTATTGTCGAATGAGACAATAAGATTAGATGACGAGGTAATGCAGTTGATAAAAGAGAGAGATGAAGCAAGAGAAAAGAAAGACTGGAAGAAATCAGATAAGATCAGAGATGAATTATCAAAAAGAGGATATGTGGTAGAAGATACTGAAAAAGGAACTAGAATAAAACGTAATCAAGAATAATTATGAATTAAACAATACTACTTGTACGGTTTTGATATGACAGATTTATCAGAGACAGACTTGTCAGATTTTACGCCAGGTTTCGTTAATTTATATTTTCGATCGGAAGAAATAACATTTACTGACATTGAAGCTTGTACGTTATAATGTTTAGAGCCATCGGAATTATGGTAATTTGTAGCTACTCCAGCCCGATCAATGTTAACACGAATTTTAATTATGGAGCCATCTTCCAATTCAAAAATTACCTCGTCGGAACCATTTGCTTTAGATACAAGCATTTTGAATTCAATTTCATCAGGTATGTCTCGATTCTGATTATTACTCATAATTAAGAACCAAACAGATAATAATTAAATATTTTATTGAATATTAAAAGTAAAAATAAGACACTAATAGAAAGAAATTAGGAATGTTTGAAATTAAATCAACTGATTTAGCGGCCAGAATAGGTAAACTACACACAAAGAATGGGAACTTACAGACACCTGCTCTATTGCCAGTATTACACCCAGCAAATCAGATAATTGAAACGAGTTTAATCAAAAGAATGGGATTTGAAGCTGTAATGACAAATTCATATATTACGTGGCAGAAATATGGTGAAGAAGCAGTAAAGAAGAACATTCACAAGATTGTTGAGTTTGAAGGACCCATTATGACAGATTCAGGAGGATATCAAGTATTAGAATATGGAAAAGTGGATGTAGGAGAGATAGAAATAGCAAAATTTCAGGAAAATATTGATTCAGATTTCTGCAATATATTAGATAAACCAACAAGTTTAGCAGATAATTGGGAAACAGCAAGAGATAGTGTGTCCAAAACATTACAATCCTGTGAAATTACTCTTAAAAATATAGAACGTAAATCAATATGGATGGGTCCAATCCAAGGAGGTAAATTTTTAGATTTAGTTGAATTTTCTGCCAAACAATTGTCAAAAATGAATTTTGACATGTATGCATTAGGAAGTCCAACAGAGATTATGGAAAATTATGATTACACATTATTAGCAAAAATGATTATAACCGCAAAGAAAAATATTCCAGCAGATAAAGCACTTCATTTGTTTGGGTTGGGTCATCCTCTTCCACTTTCCATGGCAGTAGCTTTAGGATGTGATACATTTGATTCTGCGTCATACATACTTTATGCAAAACATGGAAGATACATTACAGAAAATGGGACACGGAATATTGATGAATTAGAATATCTCCCATGTATTTGTGAAACATGTAATAAATACTCAGTAAGAGAAATGAGGCAATTGGAACATCCTGAAAGAATCAAAGCAATCGGTACACATAATTTGTGGTTATTGTGGAAAGAGATAGTAGCTACTAGACAAGCAATTAGAGAAGGAAGGTTATGGGAATATGTAGGTATGCGTTCAAGAGCGCATCCAAAAATGTGGGACGCATTTGTATATATCTCAAATAATATAGACGAGATGACCACTTTTCAGAAGAGATTCAAATCAAAAGGGATGTTTCTTTCATCATTTCCAGACAATAGAAGACCAGAATTAAGAAATTATCAGAATAGAATAATAGAATTTTTCAAGAAATTTGAAGGGCAAAAAATAATTATTATTCCTGTAACAAAAAATAAACCGCTACTTTATAATAATAAATTAAAGAAATTGTTAGAGAATAATCAAGTAGACTACACAATAGGCTATATAATTTCACCAATCGGATTTGTGCCATATCAAATTACTGATATTTATCCAATTTCACATATAGAAAGTTCAATGGAGATTAGAAAGGACACGCTTGTAAGAGATGAATTAATTTCTACAATAAGAAATCAATTCAATGTATTGAACCCAGAATCAATTATATTTATGAAAGATAAGAGACTGGATCAAGGAATAATTGACTTTATTGTGAGAGAATTAAAACCAGAGAAAGTAATAGATTGCGATTCAAATCTTGTATATTCAGAATTAGAAGGAATATTAAATAATCAAGAATAAATATTCGACGGATTTGATTTTACATTCTCAATTAGATTAGGCTGGTCATTCTCTAATTCTACTGCTTGTTCAAGAAGTGAATCGACTTCAATATTGATATCAAACATCTTAGAAAGTATATTAATTGCTTCAGAAGCGGCACGAGGATCCAGACGAATTGAAGTTGCAAAAGGCAATAAACCAAGTGTAGGAAAGTTACGAACTTCCATAAAATTCAACATTTGGGCTACAGGGCCAATTATAATTCGTTCATCTTCAAGAGGAGTAGAATCAACTAGAGATGCAGGTAATTCATATGAAGAAGTCTTAACATATCTAAAATTTGAATCGTCTTTTTTGAGTTGTGCATCAAGTCCTCCTAGCAGAATTAATTCTTTAAAGTTCTTTTCAAGAATAATTTCACAAACTTTACGTAGAAAAATAAGTTCGTTACCTTGTAGGGGAGGAACAGCAACACGAAGAAATGCAAGATTGTCTTTTTTATACAATTCGAAAGGAGTAACAATTTTTCCTGAATTAATTGATGAAATAGGAGATAGGTAGTCTGTTTCAAAAACACCAATTCTTTCAGGTTTAAGAGTATTGATTAAATGGTTAAGAGCAAGAAATCCGGTAGAACCAATTCCATGGAAACCGGTAATAAGAGACATCCCTTGTACATCTAAATCTTCTGGAAATAACTTAGCAGAAATCATCAATGATTATATATTCCAGATGACTAAAAATCTTACTGATAATTGAATGAAACTGACTACATTAGGTGCGTCTAGAGAAGTGGGTCGATCGGCTTTTTTATTAGAAATTGAGAATAAAAAAATAATTTTGGATTATGGAGTGCAAATTCGGCATCCTATGAAATGGCCGTTACACGTTAATCCAAAGGAGATTGATGCAATTATACTAAGTCATGCACATTTAGATCATAGTGGAGGAGTTCCTTCATTTTATCTATCAAACGATATTAAGACTTATTGTACGAAGCCAACAGCTCAGATATGCGACCTACTAATAGACGATTTCATCAATCTATCAAATGATGTTACAAAACAATATCTTCCATACCAGCATCAAGAATTAGAAAAAATGAAGGAGAGCATAGTAGACATAGGTATGAATTCAGAATTCAACATAGGAGATATAAAAGTAAATTTTGTTAATGCAGGTCACATGCCAGGAAGTGTAAGCGTAAGTATCGAAGGTGAAGGAAAAAGAGTAGTTTATACAGGAGATATAAATTCATCAGATCAGAATTTGGTGAAAGGGGCAGATACGAAATACGGAGAAGTGGATCTACTTATCACAGAAGCAACATACGGAGTAAATGATCATCCAGATAGAGAAGATGTAGAAGAAGAATTTGTAAGCTTTGCAAAAGATGTGACAGAAAGAGGAGGAACACTATTAGTACCAGCATTTGCAGTAGGTAGATCACAAGAGATTGCATGTGTTCTAAAATCTCACAATTATTCATTGCCAGTAGCAATGGATGGAATGGCATTAAAAACAAATCGCATTTTATTAGAAAATTTAGAATTTTTAGGAGATTCAGAATTATTTAAACAAATGATTAATGGATTAACTGAAGCAAAGAATTGGAAGCAAAGAAAAGAAATAATGAATACACCGGGAGTGATAATAGTTCCAGCAGGAATGATGGTTGGGGGATTATCGTCTTATTATAAAGGAAGTATTGCAATGAATGAAAAGAATGCTATTTCTTTAGTTTCTTATCAAGCAGAAGGTACTCCAGGAAGAACATTATTAGAAAAAAAGATGATCAAAGTAGATGGGAAATTAAAGAAAATAAAAGGTAAATTTGAACATTTTAATTTTTCATCTCATAGTGGAAGTAAACAATTATTCGAAATGATTGATGGAATAAAGGGAAATCCCACAATAGTGGCAGTACACGGAGAAGAAGAACAAGCAACGAGTTTTGTTCAAAAAGTACAGAAAGATTATGGTTATGATGCAATAGCTCCAGTATTAGGAGACAAAATTATTATTTAATTGTCAGAATCAGAAGGTAATTCGGCACCAAGATATTGATACGTGCCCATTTTAAGGACTTTGAGAGAAAGAAGAGCACATTTTATTCGAGCAGGCCCTAATGAAGGAGTTCCCAATTCTTCTAATAATTCATCTTTGGTAAATTTAGACAATTCGTCGACAGTTTTACCCATAAGCATCTCAGTGAGTATAGATGCAGAAGACTGACTGATTGCACATCCTTCGCCGTCGAATTTTATGTCTGAAACAACGTTATCTTCAAGTTTAATATCAATAGAAAGTCGATCACCACAAACAGGGTTATTATCCTGAGCGGAGATTTCAGCATTGCTCAGGCTGCCCTTATTTCTAGGGTTTCTATAGTGATCAAGAATAATTTCTTTGTAAATATCTTCGCTCATTAAGTCAATACACTTCTTACTTTTTGTAAACCATTAAATAATTTATCAATATCTGATGTGTCATTATAAACATAAAAACTAGCTCTCGTAGTAGCAGGAACACCCAATTTTTCCATAAGAGGCTGTGCACAATGATGGCCAGCACGTACAGCTATAGATTCACCATCAAGAATTGTTGCAATATCATGAGGATGAAAATCAGAATATGAGAATGATATAACGCCTCCTGTGGAATGTTTGTTTTCTAAACCAAATATTTTGAAATCTTTTAATTCAGAGAATCTATCAATAGCATAATTATATAATTCTTGTTCATGTTTGTGAATAACATCCATACCAATTTGATTAAGATAATCTACTGCTTTCCCCAAACCAATAGCACCGGCAATATTAGGAGTTCCAGCTTCAAATTTCCAAGGGACGTCATTCCATTGAGCTTCGCGTAAACTAACATTGGAAATCATATCACCTCCATAAAGAAATGGTTCCATATTTTCAAGAAGTGTTTTCTTTGCATGTAGAACGCCTATGCCAGAAGGGCCTAACATTTTATGACCTGAGAATACAAAGAAATCGCTGTCTAGATCTTGAACGTCAACAGGCATATGAGGAACTGATTGTGCTGCGTCGACAAGAGTAGTAATTCCGTGTTCGTGGGCTTTTGATATAATATCCTTAATCGGATTAATGGTTCCCAAAACATTAGATACATGAGTGAGTGAAAGAAATTTTGCATTTTCTTGGAACAAATTATCCAATTTATCAAGAATTAGCTCGCCATCAGGTTGAATTTCAATAAAATTGAGTTTAAGATTTAGTTTTTTAGCAAGAATTTGCCAAGGCACGAGATTACTATGATGTTCCATTTCGGTCAGAATAATAGAATCTCCTTCCTTCAGATTCTGAGATGCCCACGTATTAGCTACTAGATTTACAGCTTCAGTCGCATTACGTGTAAACACAATCTCATGAGACGATTTAGCATTGATGAATTTGCCAATATTACTACGAGCATCTTCATAAAGCTCTGTTGCTTCAATACTAATTGAGTATATTCCGCGATGAATATTTGAGTTACAGTTTTTATAATAATGAACAACTGAGTCAATCACGTCATTTGGTTTTTGAGTGGTAGCAGCACTATCAAGATAAACAAAATCTTTTCCATTAATTTGATTTGAGAATATAGGAAAATCGTTTTTAATATCTTGAAAGATGTCACTACTCATTATAAATCTTCACGAATCCAATCGTAACCTTTGTTTTCAAGTTCTTCAGCTAAAGACATGGAACCAGATTTTACAATTCTTCCATCTATCAATACATGAACGAATTCGGGTTTCACATATTTCAATATACGTTGGTAATGAGTAATTAATAGAATTCCAAGATCAGGTCCAGACATTGTGTTTACTGCCTCAGAAACGATTTTCAATGCATCTATATCCAAACCAGAATCAGTTTCGTCAAGAACCGCGATTTTAGGTTTGAGAACGGCCATTTGAAGAATTTCACTTTTCTTTTTTTCGCCGCCAGAAAAACCTTCGTTTAGATATCTTTTGACAAAAGATTCTTCTATGCCAAGAATTTCCATTTTTTCTCTAAGATATTTCCTAAAAGCAATAATAGACAAGGGTTTACTGTCAGGTGTTTCAGTTATAGAATTAAATGATGCACGGAGGAAATTAAAAACGCTGACGCCTGAAACTTCGTGCGGATATTGAAATGCTAAAAAGAGTCCTTTTTTTGCTCTTTTATCTGGAGAGAGTTTAACAATATTTTCACCGTCGATTAATATATCGCCTTTATCGACTACGTATTTTGGATGGCCCATCAGAGTATTTGCCAATGTACTTTTACCAGATCCATTTGGTCCCATAATTGCATGATTTTCACCTTTGTTAACTGTTAAGCTCAAACCTTTGAGAATTGGTTTACCTTCTACAGACACATGAAGATCCTTTATATCAAGAGTAGATTGCATATTCATTTACCAAAATTAAATAATATAAAGCTATAACACCTGTTATCAATTTTTATTTAATGGGTGTTTTGAAGAAGGATTTATATAATGATATAACGGCATGATAAATGAAAAGAATTGCAGGCTCAGTCAGATATATCTAATGCAGAAGACATAGTAAAAGAAGTAGGCAATACACCGCTTGTTAGATTAAACAATTTATTTGATTTAAAAGAAGTATATGCAAAAATTGAATGGTGTAATCCTTCAGGTTCTGTAAAAGCAAGACCTGCATCATGGATGTTAAACGAAGGAGAAAAACAAGGGAACCTAATTAGAGATAAAACAACAGTAATTGAACCAACTTCGGGAAATACAGGAGTTGCACTAAGTCATTTTGCAAAATCACTAGGGTATAAAATAGAATTGGCAGTGCCAGAAAGAATGAGTGATGAAACGAAAGATATTCTAAGAACAAACGGTGCAAAACTTTTGGAAACGGAAGATGACTTATGTCCAAGAGTTGGACCTGGAACAGATCAGGCAATAGCATTAGCTTCAGCATTAATAAAAAACCACCCAGGTGAATATTATTCGCCAGACCAATACAACAATGATGCGAATTTTAGATCGCATTATCATGGAACTGGTCCAGAAATCTGGAAAGCGACAGACGGAAAAGTAGGAGCGTTCATAACAGGAATTGGAACAGGTGGAACAATTACAGGAGTGGGAACTTATCTAAAAGAAAAAAATCCAGATATCAAAATAATTGCCGCGGAGCCACAAAAAAATCATAACATACAAGGTTTAAGAAACCTAGATGAATCAGAGAAACCAGAACTATTAAAAAGAAGGATAGAGGTAATTGATGAAAAGATAACAGTTACTGACAAAGAATCTTTCGAGATGATAAAACAATTAGCGGCAACAGAGAATTTATTTGCAGGTCCGTCAACTGGATCTGTTTTAGCGGCTTTAAACAAGACCATAAACAAACTTGAGGGAAAGATCGTATTGTTATTTGGAGATAATGCTGCAAAATACAAGAGTATTTATAGCAAATTTGGAGTATATGAAGAAGAAGAATTTGAGAAGAAATTAAAAGAATCAAATAACAATTGCTTTACTTGTACATATTCGAACAATAACCCAGAAGATTTATGTAAATTAGGTTAGAGTATAGATTTACCGTTAACTTTTACGCCTGAACCAGCGAATATTTCGCCTATAACGTCGCTCTTTATCTTGTATTCGTCAAGAATAGAAACAACGTTGTTATGTTGAGATTTTGGACAAATAACAACAAAACCATAACCCATGTTAAATGTTCGATGCATTTCTTTGTCAGAGATATTACCAGTCCTTTGAATTAAATCGAAAATTAATGGAGATTCAGGTAAATCGATAGAGAAGCCAACAGAGCCTATTCGTGGTAATTTAGTAAAAGCCCCACCGGTTATATGAGCAAGTCCATGAATTGATTTTATATTATTCAAAATATCCATAATAGCTTTGGAATAGATTATAGTTGGTTCAAGCAAAACATCCCCTAACCGTTTTGATTTGTATATTTTTTTACGAAGAGAGTATTTTTCCAATAAGACTTTGCGGGCAAGTGTAGCCCCATTAGAATGAATACCAGAACTTCTTAGGCCAATGATTATGTCGCCAGATTTAATTTTTCTATTAAGCATGTTGGTTCTTTTATTTATTATGCCAATAGCAGATGCAGCAAGATCAAATGCTTTGTTTCCATATCCTTCGATTACATCAGGCATGATTGCAGTTTCACCGCCAATTATAGGAGTGTCAGATAATTTCGAACCTTTAACTAAGCCTTTAGTTATCTCTTTTACTAAAACAGGATTGTTCTTTTTCAGAGCAATGTAATCAACAAGAGATATCGGTTCAGCTCCTACACAGATAAGGTCGTTTACATTCATTGCTACACAATCAATTCCAACTGTATCAAATTTTGAATATTGTTGAGCAATTAGAACTTTAGTTCCGACTCCATCAGTATGCAAAGCAAGATAATCGTTATTTCGAAGTTTTATAACGCCTGCATAATGACCAGAACCAGTGATTACTTCACCTATTCGGCCATTTCGAAGAGAAAGTGTCGAACCAAGTAATTTGGTGATTTCAGAGTGACTAGATTTGATACTGCGTATATCGACTCCCGCTTTTTTGTAGGACCAAGTAGTCATTTTCGATTATTTTGAAAAGTTCTCATAAGCGGTTGCATATCTTTCCTGGATCAAATCTACGAGATCTTGAGGAAGTACAGGTGGAGGAGGCAAATCAGATTTATTTTTTCGGGCATTGTCAAGTTGTTTCTTATAGCCAGAATCAATGAGCCAGTCACGGAGAATCTGTTTGTCATAACTCTCTTGAGTTTTTCCAACTTCATATTTAGCTAGAGACCACAACCTGAATTCATCAGGGCCGATTGAATCAGCAAGAAGAATATTTCCTGATTCGTCCTTGCCAAATTCAAGTTTCAAATCCGCAATTAGAAATCCAGACTTAGATGCCATATCAAGGATTTTTTTATAAATGTCAATGGAAGTATTTTTCAAATAATTCAATTCTTCTTCCGAAATAATTTTCTGAGAAATAATTTCTGATTCAGTAATTGGTTCATCTTTAATATCGGATTTTGTAGTTGGGTCAAATATAGGTTCGGGCAATTTAGTAGCTAAAACATTATCACAATCGATTTCTATTTCGCCATTGTTGACTCGATCGAATAGACCGCCATAAAGATAACCACGTACAATACATTCGACTGGAATCATATCGAGTTTTTTAACAATCATTTTTGTAGAATCAACTGTTTCAATTAGATGGTGAGGTACATTAAGATTATCAAAGAAGAATTTTGCAAAATCACGCAAATTTTCTCCCTTTTTTGGAATGTCAGTGGGAATAACTACATCAAAGGCAGATATACGATCTGAAAAGTCAAACATTATATTATCAGGATTAGAAGGAGATTCATAGGCAGTTTTTACTTTACCTTGTTTAATCAAAGAATAGTCAGAATCTAAAGAGCTCATTGTGTTTTCCAACTATTGCGATATTCTACGAGTTTGTTATGAAGCTCTTCATCGTTTAGGCACAATATAGCAATTGCCAATAAAGCTGCATTTTTACCATTGTCGATTCCAACGGCAGCAACTGGAATGCCAGGAGGCATTTGTGCAATAGAGAGCAAGGAGTCAATTCCTCCAAGCTTGGCTTCAACTGGAACACCTATAACAGGTTTAGTTGTGAGAGCAGATAGAACTCCAGGAAGATGTGCAGAAAGACCTGCAACACCAATAAATATATCAGCGTCAGAATTTGACACGTATTCTTGCAATTCGTCATGATTTCGATGTGCAGAAATTACACGAATCTCATGATCAACGCCAAAGTCATCAAAAACTTTGCCGATTAGATCTGTGATATTTGAATCAGATTTACTGCCAGAAATTACAGCTACTTTTTTACTCATTTTCAATTAAACCTATATCCCTTCTATAATACATATCTTTCCATGTAATACCATTTATTAATTTATATGCTTCATCTCGAGCAATTAAAAGGTCGGAGCCTTTGCCAAGAATATTTAAAACACGGCCGCCTTTAGAATATAACTTATTGTTTTTCTTTTCGGTTCCGGCATGTAATATATTATAATTATTTTTAATTATTATTTCAGAGCCAGTTATTGGTTTTTCAGGATAACCAGGTGAAGATATAACAACACATATAGTTGAGTCCGGATATAATTCATAATCAGTAACTTTATTCAATTCTCCTTTGCTAGAAAGATACAAAATTTCGAGTAAGTCATTTTTAATACGTGGAAGGAGTACTTGACATTCAGGATCTCCAAAACGTACGTTGTACTCTAAGATTTTTGGTCCGTTTTCAGTAAGCATTAATCCAACATATAGAACACCACGATATGTTCGGCCTTCTTTATTCATCGAGTCAATTGTTTTTTGAGCAAGAGATAAGATTTCTTTTTCTAAATTAGAATCGACATATTCAACAGGACTATAAGAGCCCATGCCTCCAGTATTAGGACCTTTATTTCCTTCAAAAATTGGTTTATAATCTTGGGCAAATCCTAAAGGAAGCACAGTATTTCCGTCTGAAATGATAAAGAAGCTAGTTTCACGTCCTTCTAAAAATTCTTCAATAACTATAGAATCCCCTGCCGAACCAAATTTGTTGTTAATTAACATATCATTGACAGCTTGTATAGCCTCAGATTTTTCATGAGCTATAATAACACCCTTGCCAGCAGCTAAGCCATTGGCTTTGACAACTATAGGCATATTTTGAGATTCAAGATAGGAAATAGCAGAATCTGCATCAAAGAAAGTCTCGTAAGCAGAACTAGGGATTTCATATTTTTTACAAAGATCTTTCATAAAAATTTTTGAACCTTCTAGTTCAGCAGCTTTTGAATCAGGGCCGAAGGCATAAATATCCTCACTATTGAGTATGTCAACAACGCCATTTGTAAGAGGAGCTTCAGGGCCAACAATTACAAAATCAATTGAGTTTTTTTTACATATATCAAGTATAAAATCATTATTCATTATGTCCCCTTCAATGCAGGTTGCAACATTTTCAATACCAGGATTACCAGGTACACAATAAAGTTTATCAAGAAGATTTGAATTAGAAATTGAAACACAAATAGCGTGTTCCCTTCCACCGCCTCCTATGACTAACACATTCAAAATAGATTACTCCGCATTGTTATTACTAAGATTGCGATTAAGAACTCCGTATTCGCCATCATGACAAGCCATACATAATTCAGAGGGTTTTTTTCCGATGCCAAGAGAAAGGTTTTCTACAGTATTATAACCAACAAAATCTGCGTTAACAGATTTACCGACTAGTTTATTTATAGTATCTATATCAGAATTTTTACCAGACGTATTATACGCAATCAATTCTTCATGTGTTGGAAAGTCAATACCAGCACGACAAGGATGAC
>JACAFS010000012.1 GCA_013378385.1 Nitrososphaerota archaeon | reverse complement strand
TTACAACAGAACGAGAGACTAATGCATTTGGATAAAAAATTCCGTTAATAAATATTTTTAATCTGAATTTTGTAGAAGGTATGACATCAACAGTGGTTGTAACGCCTTTTTCGAGGCAAATACCTGCTCCTGTTGAACCAGCCAATAATTGATTTTTTGAATAATTTGCTTCAAAGAAGCCAGTAATATAGCCGGGAGAAAATGCAGTAATCAAAATATACTAATAATATACACATAATATTAATTAAAATTAATCAAGAGTAGCTGTATTTTCGAAAATGTTAAAACTAATAATAGTTACTTTCTTATATGCAGGCAGTAAAGCAAGATTCAGGTCAGAAAAATAAATTTATATTTGTTACAGGCGGGGTGCTTTCCGGAATAGGAAAAGGAATAGTAACAGCTTCTATTGCCAAATTACTGGATTTATATGGATTACCAACTACTTGTGTGAAAATAGATCCTTATCTAAATGTCGATGCAGGGACTATGAATCCGTTCGCTCATGGAGAGGTATTTGTAACCGATGACGGAGGAGAAACTGACATGGATATAGGAAATTATGAAAGATTTTTGAATAAAGAATTATCAAAAATGCATAATCTAACTACAGGCCAGGTTTACTTGGATGTAATAGAATCAGAACGAAAAGGTGATTTTCTGGGTGAATGTGTACAAATTATTCCTAATATTACAAATTCAATAAAAGAAAAAATAAAATATGTAGCAAAATTTCAGAATAATGGAATCGTATTAGTGGAATGTGGTGGAACTGTAGGAGATATAGAGAGTCTGCCATTCATTGAAGCAATAAGACAGTTAAGATTAGAACTTGGTCAAGAGAATTCATTGTTTATACACGTAACACTAGCCCCAATAATGGGACCGGTTGGAGAAGAAAAGACAAAACCAACGCAGCACAGTGTGCAAGAATTAAGAAGGATAGGCATACAACCAGATATAATTGTGGTAAGAAGTGAGAAACAGTTATCACAGACTTCTAAAAAGAAGATTTCATTATTTACAAGTGTAGAATTGGAAAGCATAATTTCAAATCCTGATGCAGATTCAATTTATAATGTTCCCGAAAATTTGTACAATGATGGAATAATAACATCAATTATTGATAAACTAAAATTACCGTCAAGAGAGATGAATTGGAGAGATTGGAAGGACGTTTCAAAGACATTCAATAAGAATAAAAAATCTATCAATATTGCAATGGTTGGAAAATATGTATCTCTAACCGATAGTTATGTAAGTGTAAATGAAGCATTGTCACATGCGGCGGCAGGAATGAATTTTACTGCAAATTTAGAGTGGGTTGAAAGTGAAGATTTTGAGAAAAATAAGAATAATTTAGAGAAATTAGACAAATATGACGGAATTATTGTACCTGGAGGATTTGGGAAAAGAGGGACTGAGGGAATAATGTTAGCGGCAGATTATGCAAGAAAGAATGAAATTCCATTTTTAGGATTATGTTTTGGTTTTCAATTAGCATTAATTGCATTTGCAAGATATGCATGTGGATTAGACGATGCAAATTCTATAGAACTAGATCCAAAAACAAAGAATCCAATTATCAATATATTGCCATCTCAAAAAAAGATTAAAGAAAAAGGTGGAAGTATGAGGTTAGGAGGACATGATGTAGAGCTAGTTAAAAATACTCTTGCTCATGCAATTTATGGAAAAGATAAAATAAGACAGCGTCACAGACACAGATTTGAATTTAATCAAGAATATCAAGAATTATTGGAGAAGAACAAAATAGTATTATCAGGTTTTAGTGATAATGGAAGACGAACCGAAATATTAGAGATTCCTAATCATCGATTTTATATGGCAACTCAATATCATCCAGAATTTTTGAGTAAGCCCGGTAAACCAGAGCCAATTTATAATAATTTTATTAAAGCAATAATTGAAAATAGAAGTTCAAATAAAAAGTGATTATTTATTTTCGGAATCAAGTAAGATAAACAATTTACCATAGTAACCTAAATTAAATTGTAATTGATTTCTAAATTCATTAACGTGTCCTTTTTCAACTCGTATTTCAGAATTTATTTTGATTTTTTCAATTATTGATCCCCAAATATTCACGGGAATTGAACCGGAATCATCTTGAATTGTTATTGTTGTGATTTTTTCAACATTACCGGATTTTAATGAAACATCGCGAGATTGACCAATATAAGTTACGACTCCTCCAATGCTTACATTTTTTTGTTCGTTCTGAAGATCAGATATTCTCAAAGTGATTCTCGAACCAATTCAATCAAGTATTTATGGAATATGACAGTGTTGGAAAGTTCTGGATGAAAACAAGTTCCGATTATATTACCCTGTTTTACAGCAACTATGTCATCGTTTAATTTAGCAAGAATTTCGACATTAGATCCAATACTACGTATTCGGGGTGCGCGAATGAATATGCCCATAAATTTATCGATTCCAAATTTTGGAATTGGAAACTCAGATTGGAACGATTCGTGTTGTCTTCCAAATGCATTACGTTCAGTCTCGATATCTAGAGATCCTAATAGTTTTTGTGAAGTATTAGAAGAATTTTGAATAATATGATTAGATAAGAAAATCAATCCTGCACAAGTACCTAAAACAGGCATACCTTGAGTTATCTTTTTCTTAATAGAAGATTGAAAATCATCATTGTTAGATAATTTACCAATAGAAGTACTTTCCCCGCCAGGAATTATTAATCCATTTATGGAATCAATTTCTTCGGGGTATTTGACTATGCTTACAACACCATCCATAGTAATTTCACGAAATGCAGATTCAACAGATGCAACGTGTTCTTCAACATCTCCCTGTATACCAAGAATACCGATATTGACTTTTTTCATTATATACCACGATCTTGCATTTTAAAATCTAAATTGTCGCCAAGGCCAACCATAGATTTTTTTTCATCAATCATTTCTTGTGCTTCTGCTACAACTTCAACTTTATCATGAAAAGTAGTTGCTAATACAATAGCTAAAGCTCTTTCTAAAGGATCTGAAGATTTGTATATTCCTGAACCAACAAAGACTCCATCACAACCAAGTTTCATCATAAGAGCTGCGTCGGCAGGAGTTGTTATTCCACCTGCGGCAAAATTAACAACGGGTAATCGACCAAGACGACCTGTTTCAACAACCAACTCATAGGATGTATTGAGTTCTTTAGAGATACGGAATAGCTCTTGTTTATCTTGTTGATTGTAGAAATAAGTTATCTTTGCAATATCTTGATTCATAGCACGCATGTGTCTAACAGCTTCAACTACATTTCCAGTACCAGGTTCTCCTTTAGTACGCATCATGGAAGCACCTTCTTCAATTCTACGCAGTGCCTGACCAAGATTCTTAGCTCCATCAACAAACGGAGTAGTGAAATCCCATTTCCATATATGAGAAGATTCGTCGGCAGGAGTTAAAACTTCAGATTCATCAATCATATCAACGCCTGAATTTTCTAATACCACTGCTTCAGAAATATGACCAATCCGACATTTTGCCATTACAGGAATAGATACATTATTAACAACATCTTTGATTATCTTCATGCCAGCAGTACGAGCAACTCCACCCGATTGTCTTACTTCAATAGGCAATTTATCAAGGACCATAACTGCTACAGCGCCAGCCTCTTCTGCAATTTGAGCTTGATTAACGTCAGTAACATCCATAATAACTCCATGTTTAAGCATATGAGCGAAACCTCGTTTTAGTAATATAGTACCTGTTTTAGAATCAATATTGCCAGAGATTTGTCTGGAGAGTAAGGGATTTTGATGTCCGACTAATGAAATCATGTTATTCAATATTTATTATATATAGATAAGTAAAAAGTTTTTTTTATTCAAGAAGTAAATGACTAACTAAATCACGAGTGTATTAATTTAAGTATCAATAAGGTTAGAATTTTTCAGTTTTTTCCCATGGTACATTCTTATCTCCAAAATGTCCATATATACAATTTTTTGAATATTCAGTAAAGTTGAAAAGATCAAATTTTCGAATTATGCCAAGAGGTGTAAGATCTTGTGAATCACGGATTAAAGAGGCAATCGATTGATTATCTCCATTAGAATCAACATAGAGAGAAGTGGGCTCTTTAACACCAATTGCATAACTTAATTGGACGCTGCACCAATCTGCAAGCTTGTTAAGAACGACATTCTTTGCAAGCCACCGAGCCATATACGCAGCGGATCGATCAACCTTGCTAGGGTCTTTACCTGAAAATGCACCACCGCCATGCGGGGCATATCCTCCATATGTATCTACAATAATTTTTCGTCCAGTCATTCCAGAATCTCCTTCAGGTCCACCTATAACAAAGTTTCCTGTTGGATTAATGAAAAATTCAGTATTATTATCAATAAGTTCCCCACAAGCTTCATGAATTGCAGTTTCAGCTAGTTCTCTAGCAGAATTATTTTCATTAGCAGAATGTTGAGTTGAGACTACTACCTTGTCAATGAATTTAGGAATATTATTTTCATAAACTATGCTCACTTGGCTTTTTGAATCAGGACCCAATATATCAAGATTTTTATCTCGAATAGATCGTAAATGTTTCAAAATTTCATGTGAATAATGTATAGGTGCAGGAAGAAGAGACGGAGTTTCTTTACATGCATAACCAAACATTAAACCTTGATCACCTGCGCCAAAGTCATCTGTGCCTAATGCGATATCAGCAGATTGATTGTGTAAACGGTTATCAATGTTCAGATGTTTCCAGTGAAAGCCATCTTGCTCATAGCCAATTTCGCGAACTTTATTACGAATAATAGATTCAACTTCTTCAGAAGTAGGGAGAAAATTTTTAGTCTCTCCAAACACTAATACATAATTAGTAGTATTAGCAGTTTCAATACCACATCGAGTAGTTTCATCACCGGCAGAAAGAGCAGCGTCAACTAGTGCGTCACTGATTTGATCAGCAACTTTATCTGGATGTCCAGAAGACACTGATTCAGAAGTAAAAGTAAAGTTATTATTCATTTTGAAATTACCGAAGTTTATCAACAATCCATGTATTAAAAAGGATTGATATTGAATACAAGGAATTGCAGACAGAAGTCAATAAATGTCACATCAGGATATCAGGTTTAATATTAATAAATAAAACATTATTTCCACGGATAACAACTTTGCCATAATTTGCAGACAATGCTCCATCTGCATATTCTTCTGCGTCGTTAAGAATAACATTCATGTAAGCGTCTACATTTGTCATTTTTCCTCGATATTCAACGTCATTTTTCAGTCGGACCATAACGTTCTTGTTAACAGACCTTTGTAACTTATTGAGAGGTTTTGTGATCTTCAAATCAGAGTTGTCATTAAAGTTGTTACTCATCTAAGGAAAAAAGACGTAAACAAAAATAAAAAGCTTGGTATTGTATAAAGAAGGTATATTTAAGGAAGATTCGAATGGATGGCAATTTTACCAATATAGATGAATTCAGTAGATTTGATAATTTCATAACAGGAACAAATAAGAATTATATGGAAAGGAAATTTAGCGGATTCGATTTATTAGAGGAAGAAGAGAATAGAAAAATAACAAAACATGAAACTGGTGTAGGGGAACTTGATTTAGTCACATATGGTTTTCCAACTGGAACAATTACAGATTTATTTGGGCCAAATTCGTCAGGGAAATCACAAATTTTATTCCAAATTGCGGTAAATACATCAATTAAGAACCAAAAAATTCTTTTCATTGACTCGTCAGGAAACTTCCGTCCTGAGAGAATTGTTCAATTAAGCAAAGCAAAGAAACAGGAATCAAAAAATATCTTAGACAACATCTATACAAGTAGATGTAATTCTTTAGATAGTCAATTAGAAACAATTTCAAAGATTGAACAGTTTATTAAAAATAATAATATTACATGTGTAATGATAGATGACATAACAAGAAATTTTACTGAACATCAATTTGAATTAAGGAACGAAATGATGGACATATTAATAGAATATGTAAGAGAATTGTCTGATTTAGCATGGAATAAGAATATTGCAATAATAACAACAAACACAGTACGGGCAAGAATAGATGATTCAAATATGAAAGAAAGAGAAACATATGATTTCTTAATAAATAGATTAATACATCTAAAAGTGAGTTTAAAAAGAATGGATAACTTATGGTTAGCAAGAAATAACGATGGAAACCAATGTATTTTTAATATTTCTGAAGATGGAATAGGTAGAGTGTAATGGCAAAAGAAGCGATTAATGAATGTGTAGAGAAAATAATTGCAAAGGATTTTACTAAGGCAAAAGCAATAATAGCTGAACATTTGAAAAATTCTTCGAATAATAAGATTATTGGATCAGTTTTTGCTCTTGAAGGAATCATAGCAAAATATTCACCCAAGAATGTGAATATGAATGATTCAATAGACGATTTTAAGATGATGAAAAAAAGTATTAATTCTAAGTTATCTTCGGTTTGGATTGATGATTTTGAGAAAGGCTATTTTTCAGTATGGAAAGTATTTACAAAAAATGCAATAGAAAAATTAGATAAAGAAGGTATTGTAGAAGATCCAGCTGAAAAGGAACAAGCCAATGAAGCTTCCCACACCAGTATATAATAGCTTACGACGTTCGTCTTCTTTAATCTTCGAATAAAACATCTGACGTACAAGTGCCAAAGTAAAAAGATACATTGATATTCCAAATAATATGCCTAAATTAGCATTGGGATTATTAGATGTGAAACCTAGTAAACCAGCAGAGAAACCAGAGATTATGCCGAAAGCGGCTCTTAGCCAAAAAATGGTATTGAATATAAATTTAGAGTCGGCCATGATTAACAATTTAATATAAAAATACAAGAAGATATAAAACTATATGAATAATGTTATTTGGGATTTAAAATGGAATTATCGTCTATTGAAATATTCAAGATAATTTCAGCGTTGAATAAAGAAATAGAATCAGACAGCATTTATTTGAATAATGTTTACCAAGTGATGAATGATTCGTATTTATTCAAGTTGCATCAAGTAGGTAAACCAAAGAAATACGTAATGGTAAATCCAAAAATTGGAATATGGGCTTCAAAATACGACATAGATAAAGATGAATCTATTGGCTATGTGACCGCATTAAGAAAGAATTTGCTAAGAGCAAAATTAATCAAGTTTGAACAACCTCCAGGAGAAAGAATATGCATCATTCACTTTGAAACTAAAAAAGGACTGAGAAAGATAATTTGTGAATTTTTTAGAGGAGGAAACATCATAGTTGTAGATGAAAATAATAAGATTTTATCATGTTTAAAGAAATTAAAAGTGCGGCATAGAGAAATATTTCCTGGCAGCGTGTATGAATTTCCGCCATTAAAAGCAACCAGTATAGAGAACTTTCAAAAAAATGATTTAAAAAATATCAATGAAACAGAGTTAGAAATAGCAAAATGGATTGGAAGAAATTATTCAATATCAAAAAAATATATTGAAGAAATACTTAAAAAAATAGAAATAGAAAAAGAGAGAAAGTGTAATACTTTATCAGACGAAGAAATAGAGAATCTAGAAACAGAGATAATCGGATTAGTTAAAATAATTAAATCTGATGATATGAGTGTATGGATTGCAAGAGATGGAGAAATGATTGATGATATTTCTTTGATGAATTTGGATATTAGTAAAGAAAAGACATATCATAAATCAGAATCGCTAATGAGTGAACTAGATAATTATATTACATTGAATTTGTCAAGAGTTCAAACTACCAACAAACAGGAACCATTAAAAAATAAAATAACCGAGTTAGAGAAATCAATTAAATTGCAAGAGGAAGCCTATAACAAGAATAAGAATAAAGCTATAGAATTAAGAAATATAGCAACAGAATTGAGTAAAGCAAACAGCTATATAGAGATATTTAAAGGGAAAAACATCGAAATAATAAAATATAGAAAGAATGTTATTAAAATTCCATTCATTGATTCGGAAAAAGAGTTAGAAGAGAATATTGCACCTATAAAATTATCATCTTTATGTTTTGATTATGCGAAAAAGATGGAAAAGAAGATAAAAGCAATTGAGATTGCGTCAAATAAACTAAAAGGAGATTTAGAAAAGATTAGAAACAAGATGAATGAACGTGAAGAGATGAAGTCCACAATAAAAGTAAAAGAAGAGATGTTATGGTTTGAGAAATTTAGATGGTTCATATTGCCAGAGGAAATATTAGTAATAGGTGGAAGAGATGCACAATCAAATGTGAATATAATAAAGAAATATGCAAAACAAAATGATTTAGTTTTTCATTCAGACATAGTGGGGTCTCCGTTTTTTATAATAAAAGATGGAATAAGTGAAAGTTCAATTGCTGAAATTGCAACAGCTACTGCTTCATTTAGCAGAGCATGGAAAACACAGACTTCGGTAAATGTATATTATGTAAAATATGAACAAGTAAAGAAAGGCGCACCAAGTGGTATGTCCATGTCAAAAGGAAGTTTTATGATTGAAGGTAAAAAGAATATATTGAAAAATGTAAAACTGGAACTTGCAGTAGGAGCAGTAAAATATCAAGACAAATATACAATAATGAGTGGTCCTGTAGAAGCATTAACGAGAGAATCTTTAGCATGGGTAAGAATACAACCAGGTAAAGGAAAATCTTCAGATATTGCAAAATTGATTAAGAACAAACTTATTTCAAAATTAAATAATGATATATCCGAAATATACAAAGGAAAATCAATTGATGAATATTTACGAGTGCTACCGCCTGGAGGGTCAGAAATACTAGATAATTAGGAATGAATTGAGATGAATCTAAATATAATAAATGGAAGAGTGTGGATAAACAGTAATCTAGAAAATATCACAATATCAATTAAAGATGGAAAAATATCAAAATTGGGAAATCAGGACAACATTCCTGAAGCGGATGTTTCAATAGATGTAGAGAACAACATTGTATTTCCTGGATGCGTAGATGTGCATTCGCATTTAAGAGATTCAGAATTTTCATATAAAGAAGATTTTATTTCAGGAACGCAGGCAGCAGTGGCAGGAGGATTTACAACTGTATTAGATATGCCGAATACAAATCCACCCATAATTAACGTAAAAGAATTAAAAAAACGACAGAATAATGCGAAAAATAGAATTTTTTGTAACGTTGGATTCTATAGTTCGCCTATCAGATCTGAGGATGTAAATCAATTAAGATTATCAAATACAATTGCATTCAAGATATATTTACATAAGCCATTCAAGGAACAGGATTTATCAGATGTGAATTTGATTAGAATTATGAATAGAATAAGTGAATGTGATTCAATATTAGCAGTGCATGCAGAAGATCATCAATTATTTGATCAAAATAACAACCATACTACCGAATCAGAAGTTCATGCCATAAATAGAATCATAAAACTAGCAAAACAAACAAATTGTAAAATACATTTTGTACATGTTTCAACAAAAGAAGGTATTGAAGCGATTAAGAATAACAAGTCGATTGTAGATATATCATGTGAAGCAACGCCACATCATATGATTCTGAATACAGAGAAGACAAATAGTGAAAAACATTACTGTGAGCCTCCTTTAAGGGATAAAGAAAATCAAGAAACAATATTTAACAGCGTGGTGGATGGGGGAATTGATATTATAGGAACTGATCATGCGCCACATTCATTAAGAGATAAAGATGAAGGAAAGCCAGGTTTTCCAGGTCTAGAAATAACTCTGCCTTTGATGATTGATTTGTATATGAAAAATAAGATTACGCTACAGAGAATCTATGAGATATTGGTAGATAATCCAATCAAAAGATTTGGATTAAGAAATATTGGTCAGATTAAAGAAGGGTATAATGCAGATTTGATAGTGATTAATGAGAATAAGATGAATACAATAAATGTTAATAATTTTTTGTCTAAAGCAAAGAATTCGCCATTTGATGGTAATCAGATTTTAGGAGTAGTTGCAAAGACGATAATTAATGGTCAAGTAGTATTTGATGGAAAAAAGATAATTGCTAGTCCTGGAACTGGCAGAGTGTTAGAGAAAGAAGTTGACTTTTGATAACCTTGAGGCGATAACGTGTTGAAAAAGAAGGTATATTTTCCCACATATGGATCAGGAGTAGGACATGCAAATAGAGCGTCATTAATTGCAAGTTCATTGAATAAAGACTTTACATATACATTCAGTTCATTCAAAGATGGTTATGAATTTTTAGTGGCAAATAAATTTCAATGTAAAAAAATTCGTCCATTAGATATATCTTGGAAAGATGATGGAACAGTATCAACAACAAGAACAATAATTAGACTTCCAGTATTAGCAGGAACTTTTTTATATCATCTAGAAGAAGAATTACGATTCTTGAAAAAATATAAACCAAATATAGTATTTAGTGATTCAAGGCTATCTCCGGTTTTGTGTGCAAATAAGATGGGAATACCATCAATTGTAATTCTTAATCAAATCAAATTATTAGTAGAAATCAGGAATACACGTAAAAGAAGATTAGAGAAAATCAATGGACAGCTATTAGCACATTTCTGGAATTATGCAGACGAGATATTCATTCCAGATTTGCCGCCTCCTTATACAATATGTAAGGAAAATATAGAAGGAATAGACTCAATAAAAACTAAATTAAGATATATCGGATTTCTAGCCAAAGAATTAGATGAAAAAAGAAAGAAATCAATAATTAATGAGTTGAAGATAGATGGAAAAAAGAGTACGATATACGTGCAAATAAGCGGACCAAAACAATCAAGATTAAGTGCTTATAATAGAATCATTGAACAGATTGAATCAATAAAAGACGAGTATAATATTATAATTTCCAAAGGCGATCCAAATGGAGAATCTATACCAAAAAAGAAAGAGTATTGGACTGAATTTGAATGGTGTCCTTGGAGAGAGATGTTCGATATATCCGACTGTGTAATAATACGAGGAGGTCATTCGAGTATAGGAAATGCAGTATCTTTAGGAAAACCATCAATAATAGTACCAATAAAAGGACAAAGCGAACAGATACAAAATGCAAAGAGAATTGATGAATTAAATTTAGGAATACATATGGAAGAAGATGATTATTCATTAGTTGAAAATGTTGAATCAGTATTAAACGATGGTAAATTTTTAAAGGCTACAAATAATTTTAGAAGCCTAACTTCGAAATACAATGGAATAGAAATTTGTAAAGAGAAGATTCAAGAATATATAAAATAATTATTTTCTATTAGATAATTTCTTTTCTAATTTAATCAAATCATCGTGATTAACGAGTTGATTGAATTTATCAAAGGTAATTAATTGATCTTCAATACCAAGAGAGGTTTGGTGTTTCTTTAGATAAGACAAAGAATCAAATACGGCCTTAGTAGATGCGTAAAGAGATGTCAAAGGAAATAAGATAATTTTAAAACCAATTTTTTTTGCCTTTTTCATAGAAATTAAAGGAGTGCGTCCTCCTTCTAATTGGTTTAATAATAATGGAAGTTTCACTTGTTTTGCAATAATTTCTAGTTCGTCGACTTTGTTAGGAGCTTCTATAAATAAAAGATCTGCACCAGCTTTACTATAACGTTTAACTCTATCAATAGCCATATCTACTCCTTCGACTGCTAAACTATCAGTACGTCCTACAATCACCAAATCTGATTTTTCTTCTTTTCGACTTTGTGCAGCTGCAATTATTTTTGATTCCATCTCATCTATGGGAATGACTAATTTTCCTTCCATATGTCCGCATTTTTTTGGCCATACTTGGTCTTCAAGAATAAGTCCTGCTGCGCCTGAACGAATATAATCTTTGACAGTCCTCATAGTATTCAGAGAATTACCATAACCAGTATCTGCATCAGCAATTACAGGAATATCAATAGAATTACAGATATTAGAAACTCTTTCTTTCATTTCCGAAAAACTTACAAGACCAATGTCAGGAACGCCAAGTAAAGTTGCGGCAGTTCCATATCCTGTATGAAAAACTGCATCGAATCCCACTTGTTGTGCGATTTTTGCACTTAATGCGTCATATACTCCAGGTACAAATATAGGTTTGTTTGTTTCGAGAAGTTTACGCAAAGACTTGGATTTATCCATAATTTACAATATTATTGGTCACTATTAATTATAACACAGTAATAGACTAATATTTTATAATACAAGAATTATAAGTAGATAGATATGGAATTCAACGGAGATAGTTACAGACAGCCAAGGATTCCACAAACAAAATGGACTCTGAGGTTTATTGGAATATCAGTTATATTTTTTATATTGCAAAATATTCTTGGTCCAGAGATTTGGCAATATTTTGCATTTTTCCCTGCACTGGCAATAAAATGGCCATGGACTTTAATAACTTCAGTATTTCTTCATGCAGATTTTAATCATTTATTGTTCAATATGTTTGCATTATTTTTCTTTGGGTCATATTTAGAAAGATTGTTGGGAAGTAACAGATTTTTGATAATATTCATATCTGCTGGAATAGTTGGAAATATAGGATATCTTGTGACTGCGTCAAACAACATGATACCAGCAATAGGCGCGTCTGGTGCAGCTTATGGTCTAATGGGTACATTGTCAGTTCTAGCTCCATTTATGTCGGTATATGTTTGGGGACTATTACCTGTGCCAATAATAATATTAACTGCAGCATATGCGTTCATTGACGTTGTTGGATTGTCTGCCCCTTCAGGAATAGCACATGGCGCGCATTTAGCAGGATTAATTGTAGGAATAGTATTTGGATTGTATCTAAGACCGTATTTTGGATACAGAAGACAAAGAGATATAGATCTATAATTGTTTTTTTGTATAAGCACGTTCACGCCAAACAAATGAAGAATTTGAATATATTTTAAAGACTGAAAAAATCATACAGTAAAAGAATATCAGATTAGTAATTGGTTGGAAGAGTACATACAACTTAGAATGATTAATATCAACAAATTCGATAAGATACGATATACCCATAAAAGTTATAGTGAGAAGAATCAGGATAGAATATAAAATTTCCAATGAAGTTACAAAAAAGATTAGAAAATAAGGAAGTACAAGGCCTATAAACGCGAGAAAGATAGAAATTAATCCAAGAAACAAATGAGATTCTATAAATGATGCAGATGTTGCACGTTGTATAGCATCAATATTATTGGTAAAGCCAGTATTAGAATAAGTTTTAACAGAATCACCAGAACGTATCAGTTTTAGATTATAACCAGATTTTTTAAGACGTTCGCCAAGAGATTTATCTTCAACAAAGGATGATTTTACACTTTCATGACCGCCAATATCATCATATATCTGTTTTTTAATTAAGATAAAACCGCCAACAAGATAAGCGACAGATGTACTTTTTGAGTTTAATAATAAAGGAGAATATAATATATTAATCATAGAAATCAAAATAGGTAAAATAAGTTTCCCCCAAAAGTCAGAACACGTTAATTGAGGAAACATAGTGAATACATCAAGATTATTATTTTGCATATAGGATAAAGAAGATTTGATTGAATTAGTTTGGTGTTCCGTATCAGCGTCGATAAATAATAATAATGAACCATTGGATATTTGAGATCCTTCATGACATGCGCGGTTTTTTCCGACCCAAGTTTTATCATCATTGTTTAATTTTAAAAGCGAGAATCTATCATCATTCTGACAAAACTGATTGGCAATATGGTATGTATCGTCAGTAGAATTATCGTCTACGACAATTACCTCAAAATTACTATAAGTTTGTTTCTGTATGGATTCTAAACAACGAAGGATATTTAATTTTTCATTTCTAGCGGGAATGATAATTGAGATTAACGGAGTATGCAGAGGGTCTTCGTCTAAACTTAATTTATCTATATTGAAAAAACTGAATATTCGGAAAAGAAGAATAAGAAACCAAGATAATGCCAGTATCGGAATAATAATTTCCAATAATGTATAAAATATCACAGTATTATCAGGGTTTCAGGTTATTTATCTAACAAGGTTTATTTATTACCATGGTGGAGTGGTAATTATGAGTGAAGAGAAATTTCCAGTATCTGGAATAGCATGTGATTTAAAAGGAACTATAACCGAATTCGGCAAAGGTGCTGAAGAATTATTCGGTTATACGAGAGATGAATTAGTAGGCAAAGGAAATGTAGGCATGTTTCATATCGAAGCAAACTTACAGACTTTAGTCCCGTTATTGCTCCAAACCGCTTCAGAGAAAGGCGAATGGGAGGACGTAGTAGAATTAGTACGAAAAGACGGATCACATTTCAAAGGAAGATTAAATGTTAAACCATTGATGCAAGATGGTCAGCAAATTGGCTTTATGGGAAAAACAGAGTTTGTTGAGAATATCTAGAAAAAAATAAGGTGATTAATTGAAACTAGAAGTCTGGGCAAAAGAATTAAGAATTCCATTTCTCAGTCTTCCAGCAATTTTTGTGCCACTTGGAATAACTGTCGCTTTACTAGATGGGTATTTCAATCTAGTATATGGCATATTAACACTAATTGGAATTGTATGTATACATGCAAGTGTTAATGTCTTAAATGATTATTTTGATTTTAAGAGTGGAATAGATACAGCTACCACGCCAACGCCATTTAGTGGCGGAAGTAGAGTGCTTCCAGAAAATCTTTTAACTCCAAAAAGTGTTTTAATTGGAGGAATAATACTACTTGCAATCGGATCTTTGATAGGATTATATTTTCTTTATATATTTAATTTTCCACCATTATTAATTGCATTAATTTCAATTGCAATAATTACATCGGTTGCATATTCACCAGTGCTATCAAAAATTGGGTTAGGAGAAGTTTTTGTATTTTTGAATTTCGGTCCATTATTATTCACAGGTGTATATTACATTCAAAGTGGTGGTTTGATCAGTACGGAAGCAATGGTTGTTGGATCAATAGTAGGATTAATGACTACAGGAATACTGTACATTAATCAATTTCCAGATACAGATGCTGATAAATCAAAAGGAAGATTTCATCTAGTTGCAAGATTAGGTAAGAAACGTGCCGCAGGAATATACAAGTACATAGTTAATGCGGGTTTTGTCATATTGATACTTGGAGTAGTTACATACACAATACCACCAACAACAATAATTGCACTGGCTACTATTCCAAAATTCAGAGTTGCAAATGCCATATTACAGAAAGAGTATGAAAAAATCATGGAATTAATTCCTGCGATGGGAAACACTGTAATGGGAACAATACAAAGTGGAGTACTGTTATTGGTAGGTTATCTAATTTGGTATTTCTTATCAATATATTTCCCTGGAGTGACAACAATTCTTCCTGAAAATATTAGCTAATTTTTAAAAAAAATAATAATAAAGATTATATCGAAGAAGTCTGTTATCATAACTATGAGACAGTTTAAAATTGTTGCAGAGCAATCTAAAAAAGCATTTGAAGAAGAATTAAATAAATTATCTGAAGATGGATGGGAGATAATTCATTATGGTAGTTCAGTAAGTATTGGTTCAACACGTTCAAATACAGTGGTATTATTCAGTGCTGTATTAGAAAAAGAAAAAGCAGTATCAGCAAAGAAAAAATCTAAGACATCGTCAGGCAAGAAAAATATATCTACAAAAACTGTTATGAATTCTAGTTCAAATACAAATGAATTTTAATTAGATTAACTTTCAATAGGAAGATTGTCTCTAGTACTCCAATCAGCAAATGATCGGTCGTAAATTTTAACATTATTATATCCACATATTTGTAATGCTACAAAAGTATGAGATGCTCTTTCTCCAACTTGACAATAACAAATTATTTCTTTATCTTTAGTAATTCCAGATTCTTCAAAGAGACTATTTAGATGTTCTATGTTTTTAAATATATATCCATCGTCTCCTACTGCTACTTCCCAGGGAAAGTTTTTTGAGGTTGGAATCCTACCAGATTTAGGTCCTGCTGCAACAATTCCATTAAATTCTTCAGGACTGCGAGTATCAACCAATATAGAATTAGAATCTTTGATTTTAGATAGTACGTATTCATGATCAACTTTGAAGTCAAGTTGAGATTGAGTAATAACAAAGTTTGAATTTTCAATTGTTTCGATTTTATCAGTTACAGGATATCCTAATGACATCCATTTAGAGAAACTAATATCTAGAAATTGTACTGAAAGTCCATAGTATGCAAGTGACCAAAATAAGCGTGATGCAGTAGCTCCACCTCTATCACCGCATATTACAAGTGTGGATTCGTTATTAATACCAAGAATGCTCAATAATTCTTCTATTTGCTCTTTAGAAGCCAAATCAAAATACGATGTAGAATCAGTGAAACTCAAGATTTTAGCATAAGGAACTAATCGAGAATTAGGAATATGAGCAGAATTGTATTCACGAGGAGAACGAATATCAAGAACTACAAAGTGAGAGTCGTCAAGATTTTCTTTCAGCCACGTAGAATCCAATAAAATAGACATTATTTTTTCCTCAAAATAAATTTAAAGTGATTATCTTCTTCTTTAATTTCAATAATTTCATGACCCACACGATTAGCCCATGCAGGAATATCTTCTTTAGATGCAGGATCAGTCGCTGAAATTTCCAGGACTTGCCCACTTTCCATTTTAGAAATAAATTGTTTAGTTTTGAGAACAGGAATCGGGCATACAAGACCTTTAACATCAAGTGATTGATCAATTTTCAAAAAGAGATTCACCAATTAAACAATTAATTATTGTTATTTTTTATGAAAATTTTGAAGACGCCTTCATCAGTCTCTTCTGAGCTAAGAACTTCATGTCCATCTTTTTTAACAGCTGAAGGAATGTTTATTGTAGAAGGTAAGTGATCAACTGTAACTTCTAATACTTCTCCAACATCTAATTTTTTAAGTTCTTTGACAGTGTTAATCACTGGCCAAGGACATACTTGTCCGACAAGATCGAGTTTTTTACTTTGTTGTTGCATAATCATTCATCTCCTATTGTTAACTGATTTAATAATATATCTGACGCAATCATGTCATTTACGTCTTTCGAGATTTTTACAGTTCCGTTTCCTTTTCCTAGAATAGTACCAATAATATGTGGATCGTAACCTGTTGATTTAAGTTCAGAGCTAATATTTGATATGATATTAGGAGAAGCTATTACCGCTACAGCTCCATTAGTGCCTGCAGTAGCATTATCCATAAGAAAGTTTTCAGTAGCATATTTAACGAATTCAGGATAACGCAAAGGAAGATTATCAAGAGATATGTCAACACCTGCATTATTAGCATGTTCTTTGAATATCATAATACCAGGACCAGATAGATCACCAGTAGCTAGAACATGTTCGTTAATGTCAAAAGAACTGCCAAATTCAGGCAAATACTTGTTGATGATCTCTGCAACCTTCAGATTAGGTTGATTCATAGTACTAATAACAGAATCTTTAGCATTTTGGACGTCATTAAGGGAATAGCCAGTTTTTTCCAATTCCTGAAGAAATGTTTCGTCGGCAACACATGATAGGAATACATTGATTGGAGCTAAATCTCCGAAAGGTCTAGTAACCAAGATTTGCATTCCAGTATCTAGAAGATCGAGTTTAGTAGGAGGTTCCTTTCTCAGTGTACCAAAAAGTGTAGCGCCAATCAATAGCTTTCCACGTTGTGGTGATTCTGAAGGAAGTAATTCCATACCGTATTTATTAGAAAAGGTTTTCATATTTTTAGAGATATTATTTTGAATTTCTTCATTTGGCGCATCGACAACTGGAGAAACTTTGAGTTCTTCGTAACAGCCAAGGGAAATTAAATCGTTTAAGGAGTTAGATATAGCAACATTAGTTTGTTGTTCAGAAGATGGATCGGCGGTTGGATCAATAATTTGAATAGTATCATTATTAGAGAGGCACCATCCATCAGATCGTCCTTCTTCATATGAAATAAAATCAAATAATGCAAATTCAGCGTCTGGAAAACCGGTAATAATTGAATGTCCTTTTCCAACAGCAAAATGAACGTCAGATTTAGATATTGATGTATAAAGAGTGTTTAACAATGCTTGAAATTTTTCTTGCTTCTCGGCATTTTTCTGAAAGACTTGTAACAAAGAGATTGCACGTTTTGGATTGATCTTTTTTAAATCGTCAAGGTCAATTTCAGGATTAGAAGGATTATAGATTCTACGAGTTATTACAGGACCATTTTCAGTTAATGGAAATATATCGGCGTCAACGCGCTCTCCTAAGGAGATTCCCATTTGTTTAAGGCTAGGTTTTAGATTGTGCAAGCTAGGATAAACGACAGTATCAAGATCTACTTTGACAGCACATCCTGCCACCCATCTAAGTGGATCCATTCCCATTTCTCTATATTTGGAGACATTGTCCCAAAATTCCTGTTTTGTACTCATGTATGAAACAATTAATCGGACGTCGAAAAGTATATAAATATAACGGCATTATAAAATAACGATATAAAATGTCAGATACAAACGTAAATCGAAGAGATTTTATCAAATATATCGGGGGAGCAGCTGTCGGTCTAGGAATTGGAGGAGCAGGTTATCTGTCTGCTAATTCTCAAGTAGGCACAGTAACAAGTGAACTCGATGAGGTAAAAGAAGAACTTAAAGGAAGAGGACATTTAGGCTATGTCTTTGGTGCTGAAGGATCAATTGCAACAATTGACTTAGCTCGTGGAAAAGTCTTAGCATCATCAGGTCCAACTTGGATCGCTGAAGCAGGAAGTATAGACTGGTGTAACCATTATCCGGATGCAAATGGAAACGTATGGGGACTAGTAAGAAAACCTGGTCAAATAGGTTCTACAATTGCAGTAAATCCAACTACTAATGAATTAGTTCACGATGTTCCATTAGAAGGAAGATGGAGAATAAGATTAGGAGAAACAGATGAAGAAGGAAAATACGGATATATGTTAAATGGATATATTGCAGACAAATATGATTCAGAAAAGTTCAATGCATCTAGAGATGAATTTGAAATTCCATATAATGACATTGATCCAGGAGAAATTCATAAAATTGATCTTCTCAAGGGAGAAGTAGTCGATGTATTACCAGTTCCAAAATTCTGTTGTGACGTTGCAATAGCACCTGATGGTAAATTGTGGCTTGTAAATCAATTAGAGAGTTTGATTTCAGTAGTAGATACAAAGACATTTACAATTGAAGAACATTTAGCTGTAGATTACGCTGACTATGGTGCAAGCATGATAACAATTTCGCCTAACAATGATGTTGCATTTATCGAAGTAAATTCAGCAGGAAATTGGTCGAATGCAGGTGGATTCAAGAATTTAGATCCAATTGAAATGGTGTGGGATATTCAGGCTAAGGAAATAGTAAAAGAATTTCCATTAGAATCAGGTCCACGTACTAGTGAGTTTACGCCAGATGGAAAATACTGTGTAGTTAGAACTAGACCAGCGTCAATAGTATATGAAGTCGAAAGTTTGACTGAAGTCACGAAGATAGAAATCGAAAATACTGGACATCCAGCATTTAGTCCTGACAGTACTCTTGCATATATACCAAATCCAGGAGACAGTTCAGTTGATGTGTTCGAGGTAGGCTCGTTTAAGAAAGTAGACAGTCTGAAATTACCTTATTCGCCATCAAAAATTGTTCCAATAAATACAAACAATTACTAAGTGGAATAGTTGTCAGAACAAAACAATCAGAATCTGCTATTAGTTAGCGCAATAATAACAGCGCTAACAATAGGTTTTTTGATTGGTGGCACGTTTGTTTATCATTCGAATAATGATATAGAAATTGAACAATATCAAGCAGTGGTATTCAATACTATTGGTAAAACAGCAACTGTAATAGATAATTATCTTCTTATTAGTTTAACAAATATCAATATTGAAATCGATTCTGGTCAATATGGTGCACATTATAATGAAAAGAATAACAAATTATATCTTATTCATGATGGTGAATCTGAATTGTTAACATTAGATCCGCAATCATTAGAAATACAATCAAGAGTCAGAGTTGGTCCAAATCTTCAACATGCAGGAATATTTGATGACAAAGGAGATATATTTTTCTTAATAAGTAGAGATTCGAATTCCTTGGTAATGATTAATACGACAACAGATAAAATAATATCAAGAATTGAAGTGCAAGAACAGCCGCATCACGTAGCATTATTATCAGATTCTGTTGCAGTTACAAATACAGAATCACAATCAATATCCATTGTAGATTTCAGAGAATTAGAGGTAGTAAATAACATTAAGATCGATGCAGACCCTTTAATGATAGTGTCAGATAAAGATGAAAGAATTATTGTTGGAGCAATAAGACCTGCAAAGCTTTTCTTCATAGATAATGAAGAAGTAAAGAATAGCATAAACTTAGAATCAGATCCACATGGAATAGCATTAACTGCAGATGGGGAAAACGTTATTGTCACGTTGCCTGAAGAAGATAAGGTATTGATCATAAACATGAAGGGAGAAATAATTAAAGAGCTTCAAACAGGAGATTTTCCTCATAATATCGATATTGAGCCCAATGGAAACTATGGATATATCAGTAATAGTAACGATGCAACTGTATCTGTAATTGATTTGAATAAGTTTGAAATTATTGCAACAATAGAAACAGGAAATGGATCTCACAATGTGCAATTTTACAACATAATGAATAGTAATACGGGATTAAATGTGGCAAAAGATGATGCAAAAATTGTTAGTGCGAATTTCAATTGTGGAGGTTAGAGCATGTTAGAATACAATAATATTTTATCATTAGGTGCAACTTTACTCATTGGACTGGGATTTGGAATACTTCTACAAAAAGGACGCTTTTGTTTTACTAGTGCATTAAGAGATTTTATTGCGTTCAAAGATACAAGAGTGCTAAATGGAGTAATTATTGGAATTGTAACGATGATGCTTGGCACAAGTATAGCATATGTGTTAGGAGTTTCTAGTTCTAATTTTTGGGTTTCGAATTATGGTCTTTCTAACATAATAGGAGGATTTGTATTTGGAATAGGAATGGTCTACGGTGGAGGATGTGCATCAGGTACATTATATCGTGCGGGAGAAGGATACATACATTATTGGTTGTTATTGATTTCAGCGTGTGTGGGATACATAGCATTTGCTGCACTATTTCCAGAAGTCTTTTTACCATATTTCTTTGTTCCATTACAAATTTTTGATGGTTATAGTGTTATTTCGAGTTTAGAATTATTCTCGCCGATTGTCCCAGTATTATTGATAAGTGCGGCAGTGGTTTATTTACGAAGTAAAAACAAATTAGTTATAAATCAAACAATCCAAGGTCTAAAAATATCTAATATTTCATCAGAGAGTCTCAAAGCAGAATGGGATACAAAATTAGTTGGTGTTGGAATGGGAGTATTAGCGACATTGTGGTTTGTAGTTTGGGGAACATTAAGTGTAACAGGACCTCAGGCAAAATGGACAGGTTTAGTTTATAGTGAGATATTTGGTATAGAAACTCTTCAAAATAATATTTATTGGAATAGTGTTGTATTTCGTGATGGTATATTTTCAATTAGCTTAGATATGATATTATTTGTAAGTTTAATTCTAGGAGCTTTCATCTCAGCGTATTTAAGCGGAGATTTTAAGATAAGAGTAATAAAGAGATCAAGAATTCCAAATGCAGTAATTGGTGGATTGGTTATGGGTTTCGGTTCAAGAATGGCGCCAGGTTGTAACATCAGTAATACATTTAGTGGGTTAGCATTTTTGTCCGTAGCAGGTTTTATAACATCACTAGGTCTATTATTAGGAGTATATGTTGCTACTCACTGGATGTTTAGAAGGTCAGGTTGTGCAGTTTGATCATAGGTGAAATATAATGGAAGAAAGAAAAGTGAATGACGAAGATATGAAAGAGATTGAACAAAGTGCAATAATAATAGACATGGAAGGAGAGGTATGTCCTTATCCGCAGATTATTGCAAGAGAAGAAATTAAAAAAATTGATTCTGGGAAGATTGTTGTTATACAAACAGATCATGTAATGGCAACTAAAGCAGTGCCTCAATCGGTAAGTAACGATGTTTCAGAATATGGAATATGGAAATCAGGTTCAGGACAGTATAAAATAATATTATGGAAAAAATAGCAATAATCAAGAAGAGAAAAGACTATATTAAGAATATGTTACAAAGAAAGTTGTTTAATTGACATTAAGAATAGCTTATGCAGGAATTATTCAGCTAATTGCGCGGTTTGCTACATTAATTACAGGACTAATTTTCATTACATTAGTAACAAGAAATCTTCCTGTTGATGAATTTGGTTTATGGCAAACATTAGGAAGTTCAGTAGGATTATTGCTGATACCGTTAGCCCCTTTAAATTATTGGACATTAAGATATTCTGCCAGAGGCCAAGACGTAGCAAGAACCTCTTTATTGGCAGGAATTATTGCAGTGCCAATTTTTGTCATAGCATACTTAGTACTTGCACTGACAGCCTCTTCGTCAATAGAAGCAATATTGATTTATGTATTGATTTACAGTATACAAATTCCAGCTTTATGTATTTGGGAGGTGGTTAAGCCAGTTGCAAGATCATATAAACCGGAATATCTAGGATATGCAACGATTGCTTTAGAAATTGGAAAAGTATCTGGTGCTTATTATACAATAGCAATTCTAAAACTTGGTTTAATTGGTGCGATATTATCATTAGCGTTAGGGCAATTTTTACAATTAGCTATTGTTATCTACATAATAAGACCGAAATTAAGAGGTTCGTTTAAGAGTTCTACTATAAAAAAATGGTATAAAGCAGCATGGATACCAATATCGAACATGTCGGTTTCAAGATTATCGATTTCTGATTCAATACTTGTAGCAATAATTCTTGGTTCAACCACAGTTGTCGGAATATTTCAAGCAAGTAGAGTATTTACATTAATAGTTCGTTATAGTGAAGAATTTTTGCGTGTTTTATATCCAAAATTAATTCGTGATAATAGAAATGAAGATATTACATTGACATTTAGACTACAGAGTTTTGTCGTAATTCCACTTGCTGTTGGAGCATTGATGTTGGCAGAACCACTGTTGGGAATTTTGGGTGAACAATATGTAAAAGCAAAACTTGTTTTAAGAATTTTGACAATAGTGGCAGTAATTGAAGGAATAGAGTATTTCATGTGGAATATATTAACGGGTTTGGAAAAAATTGACGAAAATATAAACAATCTACAGTTTAAGAGATTGAGAAATAGTTGGTTAGTAAGGCTGCCGTTAATTGATTTAATGAAATATGCAGGATATTTCTCAATATTGGGAGTAATAATGTATACGTCAAAAGGCGTTGAAAATGAATTGATGCTTAGTATGTATTGGGCAATAACATTGTTATTGATAACAATTCCATTTACAATATATAAAATACTATTAGCAAAACGCGTAATGCAGTTCGACTTTCCTAAGTTATCAATATTAAGATATAGTTTTTCAGGAATAATAATGGCAGGATTTTTATATGTTTATCAAGAATTAATTCCTTTAACAGGGACTTCAGTTGGGTCAATAATTATTTATATCATACCTCCAGGATTCATTTCTGTATTAGTTTATACTATAATTGTTTTGAGTATAGATTCATTTATTAGAGAATCAACAATAGATTTTATTAAAAAGATTAGGAGTTAAGAGGTCAAATTAATACCTATAATATTTTTACTATTTCATCTTTGAGTTGTATGTTATTTTTAACCCAATTCATGTTATTATTCCCTTCTTGTTCGCCTCGCCTAATAATTATTGATTTACATCCAGCTTTCTCGGCTGATTCAAAGTCATTGATTCTATCGCCAATCATCAATGTTTCAAGTGCATCAACATCGAATTTTTTCATTGTATGTATTATTTGGTCGTACCGGTTGGTATAATTGTCTCTTGTAAATATGTTTGAAAATAGATTCTCTATACCCATAATCTC
>JACAFS010000011.1 GCA_013378385.1 Nitrososphaerota archaeon | reverse complement strand
AGATATACTGAAAATACATCCTTTGAGGTTTGTGTTAATAGTGACGAAACTCATTTGTCGCTCCTTGTACTATGTTTCAACATCTGCGTCACATCATGAATAGGTAATCCAATTCTTGTTAATTTATGCCTATATTCTTCATATCCATGTTCTATTAGTAGTGCATTTACTATTTCTCTAATCAATGGAGCAGTTAGATAGCTTGTTTGAAATTTATACAATCTTGCTTCTGCTTCGCTTGTCATTTTTTGCGCTAAATCGACAGGCATTCCTGCTTCTTTAACTAATGCTTGTAGAATCTTATCTGGCTTGAATTCTTCCATCATTTCTTTAGATGTTCTAACGTAAATCTTTCCACTTTCTATTACACTCTGTTCCTCTATTTGCCTGGTTAAATTCAGAATTAATCTTCCCAAGTTTGTTACTGTATATCTCCTTTCTGATCTGTTTAATGTAACTAACATCTGTTTAACTAGCTTTCTTAGATGATAGGCAAATTTACCTGATTCTTTTTTAGACTTAAATCCCGCAAGTGTCTTTAACTCAGAATAACTTAGAGGCCCTTTTGCATTTAATATGCGTAAAATATCTAGACGATTCGACGAAGCAATTACCGAATAAATAGTCCTTACTCTCTTTGATGTTCTGTAAGGCATTGAGGACAAGATATACTATATAAATAAAATATGCATTTAAAGCTTAAGTTATTTTGACCTAATTCTATCAAATCTAGATAGGCTTTTTTATTTTGACAATTATACGTTATTGGGGCGGTTGTCTAGTCTGGTCTAAGATGTTTGCTTTGGGAGCAAGTGATCGGGAGTTCAAATCTCCCTCGCCCCATACAATTCTCCTTATTTTATAATTAATCTTATAGGAATCGATTGTGTTATTTCTTGACTCTCTACACTTATCATTATTGTATATGTTCCGACTTCTAGATTCTCTGCTTTTATCAAAATTGGTATTTCTTGTATTGTATCAAATTCGCTATCTATTTGTTCAAATGTTATAGAAACATTTTCTAGCAATCCATTTATTGTAAACGTTCCAGAACTTTTTATATTTGCCATTATCCTATCTTTCGGCTCTATTATCAATGTGATTTCTTTTAGTTCATTTTTATTCATATTAATTTCCCTTGTAGATGTTTCAATAGTAAATTCTAAAGCCTTTTGCGCATCTAGTACTGCAATCTTATTTTCTGTCCACTCAGTAAACCAGATGTTTCCTTGATTATCTATGTCAAATTGAAGCGGATTTGATATTCCTCCCCAGTCAAAATTTTTCGTAGGTATCTCGTATTCAATCAATATCTGATTAGTAGTATCAAATTTTGCTATAGTATTCGACTGGTGAATATTCATCCAAATATTCCCATCTTTATCAAATTTATTCCAATAGGGCAGTGTTGTTGTAAAGTCTGATTTACTTGCAGATGTGACAAATTTTGTATACGTATTATTTTCAAGATTAAATAAAACAAATTGACTAGACCCGTGATCATTTATCCATATTTTATTATCTTTTATTGCTATTCCTACTGGGGATGATATACCTTCAGGTAATTTATAGGACGTAAATTTTCCATCCTTATAATTTCCTAGATGTCCTTCAATTGGCCATGTAAGCATTGTAAACCAAATTCTTCCTTCATTATCTGTTGCAATGCCTCCTAAAACTTCTAAATCTATTTCTGGCGTAATTTCATTTATTCCGTTGCTTGTATTAGAAGATAATTTATTCTTATCTAATATTGCAATTTTCTTTCCAAATATCTCTGAAACTATTATTTTATCTTCAAAGTTAATTATCTGAACCGGATATGCATCTTCAGTAGGTAAAATATAATGTTCAAATATATTTTCCGATTTCATGTATCTCCATATAAAATTATTTCTATGATCGGTGAACCAAATATCATCATCAACTGCGATCATACTCCACGATTGGATATCTGAATAAACTTCTGAAATTATAACTTCATTAAATGAATCTTCTTCTGGATTGTATGAAGATATTTTGCTGTGATTGTTCTCTATAAACCATACTATCCCCTCACTATCAATTGTTATTGCAACTGGAGCTGAACATTTACTTGGTATTACATATTCTTTGATGTATCTGTTGTTATTCTCATATCTTAAATTACAACTGTCTTGAACTTCCTTTTCTGGATCATTATTCGAATTGTCGATTAATTGAGTTCCTATTATTAATCCGAAAATTATTGGTATTATGAACACCATTGCCAATATTCTTCTTGTTATTACCAAAATCTCTTATTTACACCTCTCATTTTTATTATATTGTAGAAGCCTTTTAATTTATTATAAGCTACTCAAATCAATAATAAATAATGCCGGGGTTGCCGAGCCAGGTCAAAGGCGCTGGACTTAAGATCGTCCTCCTTGGAGGGCCAAGTATATGACATCCCGTCACTTAGGTGTTCGTGGGTTCAAATCCCACCCCCGGCACCATCTTTGTAGAAAGACTAATACCTATGCTATTGCGAATATAATTTATGTCAATTGTAAAAAATCGTAAACTTGATTCAGATATAATGTTTCGAGCTATCGGCCTAATACTGATTCTTCTAGGTTTATTGTCTGCTAATTATACTTCTTCTACTCAAACACTTGCTCCTCAAATAGTTCCAATATATTATTTCATCTCCGGAGTGCTTATCTTGTCAGGATTATTTGGCCTTATTTCTGTAATCCGCGATTAAACTATAAATTATATTATTCACAGGTTGATGCTAAATGATTCGAACAGTAATTCTTGGAGTAGGCAATTCAGCAAGTGCATTAGTACAAGGTATTGAATATTATAAGAAAATAGAAAATAACAAAGGTAAAACTGATGAATATGGACTTTGGCATCCATTAGTTGGTAATTATAAAATATCTGATATTGATTTAGTCGGAGCTTACGATATTGAGAAAAATAAAATCGGCCTTGAACTTAACAAAAGCATATTCTCCTCTTCCAATAAATTAGAAAAATTTGTTGATCTAGATGTATCTTCAATCAATGTTGAACCAGGACTTTTATCTGACGATAATATGAATGAAAATCTTCAATCTTCTATTGAATTCTCAAATGAAAGTGGTTTCGATCCTTTTATGGAATCTGAATTTCATAATTCACTGAAAAAGAAAAATCCTGATATTGTAATTAATTTAATCTCATCCGGTCTTCATAAAAGCTCTGAGAAATACGCAGAAATATCTGCTGATATCGGTTCTAGTTTTATTAACGCTACACCTACTAGTATCGCGACCAATGAATCATTCATAAAGACTTTCAAAGATAAAAAATTGATTGTTGTAGGGGATGATTTAATGAGTCAATTCGGCGGAACTGCTTTTCATAAGGGACTTATGAATTTGATGCATGAACGTGGCATACGAATAAACAAGAGTTATCAATTAGATGTAGGTGGAGGCATTGAAACAAATAATACCGTGGACGAAGATTTACGAATATTGAAACGCAAAGTTAAGTCTAATACTATTGAATCAGAATTACCCTATGACGTTCAAACCGTTTCAGGCACTACTGATTATGTTGATTTTATGGGTAATTCTCGAACTAATTACTTTTGGCTTGAGGGTGATTCATTTCTTGGTTCCAAAGTTCGATTCGATATTTACTTGAGAAGTACTGACGGACCGAATGCCGGTGGATTATTGTTAGATATAATTCGCGGTATTCAGTATTCACATGATATGAATGAATATGGAGGCATTGAAGAATTGTCTAATTTTGGATTTAAATCAACAATTACTAATAATAACCTGAGACAGTCATATCAGAATTTCTCAAAAAAATACATTTTATAGCTAATATAATTGAGCGCCGTCTACAGGATTTTCATTTATAATCTTGAACCTGCGACCAGTTGATTAACAGTCAACTGCTCTACCACGCTGAGCTAAGACGGCTAACGACACTCAAAATACGAACGATGCAATTATTTATATCAATTTCTTTTATTTTTTTTATATCTCTTATTTATTACTTTAACCTAATTGTCGATTTTGTCAAAGGATTATTACACTGATTTGTAAATGAATCTTATTCGTAATAATTATTGATTTATTATGTCCTGGAAATTAGTTCACAAAAGAATGCGAAAAAAGAGTAAAACAAAGACTCTTGATTGGCAACAATAGATTCTTCTTAATTATATGTGGGCCCGGTGGGCTTCGATCCCACGACAAACCGATGTCTCAATTATTATATGAGTCGGTCACTTTTGGCGAAATTCTTCTACCAAGCTGAGTTACGGGCCCTGTTAATTTTATTGTCTAGTCTTGTTTTTAGGTTTATTTGTTATATTTATCTTCTGTTTATTTTCCGCAGTACTTAACTCAAAGTACTGTTTAATATGAATGATAAAGAATTGTTTAAAGGATGTTATACTGCCCTCATAACTCCATTTACTGATGATTATCAAGTTGATTATGCGGGTCTCTCTAAACTCATTGAATTCCAAATATCTGAAAACATTTCCGGTATTCTTATTGCTGGAACTACTGGAGAAAGCCCAACATTGTCTTGGTCTGAACATGAAAAAATCATTAAAACCGTGTATGATATTGCAGGTGAAAGAACTGTAATTATTGCAGGGACTGGCAGCAATAATACCTCTGAAAGTCTAAAAGTTACACAATTTGCTCATGATTTAGGTATAAATAATATTCTACTTATTGACCCTTATTATAACGGACCTAGTTCACTTGAGATTCGTAAAGAATACCTCGAAATTATTGCAAAAAAATTTCCTTCTGTTAATGTTATTCCATATGTCATACCCGGACGTACAGGAACTCAATTATTGCCACAAGATCTTGCAATTGCATATGCCAATTGCCCTAATATTAATACTGTAAAAGAAGCTACTGGTAATTTTGATAATGCTAAACTAACTAGAAAACTCTGCGGTAAAGATTTTTGCATTCTGTCTGGTGACGACGATAAGACTGTATCATTAATTCAGGATGAAGAAATCAAATCTACCGGTGTAATATCCGTTGCTTCGAATCTAGTTCCTGCGGCAATTACTGAATTGGTTAGCATGACTCTGAAAAATGATTCTCAATATTCAAATCTTGAAAAATCTATCTCCCCTTTATTCAAATTGGTCGGCGTTCAAACAACTGAATCAACTAATCTTGGCGACGTAGTTGTTAAATCACGTAATCCTGTTCCAACAAAGACACTAATGCGAATTATTGGTTTACCATCAGGACCTTCACGACAGCCTCTTGGGCTAGTTACTAAACAAGCATTAAAATTTATACTCGAACAATCTAAATTAGTTTATGAAAATAGTGATTTATTCAAGCCTATTGAAGACTTTTTTGACGTTAATATTCAGGAAAGATTATACTCTGATAAATACATAGATGGATTGTATTATGAATCGTACTAAAATCTGTATTGTTGGCGCTTGTGGAAGACTTGGCAGGTCGATTATACAGGAAAGTATCGAAAATTTCGAAATTGTCGGAGCAGTCGAAGCAGTAAATAGCCCAAATATCGGCAAATCATTAATTGATCTTGGTATTATTGAGTCTGACATTCCGATAACAAGTTCTGACAATTTATCTTCTGCCATCTCAAAAGCCGATGTTACTATTTCTGCTACTATTCCTGATTCTGAGCTTGTTAATGCACCTATCTATGTAGAAAACAATAAAAAAATTATCATTGGCACGACTGGCTTTTCTGAAAAACAATATTCCGAACTTATTTCTATCCTTGATCAAAAAGTCCCATCTCTTATCACTTCAAATTTCTCTATTGGAATGAACTTCCTATATCGACTATCTGAATTAGTTGGACTATTGCCTGAAGAATTTGAAATAAGTATTAATGAAAAACATCATTCTAAAAAAATCGACTCACCTAGTGGAACTGCACTTTCACTAGCTAAAATAATTTCTGAATCTAAAGGATATGAAAATCTTATCTTTGATCGCAGTAAACATGGAAAACGCGAAAAATCTGAACTTGAAGTTACATCCGAACGAATAGGTGGAACTCCTGGCATTCATGAGGTTAATATTGCCGGTCAATATGAAATTCTTAGACTCGAACATATTGCATTCTCTAGATTAGCATTTGCCAGAGGCGCACTATCTGCAGCTCATTGGCTTCATAATGTCTCTGAACCGCGAATTTATAGTATGCAAGATGTAATATCTCGTTAGTGAAATAAATATGTGGAAAATACAAACTCCTCTAAAAAATATTAATGGAAAACTTTTCTTTGCAAATGTCAGTGCTAGCAAACTCGCCAGTAAATTTGGCACTCCATTATTCGTTACTGATTCTGAACGAATTATTTCTAATTATAATAACCTTTATTCGGCTTTCTCTTCACATTATGATAAATTCAAGATTAATTATGCAGTGAAAGCCAACAATAATCTCTCAGTCCTCAAATTATTCAATTCTTTAGGAAGTGGCGCTGACTGTTCTTGCCCTGAAGAAATATTCCTTGCTAAAAAAATTGGTTTTTCTAGTAAAGATATTTTGTACACTGGAAACTATAATTCTGACGATCAACTTTCTTACGCATTAAAACAAAAAATTATGATTAATGTTGATAGTTCGTCTATTCTTCCTCGACTTCTTAAGATTGGAACTCCAAATACCATTTCCTTCAGAATCAATCCTGGAATTGGCAGCGGTTCACATAGTGTATTGGTTTTTGGTGGAAAAAACACTAAATTCGGTATGAGTAAAAAAGACGCTGTTGCTGCTTACCGTCTTGCAAAAAAATCAGGAGTGAAAAAATTCGGTATACATATGATGACTGGCTCATCAATTCTTGATTCCTCTTATTTCAAAAAAGCGACTAGTAAATTGATTGACATTGCCGTCGAAATTGTTGAAGAATGCAAAATCTCACTTGATTTCATTAATATTGGTGGCGGATTTGGCATTCCGTATAAACCTCCGGAAAAACCACTTGATATGAAGAAAGTTGGTTCCGATATTGGTAAAATATTTAATGGTAGAAAATCTTCTAGGATTCTTGACAAACCTTGGCTATATGTTGAACCTGGCAGATATCTTGTTGCGGATTCTACTATTTTATTAACTAACGTTCATTCAATCAAAAAAGGCCCAATAAATTATGTTGGTATAGATGCAGGAATGAATACATTACTTCGCCCTGCATTATATGATGCCTATCATCATGTTGTTAATGCCAGTAGACTAAATTCTCGAAGTAATGAATCTGTAAACATCTGCGGACAAATCTGCGAAAATACGGACATTCTTGCAAAAAACCGGAAAATTGGCAATGTAAAAGAAGGTGATTTATTAGCAATTCTTAACGTTGGGGCATATGGATTCTCGATGAGTTCACAATATAATACTAGGCCACGAGCTGCGGAAGTAATGATTAATAAAAAATATTCTAAAATAATTCGACAACGCGAAACTATAAATGATTTAATAAAGGGACAAAAAGTTGTTACGTGGTTTAAATGAAAACTTCTACTAGACTAAATTCTCTTCCGCCCTATCCTTTCGCTAAGCTTGAGAATCTAATCTCTAAAAAACGCCAAGAAGGGATTGACCTGATAAGTTTTGGTATTGGAGATCCTGATTTGACCACTCCTGATTTCATCAATCAATCTTTAGTCGAAGGACTCTCAATTTCTGGCAATCATAATTATTCATCTAGCGCAGGAGAAAAATCATTTCGAGATAGTATATCTCTTTGGTTTGAAAAACGTTTCAATGTATCTCTTAATCCTGACGAAGAAATATGTGCTCTAATTGGCTCAAAAGAAGGACTGGCCCATATTTTCCGCGCATTTCTAAATTCTGGCGACACCATTGCCGTACCTAATCCTGGGTATCCCCTCTATGAGCATGGCGGCACAATGTTAAATGACTTTAAACCTTTGATTCTTGATTTATCTGAAGAATCTAATTACATCCCGCAAACCACTCAATTACAAGAATCTGATTTTTCCGGTATCTATCTGAATTATCCTAACAATCCTACGGGATCTGTTATACAAACTTCCGAACTTAATAATATTGTCAATATTTGTAATGAAAAAAATTCTATCATAGTGTATGATAATGCTTATTCTGAAATTACTTATGGTGGTTATAAAGCTCCTTCTATACTCCAATGTGACAATGCACATCAAAATAGTATAGAGTTTCATTCTCTATCTAAAACTTTCAACATGACTGGTTATAGAATTGGTTTTGCTGTCGGGAATAAGAATCTGATTGACGGACTTAAAAAAATAAAGAATCAAATTGATTCTGGTTCACCAAAATTCATTCAACATGCAGCTTCAACTGCTCTTGATAGTTACAATAATGGCATTCCTCCTAAAGAAATTCTTGACAATATAAAAACATATGAAAATAGAATGTCTCTTCTTTCAGATGGTTTATCAAAACTTGGATATGAAGTTAAAATACCATCTGGAACATTTTATTTATGGATGAAGGTTAATGAAAATTGTGAAAGTTTTGCAATGAAACTACTAGATAACGGAATAGTTGTTACTCCGGGTTCTGGTTTTGGAAATGCTGGCGATAATTATGTTAGGTTCTCGCTTACTGTTACAGAATCCGATATATCAAAAGCTTTGGAAAAAATCCCTTCATGTTAAAATTTATTCTTTTGACCTGAAATAATTCGTTTAATATAAAATAACTAGCGTTATATGCCTTTCAACTTTGATATTGACCATAACGCTTTTTTACTTTTACATAATGATTGCTATTATGCCTATCGATCAAGAATTTGAAAAAAAGTTGAAACCAGTGGCAAGATCCGAACATGGTTACCTTATTTGGGGACCAGGAAAAGACGGAGCTGCTGCTGAAAGTGACGAAGTAAAGTCTGCGTATGAAGCCGCTGGAGAAAAATTTGAACCATTGGGTATACATGGAACTTACGTAGCTGTTGATTTTGATGATTGTGTTGCTGATGGCGCATGTTTACCTGCATGTCCCGTAGGAGTTTTCGAATGGACTAAAAATATAGGTTTTAGCGGTACTGAAGAAAAACTTGATCTTACTGATAAAGCAGCACCCGTTCGTGAATCTGATTGTATTTGGTGCATGGCATGTGTTACTGTCTGTCCAACTGAAGCTGTAAGAGTCGATGAAGCTTTAGTTTCTGTTGCCGAAAATGCGGAAAGCACTCTTGCCGCTGCAGAAAGCAGTGAACCTACCGCAGAAAGCAGTGAACCTACCGCAGAAAGCAGTGAATCTGAGTAGTCAGGTCCCTGTCTAATGCCACACGACTTTTCTGAAGATGATGTCTTAGAAGCAATGTCAGAGGTAGTAGATCCAGAAATTAACGTTCCCATTCTTGAAATGGGCGAAGGTAATGGTTTGATTGATGAGGTTAACATTTCTGAAGATAATTCCGTTGAAGTCAAATACCATGCAACAACTCCTTACTGTCCTCCAGTTTTTGCTTTACAAATTTCCATGGATATCAAAAAAAGTGTCGAACAAATGGATAAAATTGGAAGTGTTAAAGTGATTGTGTCGGGACATGCTATGTCTAAACAAATAAACGATAAAATTAATGAATCTGTTTAATTATGGCATATATGCCTTCTCATAAACACCGGAATTAAATCCTAAACATTCTTGATGAATCCAGCCTTCTTTGATTAATCTTCCATTACTTATTCCTTCGTTCCAGTAGGTTCTCCTTCCGCCATCCATTTGTTGTTTCGTTATTCTCTTTTCACACATTACACACATAGTGGCATATTTGAGATCCTCTTCATCCATGCCTGAGGTTTGACTCATTTTTGCTGGAACTCTTATCACTCCGTCGAGTTCATCGAGCCATTTTCTTGATTTTCCTTCCCAACGCCTTACTGGTATCTTCAATATGCTATTTTATAATCTGTCCGAATATTTATTGATTATTCTCTATGCTGGTAAAATATTCTTTTTCTAATTAATCTTTTATACCTTCCAAATTGCTCAATAACCTATGGAAGATAAAAACTCTAACTTTGATTTTCGTTTTCCTCTAATAATCATAAAAACTCAGAAAGGTCAAAGTTTACTAGAAAAACTTTCTAAATTCCGTTTTATATCGATTTTAAGTTGGATATCTCTTATTCTCATGCCTATTTTCTCAATTCTTGCTGTTTCTATACTATTGTTAACTGCTTCTTTATACTTGTCTTTTCCTGAGGTACGTGAAATTGCTCGTGAAACAGGCCCACAAGGCGCCTTGTTAATTCCTGGAATAAACCCATACCTTCCAATAATTTATGGTTGGATAGCTATATTCATAGGCCTTGTAATTCATGAACTTTCTCATGGTGTAATTGCTAGAGCTGTAGACATTCCTGTACGTTCTTCAGGAATAATGTTCTTTCTATTCTTGCCAATTGGCGCATTTGTCGAAGTTGACGATACCAAACTAGATTCAGTATCTTTCAAAAAATCAGGTCGTATAATTGCCGCTGGCGCTGGAAGTAATATTGTCGTTGGACTTATGGCCTTAATTCTTTTAGTTGGCGTTGTCAATACGATGGAACCTGTAGCTGATGGCCTTCCTGTTAGTAAAATTGTTGTTGATTCACCTGCCAATATGGCCGGACTACTCCCTGGCGATATTATTACTCATTTTAATGGTATTCCCGTCGATGATTCCGCTGTCTTTTCACAGAACTTTAATAATCTCAGCCCCGGCGATGAGATTATTCTTACAGTTCAGAGACAATCAGTTCAATATGATTATTCAATAATTCTTTCTAGTCGCCCAGAAAATCCCGAAGAACCTTTTATCGGAATAATGAGGCCCTCTGTTGACATAAATGATTCTTTGCATAGATACCAAAATGGACTCTCTTTTTCCACTGATCTGTTGCTGTATTTCTCCTATCCCTCAGGTGATAGTTATTCTATACCTTTTTCAACTTCTATGCAAAACTTTTACACGTCTAGTCTAGGAAATCAATACATTGTATTCTCAAATCTACTTTTCTGGATATGGTTTATTAATTTTAATTTGGGTATTTTTAACTCACTTCCTCTTGGACCATTGGACGGAGGTCAAGCATTTAAACGCGGGTTAAAATCTGTTGCTGGAAATAAATTATCTCAGAATAATATTAACTATATTAGTAGATTGGTTTCTATCTCTATACTTGCCTTAATTCTGTCTATGTTTCTTCTTCCTTATCTTCCCTAGTTATATTATATATGACTCGCCATAGTCTTTTTGTTCTTGCGTTTGTGTATCAATATTTATGTTCATACCCTGTAGTGCATATCTAGCTACTTTGTCATCGATTTCTTTTGGCATGTCTATCAACCCTTCTAACTTTTCATGATCTATTTTAATTTTCACAGCACCTAAAAGTTGATTTGAAAATGACATTGACATAACTTCTGGCGGATGTCCTTCTGCAGCTACTAGATTTGCAATTCTTCCTTTTGCAATTAATACTATTTTTGTTCCATTCTCTAACTGATATTCTTCTAAATTATCTCTAATGACTTTGACATTCTTTGCTACGCTCTGTAGAAATTTTACATCTATTTCTAGGTCAAAATGCCCTGCATTTGCTAATATTGCACCATCTTTCATATTCTTGATACTATTGCTATCAATTACATGTTTCTGTCCAGTCGCTGTAACAAAGATGTCTGATTCTTTAGCTAATTCATTAATTGGTTTTACTTGAAATCCGTCCATTACTGCTTCTATTGCTCTTATTGGATTAATCTCAGAAACGGAAACTATTCCTCCTAAACCTTTTGCTCTTGCTGCTATTCCTCTTCCTACCCATCCATATCCACAGACAGTGATTTTCTTACCCGCCATTAATAACGCAGTAGATCTTAAAATCCCATCAAATGTACTTTGACCTGTTCCATAACGATTATCAAATAGATGTTTGGTATATGCATTATTTACCGCTATAATTGGATATTTTAATTTACCACTTTTTTCTAATGCTTCTAATCTTACGACCCCTGTAGTTGTCTCTTCCGTTCCCCCTATTACATTGAGCTTTTCAAATTTACTATTCTGATGTAGTGTAATGTGTGCATCGGAACCATCATCCATTATGATTTCAGGTTCTGCCTCTAATATTTCATCTATACATTCTTGATATTCTTTATCATTTTGTCCTTTCCATGCAAAAACATTAATTCCTTCTGAATCAAGATATGCTGCAATATCATCTTGTGTTGATAATGGATTAGCACCTGCAAGATAAACATCTGCTCCTAACTCCTTTAGTCCCATTGCCAATACTGATGTTTCTTTTGTTACATGTAGACATACTGCAATTTTTGTTCCATCAAATGAAAAATTCTTCGCAGTATTGTTAATTGTTGTAACAAGCCCTGGCATATTATTTCGTGCCCATTCATATGATTTTCTACCTTTTTCCGCTAATTTTTTATCTGTAATTTTACTCATTTATTATTCTCACATTATTCCTACAAGAAATATTCATTTCTTTTATTTAAATTGCTTCATCCAAAGCATTTGCACATAAACAATCCCTATTTTTATTAATTTCTGGAATGATATTCTGAATTATACTGCTGGTTTTCTCTACATTCTTTTCTAATGTTTTCAATACCTCATGATGGGAAACTGCTGTTTCAGCCCATACATCATAATCTGTAATTGTAGCAATTGCCAAGTAACAAATCTGTGATTCTCTCGCTAGGACACATTCAGGAAATAGCGTCATATTTATTGTATCTGCTCCCCAACTTCTGAACATGTTTGATTCCGCTCTTGTTGAAAATCTAGGACCTTCAATGCATACTTGTGTAGCTTTACCATGAATGTTATAATTTAATTTCTTACCTGCTGAAATTGCCAAGTTTCTAAGATCTGGACAAAATGGGTCTGCAGTTGATATATGCGCTACAGTACCTTGGTCATAAAATGTACTATCTCTATCCTTTGTTCTATCTATGAATTGATCAGGTATTGCTATGTGCCCTGGTTTCATTTCTTCTCTTAAACTTCCAACTGCACATGGAGCAATTATTCTCTTCACTCCTAGTTCCTTTAATGCCCATATATTTGCACGAAAATTAATTTTATGCGGAGGAACACTGTGTTTCTTTCCATGTCTTGGAAGAAATACTATCTTCTTCTCATTAAATTCTCCTATTGTTAATGAATCTGAAGTTTTTCCATATGGGGTCTCTACATCTACTATCTCCTTGTTTGAAATTATATCAGTATTATAAATTCCTGTTCCGCCAATTATTGCAATCTCTGTATCCATATTAATCATATCCTACTATTGAAAATATTTTATACTCTGATAAAATCTTTCTCGCATTAAGAAATTTTAGCTCAATTAAAAATCCTAATCCAATTATATTTCCATTTAATGTTTCTATCATCTTTATTGCAGCTTCTACTGTTCCACCTGTTGCTAATAAATCATCTATGACTAGAATATTTCTATCTTTTAGTGATTCATTTTTTATCTCAATAGAAGCAGTTCCATATTCTAATTCAAAATCTCTAGAAATAGTCTCTCCAGGAAGTTTTCCTTTCTTCCTTATTGGTATGAAACTAATTTTTAATCTATTTGCCAAAGCAGCTCCAAATACAAATCCTCTTGATTCTATTCCTATTACCGTATCAATCTTTCCTTCAAATTCCCTCTCAAATTCTTCTAGAATATATTGAAATGCATCTGGATTATCTAATACTGGCCACATATCTTTGAATATTATGCCTTGTTTTGGATAGTCTGGGTAATCTTTGATTATGTCTCGTATATTCATGATTCATATCAAGTAATACTTTGCATATAATTATTCGCATTCAATTGGAAACAATTATATTCTTTTGTCCTTATCTTCATATGATAATGAAAGACGATTCTTATGAAAAGCTCTTAACAAGAATTGAAGGCGAGTTATCTAAAGTTGAAGTTAAGAAAAAAGATAGAATTGAAATTCCTAAAGCCGAGACCTTTTGGATTGGTCAAAAAACATTCTTTAGAAATTTTTCATTATATCCTAAATTATTGAGGCGAACTTCTGAGCATTTCTTGATGTTTCTATCAAAAGAACTTGCCACTTCTGCATCGCTTGATGGAGATAGGGCTATTTTTATTGGTCGAAAAACTCCCGATTCATTTGATTTCATACTTAAACGCTATATACGTCAATACGTTAATTGTTCTGTTTGCAATAGTTATGATACATCTCTAGAAAAAGTCAAACGACTATATTTCATTAATTGCGAAGCCTGTGGAGCAAAAACAACTGCAGGTTCAAGATAATATGCCTTCTAACTCATTTCATTTTCGTTCCATTAAAAATAATGAAGCCAATATTGTCAATATCTGTGATCTTGAGGTTATTGGTAAAACTCTTTCTGAAGGGGAATTTGAGATTGAAATTTCTGAGGATTATTTCGGCGGAACTCAAATTGACGAAAATAAGGCCATTGAATTATTAAAAACTTCTAATACGTTAAATCTAGTCGGAAATAATATCGTTGATTTAGCTATTGAATTGGATTTAACATCTCCTGATTCCATTAAATCTATTGAAAATATTTCATTTGTTCTAATTTATAAATTCACACAATAGAGTTTAAGTAATAATTTTCCCAATATAATATGATTTAATGGGTAAGCGGAAAGTTCTAAACGAAAAGTCACTTAAAGACGTAGTTCTGCCACAGGAGGGAGAAATGTTTGGTCGTGTTATCAAGCATTTAGGAAGTGAGTTAATTCAAATAAAATGCGCAGACGATAAAATTCGTATTGGACGAATACGCGGTAAACTAAAACGTCGAGTCTGGATTCGTGATAACGACGTTGTCATAATTGCTCCATGGGACTTTAAAGTTGACGAACGCGGAGACATACTTTGGAGATATACTATTGGACAAGTTGAATGGCTTCAAGCACAAGGACATCTTCCAAAGGACTTGTAGCGTATGTCGTCACAAATAGACAATCGCGCCATTAAAAAAGCACTACACAAAATTAATAATTCTGAAAAAGCAAATCGATCATTGAAAAAACGTTCAGAGGATTTTCAGGTTTTTCAAGACGTATTCAATAAACCAACTCTTCTTACTCTTTATTCTATGTTTAATAATGGAACTCTTTCGTATCTGAATGGTATTGTTAATTCTGGAAAAGAATCAAATATATTTTGGGGCGTTACTCCCGAAGGGAACGACGTGGCCATTAAAATTTATCTTACAGTTGCTTCTGAATTCCGTAAAAGACTTCAGTACATTCAAGGCGATAATCGTTTTAAAAATATTAATACAAATGGGCATAAGTTGATTGAATTATGGGCAAGAAAAGAATTTAAAAATCTATCTAAAGCTCATTCTATAAACATCCCTGTTCCTAAACCCATTGCCGTAAAACAAAATGTTCTCGTAATGGAATTCCAAGGAATCGATGGCGCTCCTTTTCCTACTCTTTCTGAAACTGAGGTATCTGAACCTGATTTGGTTGAAATTCTAGACCTAGTTACTATGCTGTATCAAAAATCTCATCTTATTCATTCTGATCTGTCTGAATATAACGTATTCAAAAATTCCAATGATTTAATTTTATTTGATTTCGGTTCTGCAGTAGATGTTTCTCATCCTATGTCTAAAGATTTCTTACTACGTGATCTAAAAAACCTACATAGATTCTTTTCTAAACGTGGAATCCCTGCATTTGATGTAGAAAAGAAGTTTCTGGAGATAACTGAAAATGATATTTGACAAAACAATTCGAATACCTATAGACCGCGTTGGTTCTGTAGTAGGTAAATCTGGAAAAACTAAATTATGGATTGAAGAAAAGTGCCATGTTAACCTAGATATAGATAGCCGTAGTGGCGAAATTCATATTTCTACTGACAACGAGACTTCTAATCCACTTCTTGCCGTCGACTTAATTCGATCTATTGCTCATGGCTTCTCTAAAGTTAATGCATCTAATTTACTTGACGAAGATAAATTTCTCTCCGTAATTGACCTTACACAATATTATAAAAAATCATCTCACTCTATATCTAGAATTAAATCACGTGTAATTGGTCAAAATGGTAAAGCTCGGAAAGTTATGGAAGAAATTTCTAATACAAATATTTCTGTTTATGGACATTCAATATCAATAATTGGTTCATTCGAACAAATTAAATTAGTTGAAAATGCTATTAATTTACTCATTTCCGGTGCTCAACATAAAACTGCCTATGACTTACTGCAAAAAAGTCGGACTCAGGCAAAATTAGACAGACTACAATTATGGGAGGATGGTCCTGTTGTCGAAAACTAAAACTACTTTTTCTGGCATTTCTCCTAGTGAATTCTTCTATAGAAATAGAGATTTGGCAGGTTTTAGTAATCCTGCTAAAGCTTTGTATACTGCCACTCGAGAATTAGTGGAAAATTCTCTTGATGCATGCGAATCTTCTGAAATCCTTCCTAATATCTACGTTCGAATGACTCCTGTTGTTGATCAATTAGATAGTCCCGAGCCTAGAACATATAAACTCAAAGTCAGTGATAATGGACCTGGCATTGATCCTGTTAAAGCTCCAGATGCATTTGGCCGTGTTTTCTATGGAAGTAAATACAAACTCAGACAAGCTAGAGGTATGTTTGGTATGGGAGGAACTATGGCTGTTTTATACGGTCAAATCACTACTAGCAAACCCGTGGTTATTTATACATCAACAGATGGTAAAAAATTCCACAAGTTCACATTAAGGATAGATATACAAAAAAATGCACCTGTAATCATAAATAAAGAAATAATCGAAGGCAAAGGTTCTACTGGCACTACTGTCGAATTGTTACTTACAGGAGATGCATTTCGTGCATCTACCAAAGTTCATGATTATTTCTTAGAATCTGCATTGGTTACTCCCTATGCAGAAATAACTTTTGTTGATGCTCAAGGTAAAATGTTCTATTATCCGAGGAGCACTAATACACTACCAAAACCTTCTCAAGAAACTCAACCACATCCGCATGGTTTTGATTTCGAAGGTATGAGAAGACTTATTGAAGACACTGATGATAAAAATCTTCATAAATTACTTACAAACAATTTCCATCGTGTTGGCGCTACTACTTCTACAAACTTTTTTAAATTCGCTAAAATCGATCATACATCTAGTCCTAAAGATTTATCATATGAAAATATCGTGAAAATGGTAGATGCTATGCATAGTTATGAATCATTTCTTCCTCCTGATTCTCATTGTTTGTCCCCTCTTGGCAAAGATATACTAAACGCTGGTATAATGAGTGAACTTTCTCCTGAATTCTCTACTATTGCTATACGACCTCCATCTGCATATTCTGGTTTTCCATTTATTGTAGAAGTTGGATTGGCATATGGAGGAAATGTTGGCAGTGGAGGCGTAAAATTATTCCGTTACGCGAATCGTATTCCATTACTATACGATGAAGGCAGTGATATTGCCTGGCAAGTAGTAAAAGATTTAGCAATTGATAAGAAACGTGCATATAAAATTCCTGATAATGCCCCCCTCGCTCTGATTACTCATGTATGTTCAACTAAAGTTCCGTTCAAAACCGCTGGAAAAGAATTCCTTGCCGATAGACCCGAAATTGAAAGAGAATTAAAGAATGCTGTTCGAGAAGTTCTTAGAAAACTCCGTTTACATTTGTCTCGTCAATCATCACAAGAAGCCGTAAAAAGAAGACGCGATATATATACCAAGTATCTTCCACTAATTGCCGAATTTTCAAAAGACTTGTCGGGGAAAAAAAACCTACCTAATTTCCAGCCCATGCTTAAAGCATATCTTGAAGAATCAGAGGCCGATAATTAATGCCTAAATCTAAAAAACAAACCAAACACTCCAAAAGTCAGAATGACATAGAAGAACAGAAAGTCCAAATTAGATCTCAATTAAAACAACTTGGAGAAAAAATTTATTCTGATTTGAACTCTCAGAGATTTCCTACAATCCATTTTCCTAGCAGATCGGTAAGAAATATCGTCTATGACAAAAAAACTAAACAATATATTCTTGGTTCTAATACAGTAACACGCACTGCGTCAAATATTAAACAGATTCGCTCAGTCACTCAATTAACTTGGCTTGCATTTTTTGCCAACGAATTAATGTCTAATAAAAAATCATCTACACTTCGAGACGTCTATTACTCCTCACAAGCTTATGCGGTTGATTATACTGATCAACCTGAATCTGACGCAATTATTACTGACCTCGAATCTGTCATTTCTACTGCCAGAGAACGACTAAATATCTACCCTGAAGAACGCTCTGCAATATTCGGAGACCTAGATATTGAATATACTGTTCCTGGTTATGAGGGAAATAGAGCAAATCTCTCTTCACATCCTGACGGATATCTAATTGGACCTAGTCTTAGCACTGCTGATTTTGTTGATACCTCTGCTGAAATGATCATTGCTATAGAAAAAGGAGGCCTCTTCAACAGATTTATCGAAGAGAAAGTTCATTCTAAATACAAAGCTATAATCATCGATACTGCTGGACAAGCTCCTCGCACTACACGATATATGCTGAAACGTTTACACAAAGAACTTAATCTTCCTGTATACATTATGACTGACGGTGACGTCTACGGCGAACATATTGCAATGGTTATTGTTTCTGGCTCTGCTGGGGCTGCACATCTACGTGATTTGACTGTACCTTCTGCTAAATGGTTAGGTATTTGGGCCTCTGATATTGCCAAATATAAATTACCTACAATTCCTATGACTGAAATGGATTTTAAAAGAGTTTCTGAATTAAAACGCGACCCTCGATACCAAAAAGGCGTATGGAATAAAGAGCTTGACGTATTTCTGCAAATTAAAGCAAAATGTGAATTGGAAGCTTTTAGTAAATACGGATTAACGACTATTGTTGATAAATACTTGCCTGAAAAATTAGAACAAGCAAAAAGTATGTAGTTTTGTTATTGTACCTGTAACTCTGTAGATCCGCCTGCGCAATCTACCTCTCCCATAACTCTTCTGATAAATGATTGGCATGAAAAACATTCTACAAAGTTTCTTTCTTCATCTAAAACTGGACAATGAACTGCTTGTTTTTTTAACTTTCCAATCTTTTTTGCACTTGCTACTCCTTTTAATGACTCTGTAACTTCTTTAGGCACCCTCTTTGGTTTCTTGCCCTCTGGATAATCATATACTTTTACTTTGAATTTTGTTTCTGGGACTTCACTCATATAATTTACTTTAAAAATTACTTTATAATCTTATGTTTTATTATTGAATTACATTCTAACTGATTATTTGTAATAGATAAGGCGTTAACAACAACAGACCTACAATCATAGAAAATATCCAAAATTTAATTCTTTGCGCAATCTTTATGAAACTACTTATTGAAATTAATCCTGAAATACATGAAAACATTATTGCAATAATTAATTCAATATATTGTAAATCCTGAATACCTTCAAAAACTATTACGTACAGATTTGCTAATAGCACCGCTGGAATGCTCATAATAAACGACAACCTTAATGCCGTACTTGGACTAAATTTCTTAAATAGCAAATACGACGTTGTTATTCCTGATCTTGAAATTCCTGGAATTACTGCGAATCCCTGAAGTATTCCTGTTATTATCGACACCTCGTGTTTTAGATTCTCTGTATTTTTTAAATCCGACTTGATTGATTTCTGTACTATTCCTGTTATAATCAATCCTATTCCTATAATTATAGTAAAAAATGTATTTCCTGCTATCTCTAAAAGACTAGAAAATAAAATAATACCCACTACACTTGATGATATCGTTGATAAAATCATAAATGTTGTCAATGAATTGATTTCATCATTATATCCAAATTTATAATTCTTAAAATTTGAAAATATCTGAATAATTTCATTTCTAAAATATATACAAGCTGATATTACAGTTCCTAAATGTAAAACTATTGATAATTTAAGTGCGTTCTCTATATTGTAATCGAATATCTCCGACATCAAAATAATAATATTTCCCTGGCTTGATATTGGCAACCACTCGATTATTCCTTGTACAACGCTGATAATTATTATCTGAAATAAATCCATCTATTGTTTACACGTTATACAAGAATAAATAATTAATCTAATATGATTTTGCAAAATAAACCGAGTTTGTTGCATCATTTCCACAAACAATGCACGATGAACTAATTGCCTCATCTTCAATCAGTCGTACGTCTGCTCCAGTTTCATCTTTTATCTTATCTTCACATTCTCTGCTACCGCACCAAGCTGATTTAATAAAACCTCTATCATTGGTCAATCTATTACATAATTCATTGTATTCATCGCTCTTGAATATCATCTCACTATGTTTCATTTTTGCACTCTCGAATAACTCCTCTTGAATCACTTCTAATTCTTTTATTATGCTATCTGCAGGATTATCGCTGATGGCAATATTCTTCTTATCTCGTGAATTTCTTTTTACTACCACTAATGAGTCATTATCTAGATCCTTTGGCCCTATTTCTACCCTTATAGGGACTCCCTTCATTTCCCACTGATTAAATTTCCAGCCTGGCGTATGCTGTTCACTTGAGTCTACATAACTTCTAACTCCTTTTTCATCTAATTGTTCTTTTATTTTCTCGATTACTTTGATTATTTCATTTTTCTTACCCTCGTCGTAATAAATTGGAATAATAACTACCTGTATCGGAGCTATTTTTGGAGGCAATATTAATCCCTTGTCATCCCCGTGAATCATTATCAACGCACCCATTAATCTCCAAGATACTCCCCAAGATGTTTGCCATACGAAATGCTGTTTTTCATCTTTTCCTAAGAAACTTATTTCAAATGGCTTTGAAAAATTTTGTCCTAGTTGATGCGATGTTCCCATTTGTAATGCTTTTCCGTCTGGCATAATTCCTTCTAATGTTAATGTATAATCTGCTCCGACAAATTTCTCTTTATCACTCTTTTTCCCTGTTAATATTGGTAAAGCTAAATATTCATTTACAAAATCTTTGTATAATTTCAACATTACATTTACTTGTTTTTCTGCTTCTTCTTTAGTTTCATGCGCTGTATGTCCTTCTTGCCATAGAAATTCAGACGTTCTAATGAATGGCTTTGTATCTTTTATTTCTGCTCTTAATACAGAGTTCCAAAAATTCAATTTTAATGGTAAATCTCTCCAACTCTTTATCCATTTTGCATATGATTCATACGCTATTGTTTCTGAAGTTGGTCTTATTGCTAATTTATTTTCTATATCATTGTCTCCTGTTTTAGTTACCCAAAAAACTTCTGGGGTAAAACCTTTGAAATGCTCTGATTCTCTATTTAATAATGATTCTGGAATCAACAATGGAAAATACGCATTTTTTGTTCCATCTTTTTTAAATTTCTTATCTAGAATTGACTGTATATTTTCCCATATTGAAAAACCATATTCCCTTAAAATTATAAATCCTTTTACTTGTGAATAATCAATTAATTCTGCTTTTAATACAGTCTGAGTATACCACTCTGAAAAATTCTCATCTTTTTTTTCTGTTATCCCAATTTTAACCAATTTCTCTCAACTATTCACGTATCACGTTACATCTTTTTTTTCTAATATATATTATTGATTATGTTACATTGCCATAATAGACATATATGCTAAAGTTTATATATGACATCAACACAACAACCGGAAGTATAAGTATACAAATACTTAAATATTAAAAGTAAAAATATGTGAAATTCAAATGGTTAAAGAAAAATTAGGTTCGTTACCAAGTCGTCCCTCTGTGGATCGATGTACGCGTTGTGGAAAAGGCCCAATTGTGGTAGATTCATCCGGTGGAGAAATGAATTGTAGTAACTGTGGTTATGTTATTGTAGATAAAATAGAGGAAGAAGGTCCTGAATGGAGGGCATTTTCCAAAGAAGAAAAGGACGATCGAGCTAGAACTGGAGTTCCATCTTCACTTGCTATGCACGACATGGGTCTTGCTACTGTTATAGGTGCAGAAGACCGTGACGCTGCAGGTAGATCTTTACCTGCTTCTATGAAAGCTGCAATTGAAAGATTACGTACCTGGGATGGACGAAGTCAAGTCCATGAACCTGTAGATAGAAATCTCCGACAAGCATTTAGTGAATTAGATAGATTAGCTGATAAATTAAATCTTAGTGACGCCGTCATTGAAAAAGCCGCTTATATATATCGAAAAGCCCTTGAAAAAGGTCTAGTAAGAGGCCGTTCTATTTCTGCACTTATTGCAGCTTCTCTTTATGCTGCATGCCGTGACACTGAAACTCCTAGAACATTAAAAGATGTAGCAGCTGCATGTAATATTAAGAAAAAAGACATAGCACGTTGTTATAGATTACTTCTTCGTGAAATGGATTTGAGAATGCCTGTTGTCGATCCTACTAAATGTGTTTCAAGAATTGCTAGTAAGGCTGGTTTATCCGAGAAAACAAAAAGAAGTGCTCTGGTAATCCTACATAAAGCTGAAGCTACAAGAACTTCTGCTGGAAAAGATCCAATGGGTCTAGCAGCCGCTGCATTATATGTTGCTTGTGTAATGGAAGGCGAAAGTAAGACTCAGAAAGATGTGGCAGAAGCTGCTGGAGTTACTGAAGTTACTATTCGTAACCGATACAAAGGTCTAAAATCTGCATTACAAATATAGATATTATCTGTCTTTGTTGCTCATATCTACCAATTCCACACCTGTTTCTTGAGCAAACTCAAATATTTTTTCATCTTTATAAAATTCTCCAAAATATATCTTTTTTATTCCACTGTTAACTATTACCTTGAAACATGGCCAACATGGACTGGCTGTAAGATAAATACTTGAATTCTTTATCTCCGTACCATTCATGGCTGACTGAGCTACCGCATTAACTTCTGCATGAACTGTTCTTACACAATGATCGTTTTCCATAAGATGCCCAATTTCATCACAATGTTTTATTCCCCTTATACTGCCATTGTATCCTGTCGAAAGTATTACCTTGTCTCTAACTATTACTGCTCCCACACTCTTTCTATCGCAAGTTGATCTTTTTGATACTTGTTGTGCAATTTCCATAAAGTAATTGTCCCATGTAGGTCTTACCATGTTCCTACTAAGTCTATTTCCTATATTAAATTATTTCTCAAAGTACGCTGTTCCTAAATAATTGCATTTTCTACAAATATATTTCTGCGGCATTAGCCATTCAAGTTGTTCATTCAGTGGCTCTAATTCTGCTGTACACGATGGACAAATCTTTGTTTTAGACCTTAATGTTTTACGTCGAGTTTTTAGATTGTTGATTTGATTTAATTCTTCTTTTAATTTCTTTATCCTTTCAAACATCTTCTTCTATTGTACCTCTATAGAAGATTCACTGAAACCTAAGTTTATCAAATGCGCTTTCAATACATCCCTGTGATCCCCTTGAAGTATTACTAAATTGCCTTTTCCAGAACCTCCACATGCTAATGTATTCTTTAATTTCTTTGCAATTTCTGTAACATCTGTACTCTTCGAAGCCAGCCCTTCAATTATTGTTGTTGGTTTTCTAAATCTTCTCATTTCTAACCTTACTATTATTCTAGAATCTTCTTTTTCTAATTCCTGGCATACGCAAAGATCCGTTGGTAGCCCACATTTATTACATATTTCCATGGATTTCCCCCCCAGTTGTTATAAAATATTTATCACTGATGTTTACAGTTCTTAACAGTTGTATTCCCTTCTTCGTCTCACAGCATAATGTAGAAATAAACTTCATACATAAGTATTATTGTTCTATATAAAGAAGCAAATATCTCATAAAATATTATATATTTTAATATTGTGATATTATGCTTCGTTTTTTGATCTTTGTGATTTTCTTACCATGTCTCAAATTTGGACTATTTTTAACCTTATAACTTGTTTCTACCTGTCAATTATTGTGCTTGGATCATATTTTCAAACAACGTTGTTATTTATGGATTATAAGATGATAGAGGGCCTACTTTATCTTATAGGCTCATTTATTGGCTATAAAGTTCTCAGAATCGCAAGAGAAGGCTATAGAAATACGCGTAGCCCTACTTTACTCAGACTTACTATAGCTT
>JACAFS010000010.1 GCA_013378385.1 Nitrososphaerota archaeon | reverse complement strand
TTCTTTGTTGTAAGTATGGCTGACGTTGTGATAGGAATTGCTGGAAGTTGGGGCACTCTGTCTGAACTTTCGATGGCTATGAATCTTAATAAAAAAGTTATTCTTCTAGCGAATACTGGTGGTGTGGTTGATTTATTGATTAATTCTAAATCTCAAATCGCCTCTGACGCTTTTTTTATTGCCAATGATGTAAACTCTGCAATTAGCGAGGCATTTTCTTCTAATTAATAAAAAAAGTAGTTTTCCCTAGCTCAAAATTTAGTGAATATATATATTTGAATAATTAATAATATCTATATGCACTTAATGACTAATTATAAATTCAGTATTTTGATTATTTCTATATTTCTTTCAGCGATTCTTTTACCTATCTCTTATTCTCAAGCACCCGCTGTCCTGACAAATTTCACTGTTCTTGATCCAAATGGTAATGATGTCACTGATGAATTTCTTGTTGCCGGTGGCGCTTATACTATACATTTTGAAATAGAAATTGGTGCTACATTATCTGATAATATTTTATTAACAACCAGTATGGAAAAGTCTGGAAATTCTTTTTGGACTCTTAATAATAATTACCAAGGCGTTGATACTTCTGTCTGGACTCCTGGTTCTCAATCAATCGTATTTCAAGCAGTTGAAGGAACTGCTCAATTTACTTTAGATGGAAAAATTCCTGAATCAATAACTGAAAAAGATGTAGTTGATATGGATAAAACCGTTCATGCTCTTGAACTTGTTCCTATACTCGTGATGTCTCTTGATTCTATGGAAATTCTTGACGAACGCACATATACGATTACTGATCAAACAATTATTTCTTATGATGCACTTTTACAATCTAAATTAGAAAAACTAGATTCAATATCTATGGAAGGAAAATATAATTCTTTAGCTCTTGAAATAGTTTCAGAAGCGGAATATCTTACTACTTTTGGATTATATGACGATGCAATAAAACTTCTTAACACCATTCCTGACTCAGATTATCCTGCTCCACCTAGTACAACTACATTATTTATTATTGCAAGTGTTATATTTGGTATTACAACTATTGCATTTGCTTTATTATTTATCCGAACTAGATCTTCTAGTTCTTATCTGTCTTCAAGTGTTTCTGAAAAAGCAGACAAATTAGATCTTTTACTAATTAAAGCATCTCGAATTGATAAATCTCTATCTGACGACCTTGAAACAATTAAAAGGGAGCTTAAAGAATTAGTATAGTGATTGCTTTGGCTGCAGATTATACTAGTTCTATACAAATTGTTGGCTTAGGAGGCACAGGAGCAAATGTAATTGAATCATTTGTACAAAATCACGATAATTTACTCCCTCTCCTGAAAATCGACGGGATTAAAATTTCACTGCTTGCATTAGATGTTGCAGATCATGATATACGTAGTCTTGATATGGCTTACAAGAATCTATCTGAGACTCTAAAAACCAATGGAATTCCTACTGATAAAATACATCTTGAAAGTAAAACTATGAAATTCCCTACTCCGGAATCAATGTTTGATTTTATTAAAGCATATCCAGATTTTCTTGAACGTGAAGGTGCAGTTGTACCTGAACAGTACACACCTTGGCTCTCTTCGTCTATGGAAATTCCTCCGCTTGCTGGAGGAGTTGGAAGAAAACGCGCTTTATCTAAAGCAATTTATGGATTGAATTATCATCATCTCAAACTTGTCGACGGTTATATGGATAAATTTAAAGAACATGTCTTTACGGCTACTATTCAGCCAATTATATTTTTGGTTTATGGCCTTGGTGGCGGTTCAGGTAGTGGTACTGCATTAGACTTTGCAAGACATTTGAGAAAAAAAATAGGCAGTGGAATACCAATTATTGGATTAGCTATTCTTCCTTGTAGTGGCGACGACCCTCCTGCTAAAGGAGCTTCTTGTTATTCTTCTCTTCTTGAACATGAATATGCTATTGATCGATCTCTAAATCATAATGTTGTTAGCACTTATGGAGAACCATATAAAAATCCGTTTACGGCTTTTCTTATGATGTCTCTTGGTCCTGCTTATAGTAGAACTGGAAGTGTACTTGACGCTCGTAAGTTAGTCGATGAGGCTATAGTTGATATATTGATGAAATCTTTGAATTTTGACTTGGCAGATTTATTCAGTAATATTGGTTCTAATGTAGATTTGGGAGGAAAATGGGTCAATGTAATTTCTACACTGAAAGTTTCTTATCCAGTTGCTGAATTTATTGAACTCACTAAAATATATCTTGATAAATTAGACCGTTTACGTGAACTAAGAAAAGAAAAATTAGAAATTTACTCAGGAAATGAACAATCTAAAGGACTTATCGATGTAATGAATTCATCGTACGATGAATTAAAAGCCGTATATCGAGGTCTCTCTATCGAGAAAAATACCTATGAAGAATCAAGATTTGAAGAAAACGTCCAAAGCTTCCTTGGAGAGGGGGTTTCTATGGATGCCGAATTACTCATGCATATTCGTGGAGCAGAAACTGCTACCCGTACTTTAGTAAATGACTTATCCAAATCCGTTTTATCAATAGGATTGGATGCTGCAGATGGTACTGTAGAAGCTAGGATAAGAACTCTATCCGAAGAATTAGTATCTCTTAGTAGTAACTTATCTCAAAACTATAATACTTTACAAGATAAAGTTAAGCAATTAACCGAAGACTTACGCAACACATTGCCTAGTGCTCAAAAACTTACTCCAAGACAAAATCAAATTATTACCGATACTATTAATCTAGTTGAACTTATTGATCAATACCTTACTGGTTTACAATTATATCTTAATATCAGTAATCTTGCGGATAAACTTAATAAAACACTTGCCAAATCAGAAAAAACTGAATTACATAAACGAATGCAAATTGCAGTAGAACGAATTAGTAATCCTGAACTTGTCATAAACTTTGCACTTCTGTCTTCTTTACTGTCTCCTGTTGAAACTGAAGTTAAGACTCTCGACGCACGGCTCGGCGATTGTCAAGTTATGAAAAGACTAACAACCGAAAGAACAGAGGAACTAAAAGTTGAAGAAGAAAACCTTACAATTAAAAAACGCAGTCGTGAACAAGAAAAAGGTAGAGTCGGTGGACAAGCAAAGAAAATTAGATTTGGATTCTTAGGTCCAAAAAAGAAGTATATGCAAGGTAAAGCATCAGATCTCGAACATGAATTAAATATTATAGATTCTCAACTCACTGCGATTACTGAAGAACGTAAAACTATCCAGTCAAAACTTTCTGCATATCAAAACATTGAAAGAAAATTTGAAGTAGCATCTTCATATAGAAAATTATTAACTGAAGCTTCAACTCTTCAAAATACTTATTACGAGAAAATGAATGAGTCTATGCGAGATCGTGGTTATTATGATCGTGTTGCGGAATTAACCGAAGGCGAGCAACTAAAAATTATGCAACGTATACTTCTGGAAGATGAAGCGTCTCTTACACAAGAGAATATGCTCAACGAAATTATTGATAGACAACATCTTAAGGAATATCTCTCTGGCGCCCTTGGTATATTCAGAATTCCTGCTACAATGGGTCTAACTGCTGAATACCGAACTGATTATCTATGGTTCACCGTAGTAAGCCCTCGTGGTTTATGGGATAAAGACCTTGATTCCGAAGCTAAAACTATGTTGTCTGGTTATGTAAAACAAGACGCTTCCAAAAGTATTTACATACGCGAAGTCGATTCAACTGATCCTTGGACTATGAGATTTCTAATTATTGCTGCAAAAGCTAGTGTCAAAGATCTCGAAACATTCAAGGAAATGGATATCCTGTATAATCAAACTACTCAAGGAGAAAGACTCCTATCTCATTCCTATTTATTAGAACAAGGCGTTCATGTATCTCCTGATCATGAACTTAAAAGCACTAAACGGATTGAGGATACCAGTTCATAATTCTCTGATATTTTGGAGATAAAAATTGTCTAAATTAATCAATTCTTCTGTAATTGATAAAGTTGGATTCCGACCATCTTCTGATATCGATAATGCTATTGAACGAGAACAACAATATCGTAAAAATCTAAAAAAGATTCTATTTGCTAGTTCAATCTTCTTATTTAGTTTAATTATTCTATACACTGTTCCATTATATCCAATTCCTATTGTATTTCTTATTTCAATTCTTTCTGCTTTTATTGGATTCAGGTCAATAACTTCCGGATTTCTGATCTCATTTATTCTGTTTATTCCTGCTTATCTTTATCAGACATCAATACCTTTCTGGTGGTTATTACTTAGTTTCTTCGTTGTTGGCGTCTTTATTGCTAAAGCATTAAATGACCCAGATAATATCTTCACTCTAATATTTGGTTTAACTGCTGGAACTTTATTCTTGACTCCATATTATTTTGTTTCAATACCTCTTATGCTTGTTTATGCAATAATTAAAAAAACTGATAATCTCTCAAAAAATATTGGACTTTTATTTTCATTCCTAATTATGTTTATTCCATTTAATGCACTTGGATTAGCTGAAATATTATCAATTAATCCAAATACTAGGCCACAGGTAATCTATTCTCTTATATCTGATTCTACTATGCCTATGTTCTCACAAATTGTTTATGAAACTAGTCCTAGGTTGTTGTCTTTCAATGAATTTGCTCTTAGTGAATCTCTTTCCGGTTTCCTTTCTCTACAAAATAACCTCTTTAATTCATATTTGTTTGTTCTAATCGATAATCTTGTTTTGTTATTTATTCCAATCCTTATGATTTTGTCTCTTTCTTTTATATCTATTCTAGATAAACTATGGCCGTGGATGGACGAACGCGGTATTGAATTAAGTATATTGCCCAGTTATTCTTATGTAATTACTCTTATTGCTGGCACACTATTCTTTATTGTTCCTTTACAAGCCATGCAAATCCCTTTTGACTATTCTACTGGTTTTAATTCATCTGATTCATTCAAATCTATTCTTGCTGCGGGTACAATTGGTGTTGCAATGTCATTGTCCTCTATTAATCTCTCTAGAAGATCAAAAGGTGCTGAACTTACTGAATTAGTCAAAGAACAATGCAACAATTATCTCAGTAGTATTGATGATTCTGGTTCACAACTAGAGGAAATTCAGGAAATATGTCCTGGTATTGATATTAGTAATTCAATAACCTCGCTTGGCGAATTCAAAGAAGAACTTTCTATTACTCTTGATGGATTATATACGCTCTCATATTCAGGACTCAAAGAAAAATCTGAGAAAATTCGCGTTTTCTCTGATTCTCAACTATCTGGAAATGATTCATTAGAACTTAAGGTCATCAATTACCATAACGATCAACTTGATAAATGTCAAGATATGCTAACTAAGCTTGAAAAACTTGGTATTGCTAATCTTCCATCTATAAACTCTGACCATTTATCTTATAGTTCTGATCTTACATTTGACGACGTCTTAAATAATCAACGTGAATTGAACGACTATTTTCTTGAGGTATCTCAAAATACTATTCGTGTTGCAGAAAGTCTTGTTACTGTTGTGCAAAAAGAATTTGACCCCACACTAGAATTCACTTCTATTTCTATTAGTGAAAACTTCATTCTACAAGGAAAAGGCTCACAAGCTCTAGATACTCTTCTTATTACAATTGCATCTCTTCATAAACGCTATAATCAAGTAATGCAAAAAACAATTACAAATCTTAAACGTTTAATTGAACGTTCATTAAAAATGCACGAATATAACATAATTCCATTGAATGAATCTCTGGGTCAAACCCCAACCGACATTGAAACTATTGATGTTGCTAAACAGATTCAGATTAATTATGAACAACTTTCTACCTTTACTGGAATTCTATATCTGCCTGATGTTATGTCTATGTTACAATTTCTTGAAACAGGTACACATACTGTTATTGGCGAATTATTACGATTATTGAGAGAATTTGAAAAACGTAATGATACACGTGTTCCTTTAGATTTTCAATGGGGTAAGGACACACAACTGATTTCTGAAATCGAATCTTCTCTCAGACGACTTGACGATCAGGCACAAACTGATTTGTCTGATAGATTATCGAATATCGAATATGGTATAAAAATTATTGAAAATGAAGCCACTACACTCAAGAAATACCTCATTATGAATGAATTTATCTTAAATTATGTTAATATTGAACCGTTAATCTCTTCATTAATTAGTATCGAAGGAAAAGTTATTCCTAGGCAATTGCCTGTAAGGAGTAAATACGCAGTACAGTACTTACAACTATTTGCTTATGGTAAATCCACGGTTACCTTCAATACATCTAAAAATACATTGTTGAAAAATAAATAACACTAATTTAACAAACTTACTTTCTTCAAAGAATCTTTTAACAACTCTTGCAATTTATCAGTAGTTTCATCTATTAATTGCTCAATTGTATCGTTTCTTTCTCTAAGTGTTTTTGTCGAATATTTTGTTTTGTCAAATAACTGATCTGAAAAATGTCCATTAACTATTGGAATGTATTTAATTACATTTGCTTTCGATGATTTCCTTTCTTCATCCATGTTCATGTTCTCAAAATAATACGATTCAAATATTGCAACCGTAAAGAGATAAAAAAATTGTAAATTCTCCCAACTTGGTTTCATGGATGAACTGATTTCTTTCCATTCACTATATGGTACAGGACCTTGTAAAGACTCGCCTAATGTTTTTATCAACACTCTGATTGAATTCACTATTGTTAAATCATCTCTACTTTTAATTGACGTTATGATATTTTTTGCATCACCATTGATATTCACTTTATTATTATCTAATTCTGCTACTATCTCTTTGAATTCTTCCACCTTTATATCAACTTCATCCCAATTATTGTCTATTGTTTCTTTCATAATCATGAATAACAAACTAATTGTAGTCCATAATTCTAATGTAATATCATACACATAGGTTGAATAATTTGCTAGATTGATTCTCTGATCTATTTCATCCTTCTTCTCTTCTTCAGTATCGAGAATTAATTGATTTATTGTATCATTAATCTTATCACTAATTTCATTCGCCTCAACTGGCGTATCTAAAATAAATTTTACTGTAATATTTTTTTCTTTATCTGTAATTAAAATTTTCGAATAACCTTCTTTTTCGATTTTATTTATTGATTCAATTATTGTATGAAATTCAGTTTCATATTTTTTTGATATTAAACCCACTTTTTTCTGAAATAAAATTTTATTTCCTGTTATTATTAAACGACCTTTTACATTCTTGTTACTTTGTTCTAGTATTACGGATTTATATTCAATATCTTTGTCTTGTCGTTTCATATATCTTACTATTAATTAATAATTAATAGGAATTATGCCTATCTGACCCAATTATTTTTATTCTCTTATATGATATACATTGTAATGACTCGTCCTACATCTAGAAAACTTTCTTATAATTCTTTTATTTTATGCCCTGATGGTCACAAGAATGTTCGTGGTTTAGAAGAATGTGCAACTTGTAATCTTCCTTTAATAAATTTTAAAAAAGAACTTTCACTTTTGATCGATAATCTTAATTCAGTCAAAGTCAAAAATCTCCATAAAGTAATTAATTTTGGTATTGGGGATTTTGGCTCACAGACGCTTCTTTCATTTAAAAATTCTGTTCATCCTGAACGATTAAATCATTTATTAGTTGATTTTATTGATTCTGAAAAAAATTCTTCTTATTCAACTGAATCTACTTCTAATGATCCTAATTATTATCTAATCGATGAAGATTATGATTCTAATATCAATACTTGGAGTGAATTCGAAAATACCTTTTCTGAATTTGATAAATTTGAAGATAAAATTCGTCGGGTTGGTATTAATAATAATATTGACGAACAGACTGCTATTATTACTGGGTCAATCGGAGAAACACTAGTTTCAGGACTCACCCTTCCCTTAATCAAAAAGATTAAACACATTAATCCTAAATCTTCACGAATAGTTCTTGCTTCTCTCCCATCTAATAATGATACTGATCAAGTACAATTCAATGCGTATTGCGGCATTTCTCGTTTAGTAAAAAATCAAAAGACTTCGGGAGATATGCTTATTGTTTTACAAGGTAATGCACTTAGCAAAATGATTGGAATAGATCGTTCAGGTAAAAAATTAGGATACGAAATTTTAGTTCCACGAATTCTTAGTTTGTTAACTAGTAATGGACATGCAATAAATAGTCTTGGCAAAATGGCAAAGTCTCTCAAAGTTCTAGCTTTCTCACCGGTTTATGTTTATGGTCGAAGTTATGAAATTTATGACAATTTAAAAAATATACTAGATGATGCAGCATATTTTCCGCTTTCTCCCTTCCAGTACGAATCTATCATATTGAGTATTGTTGTTATTCGTGTTCCTGAATCTGTTCTTAATACTGTATCTGCTAAGCGTCTAGAAGATGATTATAATGCCTGGAATCGAAAACGTTTCCCTTCCTTGAAAGAATCTTTGATTCAAATTGTTCCTGTTAAAGAGAATTCTGATAGATTGGACGTATTATTACTTCTTGGCGGTGCTAAATTAGAAAACATCGTTGAAACAGTTAAACCTGGTTATGATCGTTTTAAAGAATATATTAGAGAACTTGATTTGTGGAATGAATTCCAAATTAGTGAAGACGACCTTAAAAAACTTGAGAATACAATCACTACATACGATCGAAACCTCAATAAGTTGTTAAAATCTAATTAAAATGAATCAGTATTCTTGTTGATATATTCCGGTAAAATTCTTGCAAACGCTTTTTCTATACTATATGCTACAACTAGAATCACTGTAAATATAATTGCTATAAAGAATATTACCATCGAGTCTGAACGATAAAGATTGATCTCTATATCTACATCATCATTCGTAATTCTCTTGGAAATAATTTCTTGTTCTCCTCGATATTCTACAATAAAATCATAGTTTCCTGGAATTAGTCTAGTAAACATTCCTTCGTTACTTGTTTGTGTCCTATTCATAAATTCCCCTATCATGGTTATATCCGCGTTTCTAATTATCTGATTTAGTGGGTCTCTCAGCTCAAAATTCATAGTATACGAAGCGAAGTATAATGTTATTACATTCTCATTTTGATTCTGCAGGTCATCTATTATGATTGTTATTACTACTCCATCATCAATTATCTCTACTGGAGATTCTATTCCATTAATGATCGCAACAATACTTGATGATTTGGATTCCATCTCTGAAAGTATCCCATCTGAAAATTTCAGTATGATTAATTCATCAATATCTGAATGACTAATTGTTGTTATACGAATTGCATTTAATCTGTTTTGTTCTAAATGTTCTACTACTGACGAAGTTGATAAAAATTCAATCTGTTGCTTATCGAACTCTAGTACGTCGAATTCCGCAATTATGAAATCTTCTCCCAGTGCTACTAATTTAAAGTCAGATGAAGTCTTTGAAATTAATGCAGATTTAATTGACTTTGTTTGCGGTTCAAAATTAATTACTCGCATTCCATTGATTTCAAATTCTTCTCCTAATTCTCCATTGATTCTCATTATTATGTATTCTAAATCTACACCCTCAGATAACAAAATTAACTTAATTTGCCTATTATTGTTCAAAGGCACATCTTTATCAAACCATTTGAAATTGCTCAATGTTCCATTTGCAATGAAATTCCCATTTGAATCCCTTACTTCTATCTCAACATCTCCATCTACAAATAAGATTGAGCCAAGTTTTGTTGGCGATTCTGTACCTCTATACTCGTCCGATACATCTACATTACAAATAGATATACAATCATAAATCATGGCTGACAATATTCCTCCGTTTTCAGGAATATCTGAATATCTTTGTCTATAGGATTTGCCTTCCTCTACATTTATTGGTCTTACAATTTCAGTCTCTATGACATTGTTTATGGGATCAATGACAACCCATTGGTCATCTAATTTTGCCTCAATCCATGTATTTATTAAAGCACTAGCTTGGTTATTATCTCCAGAAATTCCCATCACTCCAATTACCGGCCTTACTTCTACATCTATTGATCTTAACAAACTTCCCATTAGAATCTGATAAGTTCTAGAATCACCATTTATCTTTTCTTCAGTATTAATACATCCAATTATTCCAAAATCTTCTATCATCATTGGTGCACTCATTGGAACATCGGTTGATATTTGTATTTTATTTGATACAAATTGTAATATTACTTTAGCCTTCTGTAATTCTGATTCATCTTCTCCGACTCTTGATTGTTCTAAGATCTCTGATGAACAAATCTTTACTTTCTCATTTGGAATCATCCACTGATCAATTTGCTGTAAATATTTCGAACTTAATGCTATCCCTATATTTGTTATTTCTCTTTTATCATTCAGAGTGAAAATCTTAAACTCTTTCTTAAACTTATTGTCCTGACTTCCGGTTTTCTCTAATGTAATGTCTATTGAACCACTACCGGCTTTAGTATAATTCATAGTAATTGCAAATAACTTGCTCTCTCCTGGAGCAAGGTATATTTCTTGTTGATCAGGTCCTATTATTAATCCATTAATGCTTGTTGAAGTTTTTATTATCACATATCCTCCTCTTAGTTCTGTATTCAATAATTCTACCCATATCTGTGAACCTTCTCCTTCAAATCCATTATCTGCCATTCTTACTGATTCAATATTCACCATTGGAAGCAAATCGTACTGAATTCTAATAGTTAATGGTTCATTAACGGTGATAGTTGTAGGATTAGTAGTCCTTGTTATATCGAAACTGCTTCCTGTTATTGTCCATTGCATGAATCCATATTCGTCAGCTTTCTTTGTTGTTTCAAGTAACAGTTCTGTTCCACTATCTATCCATTGTTCATTAAATGTTGTTATTATATCTGCAATAAAAGACGGTTCAATTATTTTTATTATTCTATATTGTAAAATGTAATCTGCATAAATTAATTTTGGCCCATCAACTAATAATTCTATATTCCTGTCATTTGATTCAATTGAACCACTCCATTTATCAAATCTATATCTAGATTCATCTTCTGTTACGACTAGTATATCGTCAGTATTCAATTCAATTAATGCATTCTCTTTATGCCAACCTGAACCTTCTATGTCTAGTAAACCAATCATGCTTCCTAATGGAGTTGACCTGATGTTTATGTAATGTTGTTTATCAAATTCTGCAATCACCGTTAATGGCGAATTAATTTCTATAGTTTTTTCTAAAGTATTCGTTTGATCATTCCATCCCGTAAAAACATACCTTGTTCCTTCTGTTTCATCAATAATGTCTTGTGTAATTTTTACAGTTAATTCACTATTTTCCTTCAAATATTTCGTGATAGGAAGTTGTTCTGGTTGTGTTATTACACCATCGATCACTATTGTTGCTATCCTGCTTCCATCATTTCTGCTGTTTGAATCAATCACAATCTCGAATAGTTCTAATATCTGTAACCATGCTGTTGTTGTAGTTTCAGAAGTTAACGACGTTGCTGTAATAATAACCGGTAATCTATCTATAGGTTCTGTTGCTGACGTTGTTGTTATAAGCAAAGAAACTTGTTTTGATTCTCCACTACTCAATGAAACAGAACTTGGTGAAAATTCAATATCCATATTTGGTTTGTCATCTATATTGGTACTTAGTTGTACAGTACCATCAAAACCTCCTATGGATATTAATACCATGTCTATTTTTACAATATCTCCTTGCCAAGTAGTGATCTCATTTTGTGATTCACTAATAGATAAAGTAAATTCTGCTTTAGGGACATTGATTCCTACAGATACATCTGCAGTTAATCCACCTGATCTTCCTTTTATTACAATTATTGCATCACCTGATTGAACATTGTCTGAAACAAATATTGTAACTGTAGTAGATAATGCTCCATTTGCTTCAGGTATGAGACTAACTTCTGAGAATGATACTGTAAATCCCGATATTACATCCTCATAAGACAGTTCTACTGGCGAACTGAATCCATCTGTAGATGTAATCGTTAATGTTACTGCTTTTGAGTCACCTGCATTAATTTGCTCTTGTGCAGGCGTGACAGACATTACAAAACCACCTTTTACGGCTATCTGTATTATCTCATCACCAGAGAGATAATTGGTCTTTTCTGCTGAGACTCGAATTGAAAGAGTTTCCTTTGTTTTCGGAGTAAAAGCCGCAGAAATCTTTCCATCCGAACTTGTTGTGAGAGTTGTAAATGTTCCACCATCCGCAAACGTTCCATTTCCAGCCATTCGATTGAATGTTACTGATGCTCCATTTACTGGATTACCAGATGCGTCAGTAATTGTAGCTGTTATAAATGTAGGTTGAAAAACAATTGCAGGATTGGGACTAACTGCTAAACCTAACGACAATGGATTTGATTCTATCTTTACAATTATCGTCACTGGACGTTCACGATCACCAATTTTTGCTTTAATAATAACAGATACTCCATCTCCATTTGATTGCGCATTGCTATCTGCTGTTATCCTTACCGTTGCATATGCCGCTCCGTTCTCTGGAACATTTACGACATCATCCACGTATGTTATAGTTGCTCCTGACATAGACGCAGATAATAATTGCACATCGCCCGAAAATTTTGTATCAGACACTGAACTTACTGTTAGAGTTACATCCGCTTGTCCACCTGGAAATACCGAAACAGTCGAAGGCGAAGCTGTAATTTCAAAATCTGAAATATATAATGTTATTGTCCTTTGCGCATAATCTGTTGCATTGTTGCTATTTATTGCCTTGATTGTTATCTGATAACTGCCAGGCGTTGCCGAAAGTTGTGGTGCAAAAGTTAAAGTAGAATTTTTCCCAGTAGTTCCTTGCCAGCCGGTTATTGAAGTTGAAGTAAAAGAAGTACTCAATCCAGTAGGATTTCCCTCGATTTCAAGAGTCACAGTTCCATTGAATGCAGAGTTCTGTTTGGGTAAATCTATTCTAATTGTTTTGTTATTACCCTTAGGAATTGCAATCTCTGTAATTGTCGCTGTATTATCTACTGTCTTTATATTGATATCAAAATTATTGCTATCGTCTACATCTTCAGCAAAAGCAGTCGGAATTAAAAATAAAGTAATAACAACTGCTAAACAACAAATTAAGATACTTCTCATTGATATATTTCTACACTATAATTATATTAATTCTTTAATGAAGTCGACGACACTTTCTTTCTTAACAAGTTCTTCTTTCCCTGTTTTCATGTCCTTAACTCGATATTTTCCATCCGCAAGTTCATTTTTTCCAATTATTATTGCAATATTTGCATTATTGACTGCGGCAAACTTCAGACCTTTCTTAATATCCTCATTATCTAATTGTCTATATGTCGTAGGTATATTGCTGTCACGTAATATATCGATTAAATCCTCTGCCCCTTCTTCTAACAATGATATTATCGATATCAGATTATTTGTCTTTTCTTGATTCTCATCTATTGATTCCATTGTTCTTTCTATACCTCCTGCTATTCCTATTGCTGACAAATTATCAGGACCTGAAAAACTCTTAATCAAACGAGTATATTCACCTCCTCCTGCTATAGAACCAATTTCTTTATTGTTTAAATCCACGATCTCAAACACATAACCATCATAATAATCCATGCCTCTCACTAACCCCAAATCGAATTCTATATTCTTTATTTTTGATTCAAATAATTTGAAATAATTTTTAATCACGTCGGATGTTTCTTCTATATCCCTATCTATCATTCCTATTTCTTGTAATACTGATACATATTCTTGTTTCAGTGTATTTATATTACTAGATTTAATCTTTCCAAATTTCACTAATGTCTTTGCTTTCTCTTCTTTTAATCCAAGTTCAATTGCTTCATCCACTATTTGTTTTTCTGTTTTTTTCTCAATCTTGTCTAGTAATCTCAATATTGTAGTTACTTCTTGTTGTTTGTTACTCTCTGGTTGTTCTAACTTACCATATAATAATGCATTAACAAAACTTTCTGCTACCTCTCTATGTCCCAATCTTATTTCAAAATTTTTTATTCCAATCTTATCAAATAATGATGTTGAAAACTTGAGCAGTTCTAGAACATGATTGCTTGGATTATCTTTTATAGTATAATAAATTTCTGCATTCCATTGGTGGAACCATCTATATCTCCCTTTTTGCGGTTCATCATATCTGAACATGTCTCCAAAAGTACCTACTCTAAATGGTCTTCGTAAATCTTTTTTCCCCGTTATATGACGCGTTATTCCTACAGTTAGATCAAATCTTAAACCTAGATCCCTTTCTTTCTTGTCTTTAAAATGATAGATTTCCTCTTTTATTCCCGGTCCACTCTTTGCTTCTAAAGTTGAAAGCATCTCTATTGGGGATGGCATGAATCTTTTAAAACCAAATATTCTACATGTCTCATTGAATGCATTTCTTACCTTCTCAATTTTGGCATATTCGTTTTCTTCTATGTCTCTCATTCCTCTTGGTAATCTAAAGCTCAAATTCTATCCTTTTTCCTAGTCTTCTTGTATGATATATGTAACACTAAATAACTATTTATTGAAGAGTGAGAGAAATTGTTTATGTCGCAAGAAGATTCTTCTATTAAACCTGATAAAACTATTGATATGCAGGGACTACTTTGCCCTGAACCGGTTTTTAGAACAAGACAAACTATTAAAGAAATGAATATTGACGAAATTCTCGAAGTATTTGCAGACGACCCAGTAGCTGAAGAAGACATCAAATCATGGATAAAAAAGTCAGAAAATGAATTGCTTTCCTTTAATAAAGACGATAAATTACTTAAATTTTTAATTCGTAAGGTTAAATAATATACATCTTGCAATTATCTTAGGATATGTCAAAACACGAAGTTGTTATACGAGTCGGAGGTGCCGCAGGAGATGGTATTGCTTCTACTGGTGAATCATTTGCAAAAATCTGTTCACGGAGCGGATTACATCTTCTTGCCTATAACAGCTATCAATCAGTCATTCGTGGAGGGTTCATATATCTTCAACTTCGAGCAGGAAGAGATAAGATACTTTCTCATGGAAATAAAGTTGATTTCCTCATTGCTCTAAATCCATTGGAATTCCAACGTAACATTGTCGATGTAGTTTCTGGCGGGGCTGTTTTGTATAATAGTGATAAAATTAAACCTGATCCTGATAAAATACCTAAAGGTGTAATTCTCTGTCCATTACCCGTCAATGAGATTCTTAAAGATATAGGACGAAATCCTATACTCCAAAATACTGTCGCTCTTAGTTCACTTGTTCAACTACTTGATCTTGACGTTGATGTTATGAATGGCGTTATTCGTGATTATTTCGGCAAAAAGAAACAATCAGTCATGGAGGTCAATCTTAAAGTCATCGAAGCAGGTTATGAATATTCCAAATCAAATCTCCCTGATTTCGACTTCGATTTAAATCCTGATTATAATATAAAACGACCGGTGCTTACTGGAAATCAAGCACTTGGATTTGGTTCTATACTTGCTGGTTGTAAATTCTATTGCGCATATCCTATGACTCCGGCTTCTTCAATTTTGCATTACCTAATTGCCCAATCTAAAAAGTCCGGTATGGTTGTTAAACAAGCTGAAGACGAAATCTCTGTCATTAACATGGCAATTGGCTCTTCTTTTGCAGGCGTTCGTTCTATGGTTGGAACATCTGGTGGCGGTTTTGCACTAATGACAGAAGCTATCGGTTTAGCAGGACAAACTGAAACTCCTATTGTAGTTATTAATTCTATGCGTGGTGGTCCTTCTACGGGTCTACCTACCAAAACTGAACAAGGTGATTTGTTTCAAGCTATTGGCGCTTCACAAGGTGATTTTCCTAAAGTTATAATTGCACCATCTACTATTGAGGATTGTTTTTATTCAACAATTGAAGCATTTAATCTAGCCGATCAGTTCCAAATTCCTGTTATTATTCTTTCTGATCTATTTCTGTCTGAACATATGGAATCAATAGGCGATCTTGACTTTAATTCTACTATTGAACGTGGAGAAATTGTAACTTCAAATGATTCTGATAAACTTTATAGACGATTCCAATACACCGATACTGGGGTGTCTCCTCGCGCATTCCCTGGTACTTCTGGTACTGTGTTTCAAGCTTCTAGTGACGAACATGATGATTATGGAAATATAATTAGCGATGTATTCACTGATTCCGAAACACGTACAAAAATTATGCTTAAACGTATGAGAAAAATGAAATTCATCGCGGAACAACTTCCGGCTGCAAAATTAGAAGGACCTGCAGATGCCGATCTTACAATTGTTAGCTGGGGTTCTACTTATAATGTTGTTCATGAGGCGATACAAATTCTTCAAAACAATTCTAAAAGCGTCAATCATCTTCATATTAAATATTTGATTCCTTTACAAAAAGAAATTAAGGAAATTCTTTCTAATAGTAAAGACACTCTTATTATAGAAGCAAATTATACTGGCCAATTGTCTAAATTGATCTCTATGGAAACCGGCTTCCAAATTAATCACACTCTTTTTAAATATGACGGAGAGCCTTTTTATCCCGAGCAGATTATAGATAAAGTTGAGGACTTGATTTAGTTGGTAGTCGAACCTGTTAAACTTGAAGCGTATAAAACTGAAACTACTCCTACTTGGTGCCCAGGCTGCGGAGATTTTGCTGTTTTACGTGGTGTACATACTGCTCTTGCTCGTCTAAAAATTAAATCAGAAAATGTTGTTATATCGTCTGGCATCGGATGTTCTTCAAATCTTCCAGGCTTTGTAAATGCTTATGCCTTCCATGGACTTCATGGTCGTTCTCTTCCTATCGCTAATGGTATTAAACTTGCTAATACCGACTTGACTGTTATTGCAACTGGCGGCGATGGCGATGGATATGGAATTGGATTGGGTCATTTTATTCATTCGATGCGTCGAAATATCAACATTACATATATCGTTATGAATAATCAAATTTACGGTTTAACTACTGGCCAAGCTTCACCTACTAGTGACAGAGGCATGCTTACCAAATCCACTCCTTCTGGTTTATTAGAAGTACCTGTTAATCCTATTGCCCTTGCTCTTATTTCTGGTGCTACATATGTATCAAGAGGTTTTTCTGGTAATGCAGATCACTTGTCTACTACAATAGAAAATGCACTTTCTCACAAAGGATTCTCATTGGTTGATGTCATGAGTCCTTGTGTTACTTATAATAAAATCCAAACTTATCAATGGTTTCGTGATCGTGTTTATACATTAGAGGATGAGGAACATGATACTAATGATATAAAACAAGCTATATCAAAATCTTATGAATGGGAATCAAAGATTCCTATTGGTGTTTTCTATAAAGCTGACAAACCTACTTATGATGGTGACGAACCTGCTTTACAAGACGGCCCATTGGTAAATCAACCACTCGATACAGGTAAACGTATTGCTAAGCAGTTATTAGAAGAATTCACTTAATTACTATAGCTTGCCTTTAATTTCTTTTCAATTTTATAATATTCAAAAACATCTACAAAATTTCTTATTATGCTTGATTTAATTATCTCCATAGAATGTTTCTTTTTCTTGTTGTAATTTATTGAAGTCATAATCTGACTATCAAAACCACATGGTCTTATAATCTTAAATTTATCTAAATCAGTGTCAACATTAAGGCTAAATCCGTGATATGTTATCCAATTTCTTACTGATAATCCAATTGACGCTATCTTTTTCTGTTCAATCCAAATTCCTGGTTTCTTTCTTTTTCTTTCCGCTTTAATGTCTAATTCACTTAATGTTCTGATTAGACTCTCATGAATTTTCGTAATGAGAGTAGGTACTGAAATCCCTTTTCTTCTTAGGTCAATTATTACATAACCGATTAGCTGACCTGGTCCGTGATAAGTTGCACTTCCTCCTCTATCTATCTCGACAATTGGCATTGAATTATCTAAAACATCACCGGGTTTTGTTTGTCTTCCTAATGTTATTACATGTGGATGTTCAAGTAACAATAATGTATCTGTGACTGAATCATCTAGTCTTTTTTTAACTAATGTTTTTTGTATATCTAACGCACGTTGATATTCAGTTAATCCTAAGTCTATTATATTAAGTCTGTTCATCCTTCATCAGACTCTCTGGTTCTTCTAAACATTTTCTAATTGAATTTAAAAATCGTGCCACATCTGCGCCATCTAATACTCTGTGATCGAATGACAATGACAGGTAAACTCTATCTCTTGCAACTATTTCTCCTTCCCATAATACTACTTTTTTCATAATCTTATTTATTGCCAATATTGCTACTTCGGGGTAATTTACAATCGGAATAGATGATATTCCTCCAATTGCACCGATGTTTGTAATAGTAAATGTTCCACCTTGAGTATCTTCTAATTCCAATTCCCCTTTTTTCGCTTCTCTTGATAACTTTTCTATCTCTTTAGCTATTGTAGTAATATCTTTGTCTTGGGCTCTTTTTATTACTGGCACTAGTAAACCTTGTTCTGTGTCTGTTGCAATTCCTATGTTGTAGTCCTTTTTTATTACTATGTCTTCTTTCTCTTCATCTAATGACGCATTAATTCTTGGACTCGATTTCAGCGATCTAATTACTGCTTTAACAAAGAATGGCATATATGTCAATTTTATATCCTCAGTGGACGTTTCTTTTAATTTGTTTTTTAATTCAGTCACATTGGTCATATCAATCTCTTCCATTATCCATGCCTGAACTACTCTATCTGAAGATTTTGATAATCTTTCTGCTATAGTTCTTCTTGTTCCTCTGAATGCTATTCTCTCTTCATTGCTTTGTACTTCTAATTTTGAGTATAATTTAACATCTTTTTCAGTTATTCTACCCTCTTTTTCAGTTCCTGCAACTCTGTTAATATCTACTCCCATCTCTCTTGCTAAACGTTTTACAGCAGGTGTTGCAATGATTTTCTTACTCTTATTCTTCTCTATAATTATATCCTCCTTCTCAACCTCGATTACATCTTTTGAACTCTCTTCAATATCTCTGTCTTCTTTTCCATCATCAATTACTACTATTACTTCACCTACTTTTACAATCTTTCCTGCATCAGGTCCAATCTTTGTTATCGTTCCATCTGCAGGCGATGGAAGTTCTACAGTTACTTTTTCTGTAATTATTTCTACAAGCGGTTGATTCTCTTTTACTACGTCTCCCACTTTAACATACCATTTGCTAACTTCTCCTTCTACAATTCCCTCTCCAATATCTGCTAATTTAAAATTATATACCATTCTAATCACTATGAATATTCTACTGTTTGTTTTATTTTTTTACTTACAAATTTTGCATCAGGAAGATATTCTTTTTCCAACGAATAAGGAAATGGAGTGTCCAATCCTGTAGCTCTTTGTATTGGAGCTTCTAAATACTCTAAACAATTCTCAGCAATAAGTGCCGCAATCTCTGCACTCATTCCTAGTGTTTTTGGTGCTTCATGAGCAATTACAACTCTTCCAGTCTTTTTTACTGATTTAATTATAGTTTCTGAATCTAGTGGCGATAAAGTTCTTAAATCAATCAATTCTACACTTGTTCCTTCTTTTCTGACTATTTCTATTGCTTCTAATGCAGTTTGAATCATCGGACCATAGCTAATTAAAGTCAAATCACTTCCTTCTTCCATTATTCTTGCCTCGCCAATTGGAATTGTATATGCTTCTTCAGGAACGTCTTCTTTTAGAGCTCTATACAGTCTCTTTGGTTCAAAGAATATTACTGGATCATCATCTCTGATTGCTGAAATTAATAGTCCCTTCGTTTCATAGGGAGTTGCTGGCACAACAACCTTTAGTCCTGACGTATGAACAAAATGAGTTTCTCCACTTTGAGAATGATAAGATGCACCCTTTATTCCTCCTCCATATGGGGCTCTTATTACCATGGGACATGTGTATGCACCGCCTGTTCTATATCTAAATTTAGCCAAGTCGGACACAATTTGATCAAATGCAGGAAATATAAAATCCATAAACTGTATCTCAACGACAGGTTTTAGTCCATACAGCGACATGCCTATTGCAGTACCTACAATTCCTGATTCATTTAATGGCGTATCTATTACTCGTTTAGGTCCATATTTATCATACAATCCTTCAGTTGTTCTAAAAACTCCTCCATTCTTACCAATGTCTTCTCCAATGAGTACTATCTTGTCATTCTTTTCCATCTCATTATCTAACGCACTTTTAACTGCTTGATTTAATGTCATTTCCATATTCTATTTCACCAGGTTTTTTACAAAGTATTCTCCAGCTTTATATGAACTTCTAACTAACGGTCCAGATACAACATACTTGAATCCCATGTCTTCAGCAACATCTTTTAACTTAATAAATTCATCTGGATGAACATATTGTTTAATGCTAATATGAAAATCTGATGGCTGCAGATACTGCCCAATTGTTAATATATCTACATCTGCTTTTCTTAAATCCCTCATTGCCTCTATCACTTCTGAATACTTCTCTCCAAATCCTAACATTATTGAAGATTTTGTATAGATATTAGAATCTAATTCTTTCACATTTCTTAAAACTTCTAAAGATCTATCATATGACGCTCTGGCATCTCTTACTAAAGGCGTTAATGTTCTTGTCGTTTCAATATTATGAGCGATTACTGTTGGTTTTGCCTTAGCAACAATCGATAAGTTATCCAAATTCCCTGAGAAATCTGGTATTAAAACTTCGATTAATGTATTTTCATTCTTTTTGTATATCTGATTTACAGTTTCTGCGAAATGTGTCGAACCTCCATCACTCAAATCATCTCGATCGACTGAAGTTAATACCACATACTCTAATTCTAATTCTTTTACTGCATCTGCTGTATTCTCAGGTTCAAAAATATCTACAACTCCTTTTGGATTACCTGATTTAACATGACAAAATCTACATCCTCTTGTACAAATATCTCCTAATAACATAAATGTTGCCGTTCCCCCATCCCAACATTCGTAAATATTCGGACAATTAGCTTCCTGGCAAACTGTATTTAGATTTAATGCCTTGGACGCTTCTTTAACTTTCTTGTAATTTTTTCCTTGTACAAAATTTACTTTAATCCAGTCAGGTTTTTGTAATTTCTGTTTTATTTGATTGTTACTTAAAGCTCTACGTGGCAATCTTAAAATTTTTTCGTCTAACTATTAATAAATCATTTACTTTCTCTCACTAAAACTTTGGCATTTGTCTAACTTATTTTATTGATTATGCGATTACCATGTCTTTTAGCGCTGTATTTGGCACAACAAATGGAAATACATCTTCGTCAGGATTGATTGGAACATCAATTACTGTCGCTACATCACTATTTAATGCATTCTTTAATGCTTTTTCAAATTCATTCATTGATTGAGCTCTTATACCTTGTGCTCCATATGCTTCTGCTATCTTTACGTAATCAGGAATTCCTTGTAATTCTACGCCGATATATTTCCTTTCATAGAATAATCTTTGCCATTGTGCAACCATTCCCAACATTCCATTATTAAATATAACTGTAATTACCGGTAACTTTTCTGTAACTGAGGTTGCTAGTGCAGATTCAGTCATTTGTACACTTCCATCTCCTGCAATATCAATTACTGGCAAGTCTGGCCTTGCGAATTTTGCACCGACTGCTGCAGGTAGTCCCCAACCCATTGTTCCCAGTCCTGTTGAAGTGAAAAATGTTCCTGGTTCTGCAACATCAAAGTGTAACGATGCCCACATTTGATGTTGACCTACTTCAGTAGTTACTAAACATGCTTCGGGTAAAATTTCTCTCATTTTCTTTAATAGTCTTGGCCCTGTTATTTCTCTTGGCGCTGGAAGAGGTTTACTTCTCCATATATCTTTAATTTCATTTACTCTGTTGATCCATTCATACTCTGATTGTCTTTTTTGTGCTTTCTTTCCCATTGCAGATAACAATAATGATAATGTAGTTTTAATATCTCCAATTAAACCAATATCTGCATTTTTATTCTTTCCAATTTCAGATGGATCTATATCTGCATGAATAATTGTCATTTCATTTCCAAATTCATCCCATTTTCCTACCGATCTATCTGAAAATCGTGCTCCTGCAGCTAACAATACATCTGATTCAATTATTAATTTATTTGCCTCAACATGACCGTGCATTCCAATTGGACCTAATGATAAATAATGTGTTTCTGAAAAACCACCTTTTCCTTTGAATGTTGATACTACTGGCGAAACTAAAAATTCAGCAACTGCTTGTAATTCTTTAAACGCTCCAGATATGATTACACCGCCTCCCGTCATTATCATTGGTCTTTCTGCATTCAATAGAAGATCTGCTGCTTTGTCTATTGCTTTAAGATCTGCAGTTTGTAGTTGTTGCAATTTACGAATATTAGGTTTAGTTGGGAAATTCATCTTCATTTTCTCAGTTTGTGCATTCTTTGGTATGTCAATAAGTACCGGACCAGGTCTTCCTGAAGTCGCAATATGAAACGAATTTTTTACTACTTGTGGAACTTCTGCTGATGTGAGAGGTTGATATGTGTATTTAGTCACAGGAGTTGCAATTCCTATTATATCACATTCTTGAAATGCATCCTTTCCGATCATATCTGATGCTACTTGTCCAGTTATTGCAATAATAGGTGAAGAATCTGCTATTGCAGTAGCAATACCCGTAATCAAGTTTGTTGCTCCGGGACCTGAAGTCGCAAAACAAACTCCTGGTTTTCTTGAAGCGCGAGCGTAACCGTCTGCCATATGTGCGGCATTCTGTTCGTGTCTGACTAACAGGTGACGTATATCACTATCATATAATGAATCATAAATTGGTAGATTTGCACCACCTGGTAATCCGAATATTCCTTCTACTTCTTCATATTCTAAAGCCTTGATTAATGCATCAGATCCAGTTAATTCAGATATATTTTTTAACATAATAATTCATACAAAATTAAGATATTGTCCAATCAAACCTACATATGAGAAAACTTCATAATAGAATTTTCTATATTCATCTTAACTCTCCACTTACAATAACCGCTATAATTGGATATAAATATACCGGACACTAAGGTAAAAATTAATAGAATCTTTGCCTTGTGAAAACTTATGATTGAGAAATGCGTATTTTGTGAAATAATTTCTGGCCATAGAAATGCCAATATTGTATTTGAAAATGATTTCTTGATTTCCTTTATGGATAAATATCCTCTTAACCGTGGACATTTGTTAGTCGTTCCAAAACACCATTATCAATTCTTAACTGATATGAAAGATGATCATGCCGCTAAATTATTTGAAATGGTCAATATGCTCTCTAAACATGTATGGAAAGTAGTTAAAGCAGACGGCCTAAATATCAGTCAATCTAATGGCATTGCCGCAAGTCAAGATATTTTTCATGTTCACATTCATGTTATTCCTAGATTTAATGACGATACTACTGATGATTCTTGGCCTTCTCGAAAAACCTTTACTGAAAAAGAACTTCAAAGTCTCGCTCTTAGTATCAAATCCTCAATAAAATCAAAATTTTAATTATTTCTTATACTAATATTCTTAAGTATCTAATTCTCTAATAACTTTGGATCGAGTTATCATAACAATCATGATGGGCTGGTATAATTGCCAATCGTCTAGTTTGGTAGGATACCCCCTTGGCATGGGGGAGGTCGAGGGTTCAAATCCCTTCCGGTCCACTATTCATTTTTATTCATATCTAATGCCTAATGATTTTCTCAAATCATGTTATGTTTTTATTAAGTAGAATAATGTTAGTTTCGTATGCAACATTCGATTAAATTAATTTCATCTATCTTAATGTTATTCCTGTTAATTTCTAGTAGTCTTGTTATATCACTCCCGTTTGTTTATGGAGCTGGAGGTACCGTAGTTTCTAATGCAGTTGAATTAACAACTGGAAAAACTAGTGAAACTTGGACAAGCGGTACCGATTATTATAAAATTAATCTAATTGCAGGACAAACACTTTCTCTTAATGTCGATTTAATTTCTGGTACTGATATAGATCTATATTTACTTGATCCAGATAGTTCTGATTCAGTAGAAGTTACCCTTGCTTCTTCTGTCAATGGCGATGGAATTGACGAAAATATCCAATTTACCGCTTCTACATCGGGTTATTATTTTGTAAAATTAACCGGAAATAAATGGTCTGGTTTGGGAACATACGACTTGAACGTTTTCATTACTGA
>JACAFS010000001.1 GCA_013378385.1 Nitrososphaerota archaeon | reverse complement strand
GGGATTGGAAAAATAAGAATAGTAGATAGAGATGTTGTAGAAGTATCAAATTTACACAGACAAGTACTATATGGAGATGAAGATGTTGGATTATCAAAAGCTGAAGCGGCTTACGAGAGATTAAAAAGAATAAATCCACTGGTAGATATCGAGCCTTTAACATTATCAATTAATGATGACACTGTAGATGAAGTAGTCACAGGTTCAGACGTAGTGATTGATGGTTTAGATTCAGTATCTGCAAGATATTCAATAAATAGAGCATGTGTAAAATTGAATATACCATATATTTTTGGATCTGCAATAGTAACTACAGGTTCTTCTACTTCAATAATTCCTGGAAAAACACCATGTTTAGAGTGTTTCCAGCCATCACTAAAAGATGAAGAAATGCCAAAATGCGGCACTGAAGGAGTTCATCCTTCAATATTGACTACAATATCAAGTGTTCAAGTGTCTGAGGCTGTAAAAATAATAACTGGACAAGAACCAAATTTAGCAAATAAATTATTCCTAGCAGATATAAAAAATTTAGATTATGATAAAGTTAGAATAATAAAACAGACCAAATGTAATGTCTGTGGAGTAAATGCAGATTTATCGACAAAGAGATCAAGAAGAAAATTAATAGAAGACATATGCGGTAGAGAAGGTAAATCGGTTCACATAGTAAGTCCAAAAGATAATCTAGAAATTGATTTAGATGAGCTGAACAAGATTATCGTAGATAAGAAATTAAACATAATTAGAAGAGGCAAACTAGGTACAACAATACAATATAATGAACAAATAACAATCAGTATTGTTGATAGTGGTGTATCAATAATAGTAGGTGCGTTAGAAGAGAAACGAGCATTAGAGATATTCAATGAGATAATAATTAATGGATTAAATATAGCCCCTGAAAAGATTGATAGTGAATTTAAAAAATTAGTGCAGATTAACTAATCATAAATTTTTTATCATTCTCACGTGTTTAATTCCACATTCAATGAATTCAGGGCCAGAAACAGACCAACCAAATTTTGAATACCAATCAATGAGATAAGATTGCGCATCCATCTCGATTGGCTTCGAGTCAATAATAGAATCAAGATAATCTAGAAGTTGAGTCCCAAAACCATGTTTTTGAAAATCAGGATCTACGGCAAACCTTCCTAATTTGAGAGGAGACTGGCGATCGAATAATCGAGCAGTAGCAACAATTTGATTGTCTTGGAGTCTACCAACTATATGCGTACAAAACACATCTTTGCCGTCAATTTCAATACATTTTCCATCGGAAATATCGATTAATCGTTGTTGATGGTTGAAGACGAGACTTCTGATTTTCAAGATATCATAAAGATCAACTAGAGATAAATCGTCGAACCGATAATGAGAAAATCTAACAGATGACTGAGCATTCACGAATAATGTGAAGCAAAGAACGATTAATCTTTATCGATGAAATCCGATGCAGGAGGAGGAGAAGGAGATAAACCACGTCGTTTTCGAATATCGGCAATTACAGTTTCAAGCATAGAATTTGGAACCTGAGACCATTCTTTAAAGTGTGTAGACCAGATGGCTTTACCTGCAGTAGCACCTCTCATTTTTTCGGACAAGTCAAATGTTTCAGAAGCAGGGATTTCTCCATGTATTACTGATAAATGAGCCTTTTGAGTGATTTCACCTACTTTGCCACGTTTAGATGATATTACACCGGCTATTTCTCCAATTAAATCGGCTGGAGCTTTTACTTCAATACCTTGAATAGGTTCAAGAAGAGTAGGAGTAGCAGACAACAAAGCACCAAGTAAAGCACGACGAGTTGCAGGCATTAGTTGTGCATAACTACGATGTGCGACGTCTTCGTGAGGCACATAATGATGGAATGTAGCTTTAAAACCACGAACGTTCTCATAAGCAATTGGTCCATTATTCACTACGTCAAAAAATCCTGCAAGTATAGAATCCATTGACTCTTGTACATATTGTACACCCTTAGTAGCATCGACAAACATGTTTCCGCCAGGTTCAATTGAAACAACGCGTTTAGCTTCATCCCTATCCCAACCTTCATTTCTTAATATTTCAGCAAGTTCTTTTTTATCGGTATTATCAGAAATTTTTCCTGAACGAATTAATTCAATTACGGTATTAGATAAAGGCTCGACCCTAAAGAATAATTTGTTATGTCGATTGGGAGATTTTGCCATGATTGGTCCAGCTTTACCAGAAATAGTTTCTCGATAATTAATAAGTGGAGGAGAAGTAATAATCTCAATATTTTGTTCTTTCAATAGATTTGTAGCAACTTCAAGATGTAATACGCCCATTCCAGCAATCAACATTTCACCACTTTCTTCATTAATTTTTACTACAAGACTTGGATCTTCAATATTGAGTTTACGTAATGCTTCGACTAATTTAGGTAGTTCTTTAGGATGTTTTGATTCGATAGCGATTGTCACAACAGGTTCAGATACATATGAAATAGATTCAAATTCGACAAATCCTTTTTGGGAGCTCAAGGTTTCGCCAGCTCGTGCATGTTCAAGGCCTAACAATGCAGGAATATTACCAGCAGTAAATTGACCGACAAGTTCGCGTTGATTTCCCATAAACATATTAACAGATTGGATTCTACCTGATCTTTTTGCTCCCAATAGTTGTACTGTATCTCCGTCTTTCAAAGTTCCAGAGAATAATCTGCCAGTAGCTACACTACCTGCCATAGGGTCAATATTGATATTTACAATCATCATGACGGCAGGTCCTTTTTCATCACAATTTATAAGTGCTTTTCCTATTTCGCTATCCAAATCTCCTTTCCATATTTTAGGAATTCTATATTTTTGAGCTACGTGAGGAGCAGGATGATGTTGAATAACCATGCCGAGAATTGCTTCGTGTAATGGAGAATTCTCTACAAGTTCGTCTACTTTATCATTGTTATAGGCGTCAAAAATAGTCTTGAAATTTACACCTGACTTCTTCGAAGTAGCAGCACTGAAAGCCCATCTATCTTTTGCAGATCCAAAGGCAATACTATTATCCTGAATACTAACTTTCCATTTGTCTTTTAATTCAGGTTCGGCATATAAATCAATCAATGCATTAAATTCACGTATTACACCCATAAGATGTTCTTGCATTTTTTCAGGAGTTAATCTTAGTTCTTTTACAAGTCTATCGATTTTATTAATATAAAGAACAGGACGGACAAGTTCTTCCAAGGCTTGTCTTGTTACTGTTTCAGTCTGAGTCATAACTCCTTCTACAGCGTCAGAAACAACGACAGCTCCGTCAATTGCACGTAGACTTCTTGAAACACGTGTATTAAAATCTACATGGCCAGGAGTATCTATCATGTTAAAAACAAATGGAACATTTTCATGTTCGTGATAAAGAGTAATATTAGTTGAATTAATAGTAATACCTCGTTTCTGTTCCATATCCATAGTGTCTAATGCAAGAGCTTCTCCAGCAACACTAGGACTAATAATACCACAACCAGAAAGTAGGCTATCACTCATAGTAGTTTTGCCATGATCTACATGAGCAATAACACTGAAATTTCTAATTTGATCTTTATTGCTTATGACTTTCATAATGTCATTTGTAGATTTGTATTTTGGCATTAGCTACACTGAGTAGTTAATGGAAAATGTACATTATTAAATTCTTTGGATAAGATTGAAAACATTTTCAATTGAATTTTGATATATATCAATTGACGTAAGGAACTCATCAATCATAATATGTTCATTAGAAGTATGAGATAGATGAGGATTTCCGGGTCCATAAGTGAGTACGGGTATATTCATCTTATTTCCAAGAAGATTCATATCACCAGTGCCAGTTTTATGTACAAATTGAGGCTTAGAATTGAGTTTTTTGATTATAGCTCGGCTTACAGAGCGGCTAACAACTGAGGATTTAGAACATTCAAAAGCAGGAGTAGAGTCAATAATTTCATAAGCAAAGGTAGATTTCACATTATCTTCAATAGAATATTTTTTATTAAAATTAGATATGATGTCGGCGATTTTGTTAGTTATTTGATCAGGATTATAATTAAAAGGATAACGAATATCACACATCAAGTTACAACTACCAGGCATTACATTATCGGCATTTCCTCCATTAATTTGGGTCAAACACGAAGTAATCTGTTTATAACGATTATCTTCATTAGTTTGAAGTTTAGTTTTGATATCGTTCCATAATATGAATAATAATTCAATTGCGTTAGAAGACATCCAGGGTGCACTAGCATGTACGGTAGGGGTTTCACAAGTAAATTTAACAGAAAATCTACCTTTGTATCCAACTGTAATTTTATCTATTCCACTAGGTTCCCCAAAGATAGCACAATCAGGTTGTTCTTTCAGTCCATCTTTAAGTAACTCTCTAATTCCTAAACCTGTGCCTTCCTCATCAGTAACTGCAGAAAAGATTATTCTTCCAGATTTTAATTTATCTTTGAATGAAGAAGCCGCTATAAGCATAGATATTAAAGAAGATTTAGCGTCAGATGCCCCTCTACCATAGATTGCATGATCTTTGATTTCTACATTAATCAGACCGGGAACAGTATCCATGTGCCCACATAATAAAAGAGTAGGAGAACCTTCACCAATTTCACCATATACATTATTAGCGGAATCACGACGTACATGAGTAAATCCAGAATTATTCAATGTGTCGAATAAGAAATCGGAGAATTGTTTTTCTTGACCAGAAGGAGAGTAAATTTTTAGTGAGTTTTCCAATAGTGTAAGATGTTTATCGCTCAGAGTAATAGTAAAATTTTTTATTGCGCCTGAAGAAACAAGTTTATCAATACGAGCTCTTACACTAGACTCAGATAGTTTTACTTGTTGAGCAATTTCAGTATTAGGAGTTCTAGAATCTTTTGTGAGAATTTTTATTATAGTTTTATCGATATCGTCCATATCATTTTACCTTTTTCTGAGAATTTTGAAATAACTTATCTAGAATTTGTAGAGATGAAGCAACTTGGGATTCATTCAATGTTAACGAAGGTAAAAATCTCAATATAGTTCTACCAGAATATAGCATAATCAGGCCGTTATTCAATCCATCAAATAATATATCTTTGATTGGGAATTTTGATTCTATAGCAATCATCAATCCAAGTCCACGAACATCACGAATAGAATCATATTTTGATTTAAGTTCTTCAAGCCCATTAAGAAATATTTGACCAGTTTTTTCTGCATTATCGATTATATTTTCTTGTAAGATATACTCAATAGATGCATTGATTGCAGAAGAGGTCAAAGGATTACCACCAAATGTAGTAGTGTGTTCGCCAAGAGAGAAATTTGTCATGTCGCTTCTTGAAATCATTGCTCCGACAGGCATTCCCCCGGCCAATCCTTTTCCAATACATAAAATGTCTGGTTTCAAATCATAGTGCTCATGAGCCCACATTTTACCAGTTCTTCCAAGACCTGTTTGAATCTCATCAACGACTAACAGTACATTATGTTTATCACATTGCTCTTGTAATTTATTAAAATACTCAACTGAAGCAAATTTTACGCCATTTTCACCCTGAATAACTTCTAAAAAGACAGCAGCAGTATTATCATCAATTTTAGACAATGAATCAGCATCCCCAAATGGGATGAAATCAACATCGTCAAGAAGAGGTTGAAAAGACTTTTTGTATTTAGGATTCCAGGTTAGAGACAAAGAACCTATTGTTTTACCATGATATGAACCAGACATAGAAATAATTTTATTTTTCGAGTGTTTCTTACATAATTTTAATGCAGCTTCAACTGCTTCAGCCCCACTATTACATAAATATATATTATCAAGATTCTTTGGTGTAATTTTATTTATGTTTAATACAGCATTTGCCCTTTCCGCATTATAAAATGAACCATGGCAACTAGTCAATTTATTTGCTTGATTAGTTATGGCTTGAACAATGGTTTTATTTGAATGACCTAATAATGAAACGCCATAACCCCCCATCAGGTCGAGATATTTTTTACCTGAAGAGTCCCATACGTAACATCCACTTCCTTTATCAAGGATAATTTGAAATTTTTGGTAAACAGGAGCCAGATATTTATCCTCTGAATTAATTAATTCTTCATCATTCATTATTAATCACCGTACAATTGGAATGTTTTACAGCGTTAGATATGGGGTTGTCAACTAACCCTGAAGCAATGATTCCTTCTTTAACACCATGATCTAAGGATTCTATACAAGAAATTAATTTTTGTTCCATACCAAATCCAAGGTCTGGAAGAATTTCTTTAGACTCTGCTAGAGTTAGATTGGTAACAAGCTTGTCATTCAACGATATTCCATCAACATCCGTTAGGAAGATAACACGGTCGGCATTTAGATGAGTTGCAATATTAGATGCGGCACGATCGCCATTAACATTCAAAATTTCAAATTCATCGCCTAGAGCAACTGGAGATATTACTGGAAGGTATCCTGATTTAATCAAGTCATTAATCAATTCAGTATTAACGTTTTTTATTTTACCCGTAAATCCACCTTCAATTGCACGTTTTCTTTTTCTTTCGTCTATTATCAAGAGCCTTTTCTTACGAATTGCACTCAATATATTACCATCGATGCCACCTAATCCTACTGCATTAACACCTAGAGATTGTAATGATACTACAATTTCTTTATTAATTTTTCCACACATAACCATCATGAAGATTGATGCAGTTTCTTTATCAGTATATCTGCTTTTCACACCAGATGGAGAAACAATGAATTCTTGTTTCTTACCTAGTTTTTCTGCAATTTCAGTTACTGTGTTTCCACCTCCATGAACGACAACCAATGACTCAGTTTTAGAGAAATTTTTAATATCCTCAAATAAATTTTTTGTCAATCCTTTACTATGTAGACTTCCACCGATTTTTACTATTGTAACCATGGAAATCACATTGGATGTATTCCAGGAGTCCATAAACCTATAGTTTCATCAAAACCAGACATAAGATTCATATTTTGAATAGCAGTTCCTGCAGCTCCCTTAATCAGATTATCTGATGAAGACATAACAACAAGTCTAGATGCAGATTTGTCATAAGCAAATCCAATATCACAAAAATTGGAGCCAATAAGTAGTTTAGGATCAGGATATCTGTACAGACCTTTCTTATCTCCAATAAATCTAATAAAAGGCGAGTCAGAATAGAATTTCCTATAAGCTTTCCATACTTCAACTTCGGTAATATCAGAATCAATAGAGGCGTATGAAGTACATAATATACCACGAACAAGATTTACTGAATGAACAGACAGTGAAACATTTACAGAGTTTTCAGATAAATTCGAAAGTTCTTGATCGATTTCAGCAGTATGTCTATGTGCGTAAGGTTTGAATGGACGGATAACACCATACCTATTAGCATGATGAGAACCAATAGTAGGTTTTACACCAGCACCAGATGAACCAACTTTTGAGTCAATAATAATATTATTAGAATCTATTATTTTGTTTTGAATCAAAGGCGCCAACGCAAGAATCGAAGTTAAAGCAGTGCATCCAGGAGTAGATGTAAACTTACTTGATTTTATCGAATCCCTATGAAGTTCAGGTAAACCGAACGTAAATGAATTCAATAAGTCAGGTAGAGGATGTGTAAAACCATACCATTTATCATACATATCTGGATTCGAAAGTCTATAATCAGCACTAAGGTCAACAATTTTTACGCCAGAATTAACAAGTTCATTCATGAATTCATATGAACTACCATGTGGAACGGCAGTAAAAAGAAGGTCACATTGATCAGCAACCTTCGATGAATCAAATAATGAGAATTTGACATCTGTAAATCCCTTCAAATTAGGATGAATTTTATATAAAAATTGGCCATCGTACTGTCTAGAAGTTGCAAAAGAAAGTTCAACTTCAGGATGATTAATGATTAATCTCAATAGTTCTCCTCCGACAAAACCCGATGCACCAATTACTCCAACCTTCATTACAAATTACCTCTTTGAAATATGATCAATATAGTCTACAATTTTGTATGCTATATTATCTTTGGTGAATTTTGAAACGCCTTTAAACTCAACATTATTATTAATTTCATGAACTAAGAATCCGTCTTCGCCCTCCATTAGATCAACGCCAAGGATTCCGCCACCAACTGAGTCTGATGCCTTAAGAACAATTTCTTCCAACTCCTTCGTAATAGGGCAATTCTCAATTTTTGCTCCAAGTGAGAAGTTAGTCCTCCAATCATCATTAGAAGAATAACGATATTCAGCACCAACAACTTCATTTCCTACAACAACCGTCCTAATATCTCTTGGAGGTCGACTGATATGTTGTTGGACATAAAAAATTTTCGAGAATAATCCATCGTCATTATATCTCATTTCAATCAGAGCCTTAGCAGAATCTTTATCATTTAATTTTACAACGCCTCTTCCCCAACTTCCTACAATAGGCTTCAAGACAGATGGATAACCCAATTCTTCTACAGAATCTTCGGCAGATTTATCGGAAAAACTGAATAAAGTAAGAGGAGTTTTTATGCCAGATTCCTCAAATTTCAATGTAGATAGGAATTTATTACCGCATATTCTACTTGTGTTAGAACTATTAACCACTAAACAGTTTTTTGATTCTAAATAATGGGCAATAAGCATACCACGATAATGACTAATGCATCTTTGAATTATAGAAGTGCCAAACGAAGATTGAATTGATTCGTCAGAGTCATTACTACGCAATACGAGTGCTTTTGCATCATGTTTGCTAAATGGGATATTTCTTTCCTCAAATGCATTGAAAATTTCTTTTTCTTCCCAACGCACGCGATCGTAGATAATACTGATACGATTGGTCATATTATTCTCCCCAATCTTCTCCAACTGATTCTGCAGGCGATAATGTAACAGCATTTGAATCGATTTTCTTAACTTCAAATTCGTTACCGCAATCAGGACAACTTATAATCTCTCCTATTACAACGTCGTCTAGAATCTGCATTGTTGCATCACAATCTTGACATTTTTGCTCCATTAATTTCCACCTCCTGATAGATTTCTTATAGATTTTTCTAGAAGAATTTCAGATTTAGTAAGTAGATTTTGTTGTTTTTTAATAAATTTAGATGAATTAGAAAGTTGTACTGTTCTTAGTTTAATCATTCTATTACTCTCGGAATTAGAAGGAGAACCGTTTGTAGTTTTTGAATTAACATTGTTAGAATAATTAAAGATTGAATCAATTTCCGATACATTTACTTTAATTGTTTTACCAGTTATTTTCTTAGTTATTTTATCAATGTCGGTTTTTACTAATTCAGATAATTTTGTATTAGAATCAATTGAGGACTTCGATAGAGTTCCAACAATATGATGTGATTGTCTGAAGGAAATATTATAGTTTGATGCAAGGTAATTAGCTAAATCAGCAGCAATCATAGTATCGTCTAGATTAGCATACATAGACTCTTTGTTAAATTTACAGGTATTCAGCATGTTAGACAATAGTTGAACTGATGACAATGATTTATTTATAGAATTCCATAATCTAGGAGTTAAATCTTGTATATCGATACTATATCCTAGAGTAAGTGATTTAATTATGCCAATTGACGCAACAAGATCGCCGATAATAATCGAAGATTTAGATCTTATCAATTCGGCAATAACAGGATTCTTTTTTTGAGGCATTATACTACTAGTTGAACTGAATTCATCAGAAATTTCAACATATGAGAATTCAGAGGTACTCCAAAGGACCAATTCATTAACGATTTTCTCAATGTTTAACATTAACAACGTAAGATTCGACAATAATTCAATGCAAAAATCACGAGTAGTGGTGGCATCAATTGAATTTTCTACAATGCCATTAAAACCAAGTAATTTAGCAATATAATCTCTATCAACATGAATAATTACTGAGGCAATTGCACCAGAACCTTGTGGAGATTTGTTAACTCTGTCATAGGTTTCTTGAAATCTGTCTACATCTCTAGATAATGAATCATAATGAGCAAGAAGATTATGTGAAAGAGTTATAATTTGTGCATGTTGGAGATGAGTAAAAGAAGGCATAAGATAATCAGTATGTGTTTTTGCTAGATTAAGAAGAACCTTTTGCAAGTCATGAATACTGGTCAATATACTTAAGATAAATGTACGAGTCGTCATTCTGATTGCGGTTGCAACTTGATCGTTTCTACTCTTGGCAAGATTAAGTTGTCCACCGGTTTCACTACCAATACGATTAATTACAAATGATTCAACATTCATATGAACGTCCTCAAGGCCAGGATCTAGTTCAAACGAATCGTCAATTGACTTTAGAGTTTTAATGCATTTATTTGCAGTTTTTTTATCAAGGATATTTTGTTTCACCAACATAAGCATGTGTGCAATATTGATTTTTTTGACAGGATCTAGGATCAGTAAATCCTCATCGGTAGAACTAATAAAAGAAGAAGCTAAGTCAGAGGTCTTAGAGAGTCTATTACCTCTCAATATATCTATATCATTAGTCATTTTGTCTCTCCTTCGTTAAATTTAGACTGGAGTCCCCAGATTTCAATAAAACCCTTAGAGTAAGTTTGATTGAAATCAGATGAAGAGGAATACGAAGAAAGATTCTGATCATAAATAGAATTTTCAGATTTTCTGCCAACCACAGTTAATGAATTACTCCTAAGTTTTAGTCTAACAGTGCCATTAACACGTTCTTGAGTCTTATTAATAAATGAATTAATAGCTTTTACCAATGGATCTACAAATAATCCTGAATAAATCATCCAACTCCATTTTTGTTCTAATAAGGACTTTATTTCCAATTCATTTCTAGTCAATACTAATTTTTCTAGATCTTTATGAGCCTCAATAAGTACGGTGGCAGCAGGTGCTTCATATATTTCTCTTGATTTTATCCCCATAAGCCTATCTTCTATGTGGTCAACAATTCCAATACCATATTTTCCTGCAACATCGTTAAGATGAGTAATCATTTCCAGAGAATCAGTAATACCGTCGATTGAAATTGGAATGCCATTATTAAAATCAATTTCTATGTATCTATCAGCCAAGTCATTGTTTACATTAACCCATTTGTAAATATCTTTTGGAGGTTCTTCGAAAGAATCTTCTAAAATTCCACCTTCTATAGATCTACCCCACAAGTTTTCGTCAATGCTGTATTGGGATTTCTTTTCAATGGACACGTTAAGGTCTTTTGCATATTGAATTTCTTCATCTCTGCTCATATTCTCATCTCTAACTGGGGCAATAATTTTAGCGTCGGGCATAACAGATCTCAATGTAACATCGAATCTGGCTTGATCATTACCTTTTCCCGTACAGCCATGAGAAAAGATTTTAGTATTTTCTTGATTTGCAATTTCTACTAGCTTGTATGCAATAAGAGGTCTACCCAAAGCAGTGGCCAACGGATATTTATTCTGATACAAGGCATTTGATTTTATTGCAGAGAAAATATAATTATTAATAAATTCTTGTTTGGCATCAATAGTACAATGTTTTGATGCGCCAATTGAGTAGGCCTTTTTTTCAATTTCGTCAAAGTTTTCATCTTGACCAATATCAACAATAGCAGTAATTACGTCAAGATTATGCTTTTTCTTTAGCCAACTAACTGAGATAGAGGTATCAAGTCCTCCAGAAAATGCTAAAACTACTTTTTTGGACATTATGTGAGAAGTTTGTAAAGAAACCTTTTAATATCTTTTGGTCATAATTGACCATTATTGGCTATAGATGACCAGAAACAGATAAATCAATCTGTTGCAAGAATTACAAGAAATTTAATAGAATCAGATTTAGGAATACAAGATTCAATAGCTAGAGATTATGCTAATATTAGTGGAATAGCAAGATTACTAAAACCCAAGATTGAGAAAATGGGAATTTCAGAAGTTAATGAAGATGCAATAATAACAGCTGTAAAAAGAATTGTTCCAAAGTATACGTCAATCAATAATGAAATTACAGATGTTATTGCAAAAAGTGATATAAATGTAAGAACTGGTGTTGCTAAATTATCGGTTAAAAAGAATGATCGCAATCAAGAAAATATACAAAATGTAATATTAAAAAATAATGAAGAATTTATTCAGATTTCGGAAGCAACTTCAGCATTAACAATAATATATTCTGAAAGACTTAGAGAAAAATTATTGAAGATATTCAATAAATCAGAGATATTAGAAGATTCAAATGATTTAGCGGCAATAATTGTACATAGCCCAATAGAGGTAATCTCAGTACCAGGATTTGTATTTACAATATATGGACAGGTTGCTAAAAGACAAATAAATATAGAAGATACAGTTAGTTGTTTTACAGATACAATAATTGTAGTAAAAACAAAAGATGTAGCAAGGACTTTTTCTGTATTAAATGAGTTATTTGATGAGAGTAGATAAATAAGAGATTTAACGTTCTCGATTACCAGCAATGAATTCAAGAAATTCAGTTTTTGCCTCTTCATAGGGCATTTGAACAGGAGGATGTTTAAAACAATAAGCGGATATACTGTTCAATGGTCCAGAGATTTTTCGATCTAAAGCAACCTTAGTAGCACGGATGGCATCCACAATGACCCCTCCACTATTATAAGCATCCATGACATGAAGTTTCAAATCTAATGTAACAGGAATATTTCCGAAATAATGACCTTTAATATAGACATAGCAGATCTTATCGTTTTTAAGAAAATCTACATAATCACTAGGGCCAATTCGAGTAGGAATAGGATAAGGAGACATTGCACGAACGGCAGAGGTTTTACTTTCACGCTTATCAACTAATCGCGATTCTTCCAGCATATTAAGAAAATCAGCATCTCCGCCTATATTCAGTTGATAGGTTTCGTCGACTTTTACTCCACGTTCAACAAATAATTTAATAAGACTTTTATGAACAACAGTGGCACCCAATTGACTCATGACATCGTCTCCGGCAATTGGAAGTCCTTTATCAATAAATTTAGCTTGCCATTCAGGATTAGAGGCAATAAAAACAGGCATTGAATTTATGAAACCGACATTAGAGTCTAAAGCGCATTGAGCATAATATTTAGTAGCGTCAGTACTTCCCACAGGCAAATAATTAATCAATATATCTGCACCGGAACTTTTAATTATATCAACAACGTCAGCGCCATTTGGATCTTGTACATCAACTACATCTTTTAGATATTTTCCTATACCGTCCTTAACAGGAGCACGAGTTACTTCAACGCCAAGATTAGGTACGTCTATAATTTTTGCAGTATTATTTGGATGTGCAAAAATAGCGTTGGAAAGATCAAAACCTACTTTTTTATCGTTAACATCAAATGCAGCAACAAATTCTATATCGTTAGGTTCTATTCCACCAATAGAATAATCAACTAATCCTACAGTTTCTTCAGGATTCTGCCGATAATATTCCAAACCTTGAATTAATGCAGATGCGCAATTACCTATACCGGCAAGAGCTACTTTTACCTTTGGCACAAATGAATTTAAAATAGTATACAATATTAAGCTTTTAAGATTCTTTGAACAATGAATATATAATTGAATTATTCGGAAATTATAGAAAAGACACTAATAAAAGCACAAAATACGATTAAAGATAGATACTTTAAAGGAAATCATAGTGAATTAGATAAAAATGCATTTGGGGATATGCAATATGAAATTGATGTATTGGCAGAAAAAACTATACTAAAAGAAATTAAGAAGGACATACCAGGAGCGACAATTGTATCAGAAGAAACAGGAATAATTGAAGGAAATAACAACATATTCGTATTAATTGATCCGTTAGATGGAAGTTTAAATTCGGTAAGGCAGATTCCATTTTTTAGTTCAACTATTGCAATTGCGAAAGGAGAAAAATTTTCAGATATAATTGCATCAGGAGTAATAGATATAATTCAAGGAGATTTGTATTTGGGTGAGCTGCAAAAAGCAACAGTCAATGATTCAACAATAAAACCAAACAACATAGAAAAACTAAATGAAGCAGTAATTGCTGTAGATTTGAATATAAGATCAGGAAATGCAAGGAAATCTTATGAACATATGCAGAAAATATTTGAAAAAACTAAGGCGCAGAGAATACTAGGTTCTGCAATAATAGAGAACGTATTCGTGGCAGCAGGTAAGATAGATGCTTTTATTGCACCTTCAAAACAGTTGAGAACGTTTGATTGTCTACCTGCAATGTATATTGGGAAGTGTTCAGGAATATTCATAGAATTCCTCAATGAACAAAATGATTTCAATATATTATCCAAAGAAGGGGCATCATACGTTACAGCGTGCACGGAAATATTAGGAAATAATATATTGAATGAAATGGATTATCATAAATGATACCTGATGTTAGAAGAAAGGTCAGCCGGAGTAATTTTATTTAATAGGGCAGAAGAACTTCAGTTTCTCGTCTTAAAATATCCATCTGGGCATTGGGATTTTGTAAAAGGCAATATTGAACAAGGAGAAAAAGAAGAAGAAACAGTGAAACGAGAATTATTCGAAGAGACTGGAATAAACAGCATTACACTTCATAAAGGATTTAATGAAAAAGTGGAATATCATTATTATAAAAAAACAAAAAGAGTACATAAAATTGTGTCTTACTACTTAGCTGAAACAGAACAAAAGGATGTAAAAATATCATCTGAGCACTTAGATTATAAATGGGAAGACTATGATAACGTGTTAAAATTGATTACTTTTGATAATTCAAAAGATATACTAAGGAAAGGAAGTCAATTAATTAAGAATTTAGCCAAGAATTAATCCGAATACGTGAAGTAGTGAGAGAAGGATTTCTAGAATTCAATATTGAACGTCCAACAATTATATAATCAGCGCCGGATTTGACTGATTTAGACACATCGCCACCTTGTGCGCCAATACCAGGTGTGTAGATATCCAAATTGTTATGAGTAAGACTTGAGATTTCTTTAATAAGTTTAGGTTTAGTGGCTCCCACAATGATTCCGTCGGCATGCCATAGTTTAGCACGTTCTATAAATTCAGTATATAATTTCTTTTTTTTACCTTGTTTCAGGATATCAAGTCCATAACCATCTTTAGCACCTGCATGGCTCATATAAACTAAAAACAATACTCCTTTATTCTTGGATTTAGATTTCTCCAATAGAGAATCTAATCCTTCAGAATATCCTACAAAAGGATTAACAATAATTGCGTCAAACCCCATTTTCCATAGATGTTTAATTACGATAAGATTTGTAGCAGAGATATCATTTAATTTTAAATCTGCAATAGCAAGTAGATTATTATTATGAATGACCGATAAAAGTCTTTTGAGGTCGTTTAGAGATAAGGGCAACAATAAATGATGATTAATTTTAACAGCGCATATATCATTTGATGTAGATTTGATTAAAGAAATTGATTTCTTAAGAATTTGTTCAGGAGGACAAGTTAAATCTAATGACAATATAACGCGACTTTGATTTATCTCTGAGATCTTTTTCAACTTATTAGAGAATGATAAATTATTTCACCCTTCTATCGATCGTTTCATAAACTTCAGGACCAGTACCAATAAGACTAACATTAATTTTTAGTTCATTTTCGATATTTTCAATAAATGACTTTGAAGGAGAATCTAATTCTTCGTATTTTGTTACTCCACGAGCAGAAGGGTAAAGAACATCAAGTTTAGTAATTGCAATACTAGAAGCAGAATTTAGCATAATAGCCTTTTTTGCTAAAGTGAAATCAAATGGAGCAGCACGCCTAGTTCTACCAGTGACCGTGCCTATTTCAGCCCATCCTCGATTTTCTGTCTCTTCAGGAGATAGTTCACCAGTAAATGGGCCTTCGCCAACCCGAGTTACAAAGGCTTTGAATATGACAATAACATCATCGACTTTTTTTGGTCCAAGGCCTACGTCAGAACATATAGCGGATGCAGTAACATCCTTAGAAGTTACAAAAGGGTAATTGCCAAAATACAGGGATAGAAATGTACCCTGAGTTCCCTCAACAAGAACGTCATTACCTGAATCAATAGTAGAATTTACAATATCTGGAACATCGTCTATATAATTTTGGAATACATCGATGTCTTTAGCTAATTTAGCAATTCTCATTATTCTATCTGAATTTGCAGGGCCAGTACCACTGCCAGTACTTCCTACTTTTGAAGCAAGAAAACCAGATTTATCAGATTCAATATGTTTTTTTTCAATAATTGCACAGCTTTTATCAACAACAAGTCGATTTAATGCATCGTATTTTGTAGCTTCGTTAAGTGTTACATCAGGGTTTACAAGTACGCCAGGGCCGATTAATAATTTAGTAGATTTGTTTACAACTGCACTAGGAAGCATTCTTAATTTTAGAACTTGATCGCCGAAGTTAACAGTATGACCAGCATTTGGTCCTACGCCACCGCGAACTGCAAGAGAATGAGAGTCTTTAAGCGAAAGAAAGGCTACAATTTTACCCTTACCTTCATCTCCATAAAATCCACCAACTGCAACGGTTACTGTCATCTTATACTCACACCTTATTCACCATATCTCCTATTTCTATTTTGGTATGTTCTTATAGCTCGCATTAAATCAATTTTTCGGAAGTCAGGCCAATAAACATCAAGAAAAACCAATTCACTATAGGCGCTTTGCCATAGAAGAAATCCGCTTAGACGTTCTTCTCCGGAAGTTCTAATAACTAAATCAGGTTCTGGGGATGAGAGATGCGATGTAGATAAATGATTTTCGACCATTTCGTTTGTAATATTATCAATTTCAATAGAACCATCTATCACTTCAGTTGCGACATTCTTTACAGCTTCTAATATCTCTGATCTACCGCCGTATGCAAGAGCTAAATTAAAGAATAGGCCGTCGTAATCTTGAGTTTTGATTTCTATCTCCTTAATTTTTTCTTGTATTTCAGTTGGAAGAAGTGATGAATCACCCAATCCTTTAACATGAACGCGATATTGATCAATTTTTGGTTCGTTCAGCAATTCAGACAATTTAGATGATATGATTTCAAACAGTCTATCTACTTCAGGTTGTGGACGAGTTAGATTCTCAGCAGATAAAGCATATAGAGTAATTATTTTAACATCTAATTCTACACACCAATCTAATAAATCATCCACAATGTTTGCACCTGCAAAATGTCCCATCCACTCAGGAATGAATTTAGATTTAGCCCATCGTCTATTACCATCTAAAATCAATGCAATATGAACAGGAGGATTTGATTTACTAATTTGATTTTTTAGATAATTTTCATAAAACCTGTAGACGCCTACATAACGTAAGAGATTAATAAACAAGAGTAATCTTGCCTACTTGCGTCGTGATCTAGGTAAGCGAATGTATCTTTGATAGAGAAATATTACGCTGATAAAAGATCCAGCAAGTCCGAAAATAAGGGATGCAATGAAAGTAAATGTATCACCCATACCAATAAGAAGTTTTGCAAATTGTTGAATCGGTAAGAACAGGAAAACCAATGTAAGTAACAGTATTACACCGCGAATAACACGTCGTTTTTTATTAATAATCCAATTAGATAGTAAATCGCCTGCAATAAATAATCCAAGGCCAATCCATAAAAGAAGTAGAGATTCAACGGCAAAGACGCCAATTAATTCTGGTGCTGATGAAAGAAGATTCGAGGGGCTAGAAAATGCTTCATTGATGGAAATTGATTGTGAGATACTAGAAGCTCCTAAGAAAGTACCAATAATTAATACAAGGGAACCTGCTACAGACGAGAATAATCGGACATAAGACGTAAGTTCTAATTTAGGTAAAGATCTAGTGAGTCTATCTAAATCAAAACCACGAATGACAAAAGCCATACCAAGAATTGCCAGAGTTACAGTGATAGCTTGTTCAAGAAGATTGAATAATGCAAGAAATGCCCAAGAGAGAAATAATAAACCGGGTATACCTAATGCAAATTTTGAATATCGTTGATCAAAAATTAACATTTTTAGATATCTGCCGAGAACAGCGTATGTTTCTTCAAGTGCTCCACTATGTTTGATAACAATTCTTTGAATTGAGTTAATTGAAATTATATCTTGAACTAATGGTATAATACTTGATTCGTCAGAATCATCTGATACAAGAATTGCATCAACTATCTTTGTTTTATTTACAATTGATTGAATTTGTTTACGCATTTTTTCATCTGATTGGAACCCACCGGAATGATTACCAGTAACAATCGCAACTTCGCATTTACGTCCAGTGCGCGATAATTCGTTATAGGTTTTAACAGCGGCGAAAATAGCATTAGCGTCTGCTTCTTCAGGATCACTAATAGCAAGTTTCATTCCAGCATTTTCACAGTTTTTGGAGCCAATAATGGGAGATTTAAGATTAGTTTTCTCACCTAAATCGTCATCTCTATCAATGCATATGATAAGAATAGGAGTGTGTTTTGATGATTGTTTTTTTCTTCTAGAAATAGAAGTTCTTTTCTTACGAGAGGTACTCATCATCATCATCGTAAGCTAATCTTAATTCATCAAATGAAAGGGACTGTCCAGATTCAAGTTTTTCTTTAGCCTTGGATTTTTCTTTCTCAAGAATAACTTTCTTTTTCTTAAGAATTTCAGACTTGCTAACAGATTTAATTGATTTGAAAATTTCAGTTCGTTGAGTTTTCAATAACTGTAATTCTTTAGAATTGGCTTTGAGTGTAGTTTCTAACTCTCTAATATCATCGTTAAAACCGTTCATTTCATTGAATAGCTGTTCACGTTGTTTAAACTTTGTATCAAAGACTGACTTTTTTTCATCAAGAGATGTTTTTATATTTTCTCGAGATTTGTCAATTGTGTCTATATTAGTTCCTATTGTTTTAATTTTTTTAAATAATGTAGATAATTCTTTACGAGCGGTGGCAGATTTTTTCCAAACGTTATATTTTTTTTGTAGTGTTTTAATACTGTCAATAAGCTGTTTTTCTTCTTGTCGTGTTAATTGTGCAGTTTGAAGTTTCCATTCAATTTCTTTTATTCGTTTTGATATATTTTTGGAATTTTCTTTTTTATTAAATTTACGATCGGGTTTTGAGTTTTGGTCTTTACTTAAAGAATCATTCTGTTTAATGCCATCATTAGTATCATTAATTTGTGTCCAAATTTGTTTCTTTTCATTTAGTAATCCTTGTCTTTCTTTACGATAAGTGCCCACCTCGCCATATAGTGGTTCTAAAACTGCCTGATCTTCTCCCAATTGAGAAGTAATAGTATTAATTTCATCACGCATATCGAGTCTTTTTTTATTCAGGGATTTGAGTTGAGTCACAAGATTTTTCCTGGAATCCAGTAAATCCTTGATTTTAGTGGTAATTTCGTCGACGTTCGTAGATTCTAATTCTGACAAGTAATCATTTGGATATAATTGCCAAATAAATAATTTATGGATATTTTATATAAATTATCGGATATCTATAGAAAACAGGGAATAATTAGATGAATTCGAAGGTATGGGGAGTAACAGGAAGAACTGGTACAGGAAAGACCAAAGTAATCAATACATTACACTATAGATTGTCATCGGATAATATTTCTATGGGAGGCATATTGACAAGAGATATACGAAAATACGGAAAGAGGACTGGAATAGAAATTATGAATATTTCAACAGGTATTACTTTTGAATTAGCAGATGTAGATAAAAAAACAGGTCCAAGATTACAGAAATTTAGGATAAATATAGACAACATTGACAACTTGATCATTGATGAATTACATCAATCATCAACAAAAGCAGAATTAATAATAATAGATATGATAGGGCCAATGGAGCTTTTTAGTAATAAATTTTGTGATGTGCTTCAGTCATTATTAAATGAAGATAAGAAGATACTATGTGCAATACAAACAAAATTTAATCATCCAATTATTCAAGAAATAAAAAAATCAGCAAATTTAGAACTTCATGATTTAAATGATAAACACAAAGTTGAAGTGATTGATAGTATATACAAAAGTATAATTGAAGAATTTGAATAATAAACTGGTATCAGGAGTAGACGAGGCAGGAAGGGGATCTATTATTGGTCCGTTAGTAATAGCGTGTGTTACCGCAGATAAAAAAATAATTAGAAAATTTTCAAAACTTGGTGTAAAAGATTCAAAAAAAGTCACGCCAAAGAATAGAGAAATTCTTTCAAAAATTATCATGGAGGAATCACAACATGTTTCAATAACTAGGTTATCCGAAAAGAAAATTGATAAAGCAGTAAGATTGAGAAAAGAATTTGCAAAAAAGAAGAACTATTACCCGGGAAATAAGATAATTGGACTAAATGAATTAGAAGCAAATTCAATTGCAAAGATGATGAATAAATTGAAATCAAATTCAATTTATGTAGATTCATGTGATGTCAATCCAGAGAGATTTAAACAGAGAATAATTAATCGAATTGATACGAGAATGAAGATATATTCTAGGCATAAAGCAGATGAGAGATATATAATTGTTGCAGCGGCTTGAATAATTGCAAAATTCAATCGTGACAATGAGATTCTAAAATTAGAAAGAATTCATGGAATTATAGGTAGCGGTTATCCTTCAGATCCAATTACTAGAATATTTTTACGAGAATGGGTTATGAAGAATAAAAAAATGCCGGATTTTACAAGAAAATCTTGGAAAACATGGATAGATTTACAGCCAAAAATTGAAGATTATTTATGATCGTATATCATCGCATTGTTGCCATTATTAACGCATGATCTTTATCAAAAGGATGAAGGTCAATCATTTGATCGATATCAAAACCACTAGATTCTAATTTAGTCATTTCTTGTTCATAAATAGATTTTGGGGACTTTGTTGTATCAATGCTGCGTGATTTAATTACAAGAAGTAACTTTGAACCACTTGAAAGAAATTCTTTACAATTAGATATAGCAATATCAGTTTGATCAGGTTGAGATATATCACAATAAACGCTATCAATATTTCTAAAAATTGAAGTATAGCTATCAATATTATGAGCGTCGGCAATGATTGGAATTATATTATTACGGAAAGATACGACGTTATCAATAAAATCACGTGCTACACGAGAAGAAATTTCAACACAAAATAATAATCCATCTTTGCCAACGATATCAGAAACATGTGAAGGAGTAGTTCCTGTAGAAGAGCCCAGATACAAGATTGTTGAACCACTTGTGAAGGGAATGTTTTTCATACCATTTATTATACAAGCGGCTAGTTTACTGCGGTATGGGTCCCAGATACGAAATTCATGGGTAGAAGATTTTTGGAGATGCTCCCCATATACACTATTACCTGGAACATAGTTTTTTGTTGCAAGTTTTTCTTTTCCTGCAACTTCAATCCAATCTACATTATCAGGAAGATCTTCGTCGTTTTTCATTCATACTTCGCCTAAGTTTTTTATGTTTTTTCTTTGTAAAGTTATTTCTATTTGCTACAGGAGAAGCGTATTTTTCCTGAATTTCACGATAGCGTTCGTCAAGGCTATTTTCAATGTCTATTTCCTTAGTACCACGAAATGCATCAATTCGTGCAGCAATAGCAATCTTACTTGCCAAAGAACGTGCAATTTTTCCACGCTGGTGCTTAGGGCTAGAATGTACCATATCATGTTGGAAAATGATTCCATGTTTAGGAGGTCGACTTCCGCTTTTTAATGATCTAAACAGGGCTTTTTCAGCACCTAGAACTTGGATTGTACTTGACGGCAATCTAGCAAGTTTCATCAAACCACCAGATTTTGCAATTAAACGAGCGCCAACAGTAGGACCTGCAATTGCACTTAGATTAGGAGCAATATTATTCATTAAATTATTAATATAATTCAATACTTTATCACGTACCTTGACTTGATTTATTATATTTTCCGACAAGATAGAAATAATCGATAAGTCTTTGGAGTTAATGCTTCCACCTTTCGAATTTTGAGCGGAACTAAAGATAGCATCAAGTTTTTTTTCAGAAAAACTAAAAGAACTTAGGTCTTTTTCAGTAATAGATGTTCTGTCTAGACCAAGAGATACAAATTTGAAATATACATTACTATCCTTGAGTAGGTTTTCGAGTTCAGGAAAGTGTAGGCCATACCATTCGTTAATACGAGCCATGAGAATGTTAATAGCTTTATCAAGTTCGTCGAGAGAATTAATTCCTTCAATTATTTGCAAGTCTTCCTTTCCAGAAACATCACGAATTTGTTGTTTGGAGTATTCAATAGAGAATTCCTGAAGAAAATTTCGGATTTCCTCTTCAGAATTAAAGAAACCGGATTGAACAAATAATGGGAAGAGGTTTGAGGAATTAATTGTTTTATAAATAAAATTTTCATTCGGATAGAGGTTATGCAGGATTGTTAGTAATGATTGATCATTTACCTCAGAAGAATCAGATAATAAATCAGATTGACTTAAAAGGAATTCTTTAATGTTAGCGGCAATAATTCCTCGTTTGGTCTCTGAATAGAGTGAAATTTCAGAACCAGGTTGAAATCTATGGCTTTGAAGTACTTCATATTTATCATTGATAATAATAATACCTGCTTCAGTGAGAATGAGTTTATTGGCCAAGATATTGAAAATAGTCAATAACCATTCTTAAAGTTTCTCAATAACACTGAAAATAACATCACATTTTTAAATGTCGAATAACTATGATTGGATATGCCAACTCACGGTTCATTGACAAAAGCAGGTAAAGTTAGAGGTCAAACACCTAAAGTCGAAGGTAAAGTAAGAACAAGTAGGAATCCTAGAGTAAAATCAAAGAGATCGTTCAAAACAAGAATCATACTCAATAGAACTGTTGGTCAAAAATGGGATAAAGTCGTTCGTAACCGATAAACGAACATATTTATCAATTCTGAGAGTGTAGCGTATATTTTATTAATCTATTTTTATAATTGAGAAGATGTAAAGAATGAATAAACAGATCTTAGTAATTGGCGTGGTTATAGCAATATTCGGGGCATATGTGTTTTCTTTGAGCTCAGTAACAGTATTATCAGAATTTGACGTAATCCCAGTTAATTCTTTCATAACATACTATGCAGATGTACAAACACTTCCTCTGCCCATGGCCAATTATCGACTTGAATTAACAAATAACAACCAAGGGCCAGAAGTTAGAGATGGAATTGAGACAAGGGGAGATGTCATAGATTTGTATGTATTTGATGAGGAGAATTACGATATTTTCAAGAGATGTGGAGGATCAAGAGAGGGAGGTGAAATTTGTGATGATTGGGAACCAATAGTTGAGAAACTAGAATTGGCAGGAACATTCAAAAGAATGTTAGATCCAGGAATGGAAAAAGTAACAGTTGTTGTTTGGAATCATAACACAGAGGAGACTGTAGAGAATTCAATATCAATAAGACTTGAATCAAGTTACAGTGGTATTGCAAATATTTTAGTCATAATTGGATTACTGGTATTTTATATCGGAGCTAGTAAAAAAGAGGAAAAAAAAGTAAATAAGAAAATACAAAAAAGAAAGGAATAATGATTAAGAATTGAGCACTATAGGAAGAGGGACCTGGATAGATAAATTAACTAATGATATTATAAAGAGAGAAGTTCAACTAGAACGTTCTACAGAAATAATTAATGTTGAAAGTGGACTAGGAGCATCAGGAATTCCTCATATAGGAAGTTTAGGGGATGCAGTACGAGCATATGGAGTAAAAATTGCACTAGAAGACAACGGGTATAAATCAAAACTGATAGCGTATTCAGATGACATGGATGGTCTTAGAAAAGTTCCAGAGGGTTTTCCAGATAGACTTCAAGAAGAGCTAGGGAAACCCGTATCATCAATTGACGATCCATTTGGATGTCATACATCCTATGGTCAACATATGAGTTCTTTGTTACTTGACGGATTAGACAAATTAAATATTGATTATGATTTTAAGAGTGCAACAAAAATTTACAAAGAGGGGATATTGAGAAACCAGACAAGTAAGATACTAAAAAATTCAGAGATAATTGGAAAGAAAATAGCAGAAATAACTGGACAAACAAAATTTGAAAAATTATTACCGTATTATCCAATATGTGGTAATTGTAATAAGATATATGTGACAGTTCCGACTGAATTCGACAATGAGAGAGACATAATACATTATAGATGTAATGACGTTGAAATTGGAGGAAATTTAATCAAAGGTTGTGGCCATGATGGTGAAACAAAGTTATCAGAAGGAAAGGGAAAGCTAGGTTGGAAAGTTGAATTTGCTGCAAGATGGTCTGCTCTGGACATAAGATTTGAAGCTTATGGAAAAGATATAGAAGATTCTGTAAAGATTAATGATTGGATATCAGGGAATATTCTCAATCACGTTCATCCATTTCATATCAGATATGAGATGTTTTTAGATAAATCAGGTAAGAAGATATCTAAATCAATAGGAAATGTTTTAACACCACAAAAATGGCTCGAGTATGGAACTCCTTCATCGTTGTTATTATTAATGTTCAAAAGAATTTCAGGAGCAAGATCATTATCAGTAGAAGATATTCCAACATACATGGATGAAGTGGACGTAGTAGAGGATATATATTTCAATAAGACTATGTCCGAGAATAAAGACAAGACAATTAGAATGAAGGGATTATATGAATATGTCAATCATTTAAACCCACCAGAAAAAGAATCAATTCACCTTCCGTATAGACTATTAGTAGAATTAGCGGAAATAGCCCCTGAAGATAATTCTATCGAGTATATATCAAAGAAACTGGTCGAATATCAGTATGTGAAGGAAATTGATGATAATATATTACATAGGATTAAATTAGGAATAAATTGGGCGCGAGATTTTAAAACGGATACGATTGGAAATGTGGAAGTGTTAGACGAACATAAGAAACCATTATCAGAAATTGTTACGTTATTAGAGAAGAATTCCGATCCTGATGTTATTCAAAGTGAAATATTTGAGATAGCAAAATCAAATGATATGAAACCCAGGGTATTATTTCAACTGATATACCAGATACTTCTAGGTAGCAATAAAGGTCCACGGCTTGGAAAATATATAATAGATGCTGATAAATCTAAAATAATTAAGAAAATTAAGTACACAATAGAGTAATGGTTTAATTTATAAGAAATTATAAGCAAAGTGATTGAAATTGGTAAGAGCGCAAAATTCCAGCAATGCATTGAATAATAGGCTAGCTGCACATGCAAATTATGCGAAATTCGAAATAAATGACTGGATAATTCCGAAATTAGAGATTAAAGAAGATGACCAAGTATTAGACATAGCATGTGGAAATGGAAAACAACTAATTCCAATAAGTGAAGCAATTAATGAAAATGGATCAGTCACGGGATTAGACATATCAAAAGATCTTCTAAATGAAATTGAATCAAATGTAGAAAGAGAGAAAGTATTTTTAAAAAATGGAAGTATGGAATATATAGATAGTGAATTCAAAAATGCTCAATTCGACTTAATTTTGTGTTGTTTTGGTTTATATTATTCAAAAAATTATAAAAAAACAATTAATGACATATATGATAAGTTAAAAGAAGGAGGTAAATGTTTTGTTTGTGGGCCAATCAAGAGAAATAACAAAGAATTAACCGACATACATGAAACTTTTGAAAAGCTTCCTGAAGAATATAATATGCACAATAATTTTATGGAGTCAAAAGCTTTGCCATATTTTGAAACATTATTTGGAGAAGTAAAAATAGATATTTTTGAGAATCCTGTCACATTTCCTAGTAAAGATGAATTATTAAGATACTGGAAATCTTATACGTTATTTGAAAAGGAAGAACAGAATAAATTTGAGAAAGTAATCGAAGACATATTCGTAAAAGAAAATAAGTTTATAACAAAAAAAGTAGTAATGGGAATATCAGCTAGGAAATGACAATAAATTACAAGAACAAGAAATTATTAGTTATTGCCCCTCATCCTGATGATGAAGTCCTTGGATGTGGAGGTTTAATTTCAAAGGTTAAAGCAGGGGGTGGAGAAGTTCATGTTTTATGTTTTACAGTGGGAAATATCAAACAATATGGAGGAACCAGTAACTCCGAGAAAAGAATACTAGAAATGAATAAAGTAATGAGATATCTGAAGGTAGATTCATTTGATTTAGCATGGGCAGGTGACGAATATCACCTTAAACTCGACAAAGTTCCACAAAAGAATTTGATAAACACTATTGAGAAAGGTGAGGTTTCATTATCAACAGTAAAACCAGACATAGTGGCAATTCCTTTTATAGGTTCAACAAATCAGGATCATGTTGCTGTTGCCAAAGCTAGTTTTACAGCATGTAGGCCTGTTAGAAATAATGAGAAAGATATTACAAATATGGTATTATCGTATGAACAACCTGAAACAAATTGGACTAGAAAAAGATTTCATCCTAATTTTTATGTTGATATATCAAAAGAATTAAAAAAGAAAATCAAGGCATTATCTTTGTATTCGTCTCAAGTAAGAAGTAAGAACCATCCCAGAACACCAAGAGTAATTGAGAATATAGCAGAGCTTAGAGGTACCGAGATAGGTGTAAAATATGCTGAAGCATATGAATGTCACAGATTGATAATTTAATTAGAAAAGAATTTATTATGTATGAAGAAGTAGAGTAATAAAATGAAAATATTAGTTACAGGTTCTTCAGGTTTTTATGGTTCGCATTTAATTGATTTATTATTAAAGGAAACCGATGCAGAAATATATGGAGTAGACAATCTACATAGATTAGAAGATTTTCCAGTAGATCCGTTTGATATAATTGAAGACAAAGAGAAGTTTAATGAGAGGTTTGTAAATTGGGAGATGGACTACAGAGATTTAAAATCGGAAAAAATTGACGAAGCAGGAATTGACACGATAATTCATCTGGCCGCATTAGTATCAATTCCAGAATCAATGCAGAAGCCAATGGAATATTTTGAATCAAATGAAAAAGGAACGTTTAGTCTATGTCAAGAATTATTAAAAACTAAAAGTAAACCATTTCTAATTTATGCATCTTCGCCAGAAGTATATGGCAATCCTGTATATACTCCAATGGATACGGATCATCCTTGTCGTCCTAGAAGTTTTTATGCGGCAACAAAATTGGCTGCAGAAAAACAATGCATGGTATTACATGAATGGTATAAATATCCAGTTTCAGTAATTAGAAATTTCAATACGTATGGTGAAAATCAGAGTAATTCATATAGAGGATATGCAGCAGTAGTGCCAGAATTTGCAACTAGAGCGATAAAAAATGAGAATATCAAGATTCATGGAAATGGGAAACAAACTAGAGATTTGATGTATGTAAAAGACGCAGTAGAAGCATATGTAAGAGTAATGAAAGAAAGGGAAAAAACACAAGGAGAAGTATTCAATATAGGAACAGGTATTCAAACAAGCATATTAGATCTTGCAAAGAAGATTAGGGACATATCAGGGTCTTCGTCTGAACTAGTTTATGAATCAGAAAGGGCGGCAGATTTAGAAAGATTAGAAGCTGACTGTAGTAAAACAGAGAAATTGTTAAAATGGAAACCAACATATAGTATCGATAAAGGTTTAGACATAACAATTTCATGGTTTAAAAAATTATTAGAATAAACAAACAGCAATATTGGTAGATGTTATAAAGAATATCTGTAAATAATCTATATTGAACAACAATCAAGTAACAATTCTGAATGATGCAGCTTGGGTAGGTTATGAATTAGCAAATGGACTCAGAGAGGTAAATATGGATGTTAAATATTTACCGAGAAATTATGCAGGTCCAAATGTAAATACGAATGCACTATACTCAGTGTATGGGAAAATCATAAATCCTTTTGTAAATGCGATTAAAGCGAAAGGAATAATACACGTGAATTATGCATTACAAGATGCATTTTTTGTACGATTAATTAAGAAAGAAATTAATGTATTGCATTGTCATGGAACAGATTTATTTGGATTGTATGATGAAGAGTTTAAAAAAAATAGTAAAGACTTAACAAGATGGAGTAAAATTATTGAAGGAAATTTGAAATATGCGAATTCAGTGATTGTATCAACGCCAGAAATGTTGAAATTAGCAAAAACAATTAGACAAGATGCAGAGTATTTACCTAATCCAATAGATACAACTAGATTTTGTCCGAAGGTAAAACAAAATGCTCAATTAAAAGCAATTGGATTTAATTCATGGTATGAAAGAGTGCCAAAGTATTTAATTGAACTTATGGAAAAGAATGGCATTAAAGTAGACATACATGACAGAAGACCATTTTCATATCTAGAATTGCATGAAAATTTGAAGGAATATGATATATATATTGATAGAATATTTACGAAAGGAGTATCGTCATACAGTAAAACATGTTTAGAAGCCATGGCCTGTGGTCTGGTAACTATAGATTACAGACATAAAGAAAATGTAAATGAGCGAGTAATTGAATTGTTAGATGAAATTGAAAGAAAAAAGGAATCAAAAGAGAATAGGCAATTCATAATTGATAATCATGACAGGAAGAAAGTAATTGAGAAACTATTAAACATATATAGAAAACAAGTAGAATGATTATGAAAATAGCAATAATACATTATGATATATCTATGCAGACTGGTGCGCAAAGATTAGTGCTAGGAATGGGAGATTCATTAAAGAAACTAGGTCATGAAGTTGCTTATTTTACTGCTATTTACGATGAAGAAAAGGCTTTTGAAGATTTTAGAAAAGAAAATGTCATAGTTAGTAATGGAAAACTAGATTATTTTGGAAGATTTAGAGCAATAACTGCATACCGAGAAAGTAAGGAGATGATGAAAGCTGGAATTGATAAATTTAAACCTGATTTATTTGTGTTTAGTTCGAATTACTATCTGGCAGACAAATACAAACCATCAATGATATATTGTCATCATCCAGAACAATTATTAGTTAAAAAAAGTGATTTAATCAGAAGATTATTACATTTTCCAATAGATCGAGAAGAGAATAAAGGATTCAAAGAAACAAATTCAATATTATGCAATTCTGATTTTACAAAAAGTGCAATACATGAGAAATTTAACAGAAATAGTACAATTATCTTTCCAGGAGTTGATATAAATAAATTCACACTAAATGAAACAGATAATAAATATATTCTGACAGTAAATAGAATTGTTCCAAATAAGAATCTTACATTCTCAATAGAATTAATTAAAAAGATGAAGAGAAGAAATAACAAAATAAAATTAATCATTATCGGAGTAAAACAACCAGGATTTGAATGGCATTTAGATGAATTAAATAAGAAAATTAAAGAATTAGATTTAATCGATAATGTAGAGATTCATACAGATGTAACAGATTCAGAATTAGTGAACTCATATAAGAATTGTAGTGTATTTTTATATACGCCCAAAGAAGAACACTTCGGAATTGCGCCAATTGAAGCAATGGCATGTGGAAAACCGGTAATTGCATTCAATACAGGCGGGCCAAAAGAAACTATAATTAACGATATAACGGGATACTTGTTACAAGATGATTTAGATCAATGGGAGAATAAGATATTTGATCTGCTAGAAAATAATCAAAAGAGAATGAAAATGGGCATGTCAGCGAGAAACAGAGCAGTGGAGGAATTTAGTTGGGATGCATTTATGAGAAAGATTAAGGAAAATTTAGGGCAGATACAAATTAGTTAAACCAGATTTGAATCAATTTGTAGAGAACTATTAGGAAATACTACTGCGTCAGTGTCATTTCCATGCTGTTTTTGTAATTCACGAATGAGTAAATCCCAGTTATTGAAAATTTTAACTTCCTCTGAATAATGATCGTAGATATAATTTTGATTAATTGTAGGACAATAGAATATAAGATTTCGACCTTGAAGTGGACCGCCAAATGTTCCATGTTTATCTCTACGAATATGGTGAATCATTCCTTTACCTACTAATCCATGTTCGCCAATTCCTTCAGATGCAGATGTGATTACGACAATTGTACCGCCTTTTCTGACAATTTCTTTATCTGAATCTCGAGAACCCCATACATTGAGTGAATTTAATGCAAGTAAGAACCATGTGTCGCGAGGAAAAGCATTGAAAACTCCAATGTCTATGTTGTACGGAACCTTTGTGGAATAAACTTCAATAGCTTTCTTTGAGGCAGTGGAGAATACATCGACAGGATTTCCTGAATATATAGAAGCAGTATCGCCAAGAGAATTAGAAATAGTGTTAACAATGAAATCCAACCCAGCCATATTTGCTGCCTCTTCTATGTCAGCTCTTCTGCTATTGTTTTCAACTTGTCCAATTTTACCTTGAAGAGATTTATTGACAGGTTTATGATTTACGTCAATAGATTCGATGCCTGCAAGACCAGGTAATACTATTTTTCCACCACCGCTAAAACCAGCATATGGATGTGGCATTAAAGTCCCAATTCCAATTTTAAGATCTGCTTGAAGGTATAAATTATCTATGTATACAGGAGTGCCAGCAGATGTTTCTCCTAGATATTTATTGTTTTGATAAGCGCTATGGCAATATATTTTATATTTAGAAACGATTTTTGTTCCTAGTTTCTTACACAATTCATCGTGAGTTAGAGATCTATGAGTTCCTGTACTGATAATGAAATAGATATTTTCATCAGATAAGCCAGACTGATGAAGTTCGTCTAAAATAAAAGGGATAATTCTGAAGGCTTGAGTAGGTTTAGTTAAATCATCAACTGCAATACAGACAGATTTTTTTTGTTTAGCAAGAACAGATAATTTTTCTGAATTAATCGGATTGGAAATTGAAGACGAGATATCTTCGTCAGAGATTGCTGATGCGTCGTTCATTTGAGAGATATTAATATTCCAAGATTCAGGAAAAGTCAGATTTAATGATTCATTACCATACCAAGATTTCCAAGGTACAGAAATAGAATTAATTTCTTTAATATGTGACCAATCAAAGTCTTTCATTAGTAGTTCAGTGAATCTGAGATCAAGATTTTCATCGATATTTAGTGAACGTTCAGGAGGCATAATATATGCATGACTCTTAGTTCCTTTGAGTGATTTTGAATTTATGAGAATATCACGTTTAGTAGCATAAATTGCTCCGTTTCTTATATACACAGAAGGAAGAGATTGTCTTGGCATATTTTCTACAGTTTCATCTGCATAATCTACTAATTCATCGTTAACAATTTTTTTCATTCGATGAGGATGTATGGCACCAACATCGACAACACTAATAACAGAATCATAATCAGATTCGAACAATTTAGTTATGCAATAATCAATATCGTCTGCGGTACGTAAGGGAGTGGTAGGTTGTAGCATTACTACTGCATCATAAGTAATATTTTCTTTTTTCTCGAGTTCCAGTATTGCATGAGTAAGAACGTCAATAGCTAATGAATCATCTTGTGCCAATGAATCAGGACGAATAAATGGAACAGATGCGCCATAAGATTTAGAGATACGAATAATTTCGTCGTCTTCTGAAGATACAATAAGATTAGACAGAGTTTTTGATTTTAATGCTTCGACAATTGTATAAGATATAAGAGGACGATTCAAGATATTTTTAATATTTTTTCTAGGAATGGTTTTTGACCCTCCTCGAGCAGGAATAATACCAAGAATGCGCTTATCAACCATGAATTATCTTTCTTCCCAATTGTATATAGTTTTTCCATTAATTTTAGAAGCAAAACGCCCACGATAATAATCTCGATTAAGTAATTCTTCTTCACTTAAAGAATGAGTTTTTGAACCCAACATCTTATCATAGTCAGGTATATTTTCTACGAGTTTAAACAATTCGTCATGGTTATACTTTGAATAGTCAACAATATTTTTCAATTGTTCAGGATTAACAGAAACAGGGCCGTCTTTTGTTTGTGAAGAATCAAGTATAGTAAAATGACGTTCGATTACATCAGCGTCTTTCCACAGTGCTACGATATCTGGATCAATTCCATGTTGACTAGAACGGGTATGATCGCTAAATCCTACAGAATCAGTAAACTGACGGAGATAGTCAATTCGATTAAGATTTAGTTTGTCTACTGGCGTTGGATAAATTGTAACACAGTGTAAAAATGAAAAGTTTTGATCGCTAAGTATATCTGCAGTAGTTTCAATTTCCGAATCATGAGTCGCACCTGTTGAGACGTAAATGTGATTAAATTTATTTTTCAAGTCATTAATTAATGGAAAACTTGCACAATCATAACTTGCAATTTTGATTTCTTTAAAACCTAATTCAATAATAGATTCAAGTCTACTACGATTAAACACAGTAGTAAGAGGAATTACACCGGCAGATGAACATTCGTCTATAAACAGAGCGTGTGTATCAAATTCAAGGTCCAATTTACTCAATCTTTCGAACTCAGGCGAGTAAGGTCTCTTAATGGATTTAACAACACCATTAGAAGTGATGCCCTCTTCAAATCGTTCTCGAAAAGTCAAATCTTCGGAGAAAATTGTTTGCATCTTAACATGGGATGCGCCAGAGTCAGCTGCACGCCAGATCATATCTTTTAGAATATTTACATCGCCATTATGATTTTGACAAAGTTCAGCAATAATTTTTGTCAATATAATTTAAAATTGAATTGCTAAAATATAAGCCTGTTATTAATAATAACGTATGATAGGTGCTTCTACTTCATATTATGGGTATCATGGAGAATCAATTGAAAATAAAGTAAAGAAATTAATCGACATATTTACGAGATGTGAAATGCGGCCATATATTCAAATTGGAGCAGGAAAAAACAATACCAAATATAACGAATTAGTTAACATATTGAATAATTATAGAGATGAAAATGATGTAATTTACACTATACATCAGAGTATTTGGTTGCCTTCAGATGATTTCTACATAAATATTGCAAGTTCAGATGAACAAGTTAGAAAAAATAGTATTAATTGTATAGAGAAAAATATTGAATTTGCAAAAGACATAGGAGTGGAAAATATATCGTTTCATGGAGGTTATGCAACAAACATTTTGTCTCAAAAACAGGAATTTGCTCCGTTAGATTCACAGGATAGTATTAGTTATGAAGAGGCATACAATAATTCAATCGACTCACTGAATAGATTAATTGACATAGCAGACGGAGATGTTAAATTAAGTATAGAGAATTTTAACTTTCGGCCTGAAAGAAGGTATTTATTTTCAAGAGTGGAAGATTTTGATAAAATACCAGATGAAATAGGCGTAATTATGAATATCGGGCATCTTTACTATACTAAAATGAAATTAAAACAGGATGATTATATTACTGTAATGATTAAGACGTTGGCGGATAAAGTAAATGAGGTACATATTAATGACAATGACGGGTCTGAAGATTTGCATAAACTTGTGGGCAAAGGAGATATTCCAATAAAAGAAATACTTTTACAGATTAAAGAAAAAATAAACCTACCGCATTTAATTATTGAAGCGCATAAAAAGAGGCATAATTATTCAGATGAGGACCTTATGAATAATATATTAGAATTAAGAGAAATAGCTAGAAACTAAATTGTTTGATAGTCTACATATTCTATTTTTTCAATCATTTTACGTCCAAACAAACTCCAACCATCAAAGAACATACATGGTTGATTTGTTTTAGATAGTAAAGAATAAACATCCCATTTAGAATAAGAATCATGATTATTCATAATCAATACACAATCAGCGTTTTTGAATCCTTCTTCAATACTAGTAGATTTGACATTGAAGGAGTCAATTTGGGTTTCAGTAACTACAGGATCATAACCAAATACATTATTAGAAATCTTAGATAGCTTATTAGTTACATCAAGAGTAGATGATTGACGAGTATCGGAAGTTTCAGGGTTTCCTTTAAATGCAAAACCAACAACAAAGATTTTCAATTTAGAAACATCCTTATTTTGTGATTTGCTAAAACGTTCGATTTTTTTGATGATGTGATCGGACATGCTTTCATTAACAAGTCTAGCAAGTTCTGTAAGTTTTGGAATATAACCAGTATTTTTAGAACTAGAAATTAAGATATGTGGATCTTTTTTAAGACAAATTCCGCCAACACCAGGACTTGGTTGTGGTATGTTATTTCTAGGATAGCCTTCATTAGCAGCTTGAATTAATTTAGACGTATCAATACCGTAGTTATCAGCAAGAAGTGCAATTTGATTGGAATAAGCAAAAATCATATCACGAAATGTGTTATCCATAAGTTTAATCAGTTCGGCTTCTTCAAGAGAGTCGACATTAATAATGGTAGGGGTCAATTTGTTAAATATACCATTAGCAAGTTGAGAACTAGTGGAATTAAATCCTGCAATAATCTGTGGTAATTCGCGAATTTCTTTTAATGCTTTACCTGCAAGGGTACGTTCAGGAGCTGAAGCGACATAGAAATCACTATTAGAATCTAAACCAGAAGAGTTCTCAAGAATTGGAATAATATTATTTCTAGTAGTTCCAATAGGAACAGTAGATCTAATAATAACGAGATTATTTTTAGACAGATTATTTGCAACGTATTCAGTGGCAGAATTAAGATAGTCAAGAATTGGTTCGTTGTTATCATCAATTGGAGTCTGAACACACAGAATGTATACGTCAGAATTGGATTCAGAAGATGTAGTTTGGATTTTTAGGTTTTTTCCAACGTGGAATTTTAAAAGAGAATCTAAGCCAATTTCGTGTATATGAGGAGTTCCTTGATTTAATTTTTTGACGATTTCTTCATTAGAATCTACCCCAGTTACTGTGAAACCAACCTCTGCAAGAGATACTGCAAGAGTTAAACCGACATATCCGAGACCAATAACAGCAATGGAAGGGGTATTTTTTTGAACTAATTGCGATTTGTTTATAATATCAACAACTTGATTATTGTCATTCACAATCAATATATTATGATCTATTGTTTTCAGTTTGTCAGGATGAATCGATAAGGTATTCGTTTTATCGGTAAAATCAGATTCATGAATAGTAAGAGGTGATTTATTCATAATAACGTCAACTGTTTCGCTTAGATTATGATTTTCAAGTAATGCGCGTCTTATATCTCCATCAGTAACAATACCGAGTAAGGAATTAGAATCGTCAACAATCAATGCAATACCAGAAGGCAGATTATTATGGGGTGCTTGATTAATTATTTCCAGTACGTCCTTGATTCCAGTTTGAGGAGAAACAAGAATTCCTTTAAATTTTTTTGTCATATCATCACACAACCAGTTTAAACTGAATATTCTTTAGTAAAATCTATTATATATCTTAACAGGCGTTCAGAAGATTTGCCATCTCTAAAAGAGCACTGATTGTCAACAATTAGGTTACGTCCAGTAGATTCGAGAGTAGGGTCATTGAGGTAACGATTGATAAATTCACTTAGTTCTTGTTCTGAATTAGCAATTTTTACACCATTAGATTCTACAATATCTAAATAATGCGAATATTGAAAATGGCGTTTAACGGAACGATTAAAATCAAGATCGAGATTAGCGTCAAATCCAATATTTACTACAGGAGTATCAAATAAACAAGATTCTATAGTAATAGTAGATGCAACATTAATCATAACGTCTGCGTGATATAATGTGTTAGACAATGTAGAATAATCAGTGAAATCCGATTTCCATACATACCCTGAATCTTGGAACTCCTTTGACGCTTTTCCTGGGGTCTGAATTAAGACGTCAGGTTTATCAATCAGATCGTCAAAGTCAGATAAACTACGGCGTGGATGAACACGCAACAGGAGTTGACAAGGATGGTCAAATTTGTTGTTTTGAATCATATCATAAATCATTTTAACAATAAATGGTTCGGAATCAGAAAGTTGTGCAGTGCCAGTTGCATATAATAAAATCTTCTTATTTTCATCTCCGTGTAAGTTGTTGATGAATTTTCCACGATCAAGTAAGGAAGAGCGATTTGAATGTATATCAAATTGTGGAACTCCAGTAATTGAAACGGAATCATCGGAATAGCCAAGGAAATTTATTGCTTCTTGTTTCATTATATTATTCCAAACAATCAATTTATTTAATTTAACAGGAACTTCCCATTTAGATGTAAGATTATCCCAACTTGGAACATAACCAAGAATTGGAATCTTAGATTTATGTGCGTGTCTTAAGATAGGATATGTATAAAATGAAAAAGGATATGTTACAAAGATGAAATCAGGGGAAAATTTAGAGAATAAATCGTCATATTCAGAATTACTAAAGAATACAGAATCAGACCATGCAAGAATATTTTTAATAGTTGTACTTCTTGCAAAGAATTTGCCGATAGATTTTCGAATAATGGATAGAAAAGTATGTGAAGAATCTAATTCAGAAATTTTTATTTTAAGAGTTTCGGAATGAGGTTTACTAGTATCTGCAAATACATAATTTCGCAACAAACCAACGGCAATTTCAGACTTTGTACGTGGAATTTTCTTGAGAGTTTTAATAATCACGTTTGGGTTATTAGATTCAATCATATTTGGTTCACAAAGTAGAATAATTTTTAGGCCAGAATTTGTGAGCATTTCTAGATTTTCCTCATTAATGATTGATTTCCAACCTATGCCATATGGAAGAACAATTAACAAAGTTTTATCATTATTTTTGGTCATTTTTCTTTTAAACTGGTGTAAGCTAGTAAGAAACTTAATTAAAATGTTTTGAATAATATTAATCGTGAATAAGAAGCAAATACAAGAACTGCCAAGAAATATCAAATTAGGGAACAAAAAGATAGCGATATATGGAATTGGATTTGTGGGAACTGCAATTGCGTCAACATGGTTAAGAGCAGGAGCATCAATTATTGCGGTGGATAAGAAGAATACATTAGTTAATAATATCAATAATAAGAAAATTACTAATTCGGAACCAAAAGCTAGAGAAGCATTTATTGAGGGAATAAATAGTAAAAGATTAACAGCAACTACAAATGGGAAATGGGCATCAAAATATTCTGATATAAAAATTATATCAGTGCCCGTAGGATTAGACAAAAGGTCTGCAGATTTAAGATTTTTGTATTCAGCAGTAGAAGATATAATTACAGGATTAAAAAAGAACGACATTATAATTATAACTCCGACAGTGCCAATTGGGACTTCTAATAAAATTATTAAATGGATTGAAAATAAAAGTAAGTTAAAAGTTGAAAAGGATTTCTTTTTAATATACACGCCAGAGAGAATATCTGCAGGTCAAGCAATTAGTGATATAGAAAATAATTATCCGCCAATATTATCTGGAGCTGGAGAAATCAGTATAAAGATTGCAAATAAAATGTTTGAAGTGATTTCATCGAAGAAACCAATAACAATGTCAACTACTGAAGCTGCAGAAGCTGAAAAATTAATTGAAGGTTTATACAGAGATGTAAATATTGCTTTAGCAAATGAATTATCAAGATTTTGTGAGAATTTAGGAATAGATTATTGGGAAGTTAGAGAAGCTGCAAATTCACAACCATATAGTCATCTGCATAAACCTGGAATAGGAGTAGGAGGTTATTGTATTCCAGTTTATCCTTGGTTATTAACACAAACAGCTGTAGACAAAGGAATAGATATGAATTTTGCATTATTAGGAAGGTATACGAATGAAGGGATGCCAAAATATTCGGTCAGTCGAATAATGTCAGAAATTAACAATAAAAAGAAATTAACGGCATTAATTTTAGGATTAAGTTTTAGAGGAAATGTAGCAGACAATCGTATTTCTCCAACCTATGACATTATTGATGAACTGATTCAAAATAACATAAAGGCAAGAGTTCATGATCCGTTCTTTAGTTATGATCCACTATTGCCGAAAGAGGTCAAATTAAGTAAGGATTTAGACAAAGTAATATCGGGAGTGGATATAATAATAATTGCCACGGATCATGATGAATATAAAGAAATTACAGAAGATTATATAATTAAGAAATCAAAAAAGAAACCATTAATTTTTGATGGAAGAAATATATTAAACAAATCTAAGTTTGAGAAACTAAAGATACTGACTATTGGAAAATGATTATTCAGTAACGAATTCTTTTTGAGCTTCTTCTATATCTTTATGACTATCAATAGAACGCCATTTCACATTATTCTGTTTTATTGCAGACAATTTATTTTCTTGGGCAAGTAAAGGAAAGACGTCAGATTCAAGACTGCCAACGCTTGATAAATAATTGAAAATTTTATTAGAGAAACAATATATTCCGGCATTAATCCAATGATCGTTAAGTATTGGTTTTTCAGTAAAACGAGAAATCAGACCTTCTTCTTTAATTTCAATTTCTCCAAAAGGACTTCGTAAGGCAACTACTGCAATAGTTCCAATTAGTCCATCGGTAAGATTGGAAATTAAACTATTTGGATCTATATTAGACATGATATCGCCGTTCATAACAATGAAGTTATAATGTTCTTTAAGAAAAGGCTCAGATTGCATCAAGGCGCCCCCCGTACCAAGAGGCTCTTCTTCTTTAGAATATTCAATAGAAACACCTAATTTTTCCCCGTCTCCAAAATATTCAGTAATATTTTCACTCATGTAACCTGTGCAAAGAACAACTTCTCTAATATTATGTGATTTAAGCCACATAATTTGCCATTCAAGTATTGGCTTATTTGAGATAGGGATCATTGGCTTAGGTTTATTGTCGGTAAGTGGTCTAAGTCGTTTTCCCATTCCACCTGCTAAAATAAGCGCTTTCATAATATATTTTCAGTAATTGTTAACTATAGTTAATCTTTTTCCAAAAGACATATCTTTTCTCGTGTATTTATTAGAATTAATGTTTGAAATTGATGATATTGTGAGGTTAAGAAAACAATTAGGATTAACACAGACAGAATTGGCAAAATTATCAGGGGTAAGTCAGTCATTAATTACTAAAATGGAGGCAAAAAAAGTAGAACCTGCATATTCCAAAGTAAAGATATTGATAGAGACTCTGCAAAAACAAGAACGAAGTGATAAAAGAACGGCCAAAAATATATGTTCAAAAACATTAAAAGGTCTTGATAAAAAAGAGACGTTAAAAGAAGCGGCCAAGAAGATTCGTGAGAAAAACATATCACAGCTTCCAGTTTTCGACAAGAATAATATCATAGGAAGTTTATCAGAAAAAACAATTTTACGAGTATTATCAGAATCAGGTTCGCCAAATGAGGCATTTGCAAAAAAAGTAATAGATGTAATGGATCCTTCTTTTCCAACAGTTGATGCAAATACGCCGGTTGAATTATTATACCAGATGTTAGAATTTTTTGAAGCAGTAGTGGTAACAGAAAAGGCAAAAGTTATAGGAATTGTAACACGAAGTGATTTATTTAAATTAAAATAGATTAAGAAATACTTTTAATATAGAAATTTACAGAACAATAAGAATAGAATTGATTGATTATTGGATTGCAGGAATTTATCCGCGAAATGAAACACTAATTGAATCAACAAGATTATATGATAAAACGTTACGAAAACAATTTAATAAAGAAAAATCACGATTATTAAAAATTCAATCTAAAAATAAATTTAACTACATAACGGATCCGTTAATTGATTGGGATGACAACATAAGGCCATTCACAGACAATCTAAAAGGAATAGAAAAAGGCCCACTAACTAGATACTATGAGAATAATACTTTTTATCGCCAGCCAATAATTACTAACAAGATTACAACTTCAGGTAAAATTTTGAAGAACAGCATTTGTTTTGATTTATTTTCAAATAAATCAAAATCCAAGGTAGATATATTGGATCCATTTACATTCTATGATTTATCTGCAAATGAATTTTATAAATCGGAAGAAGAAGCAATAAACGCATTTGCGGATATAATTAAAAAAGAACTAAATTCAATAAAAAAAGATATAGAATTAATACAGTTTAACGCTCCGTCATTGGCGCGAGTAAAGGAAAAAGAACAATTAGATATAATTAGAAAAGCAATGGTAAAAATAGTAAAAGGATTGGATGTAACAACATGTCTTAATTTATGGGGATCAGATGTGTCAGATACGTTAGATGCATTTCAAGATTTTCCTGTGGATGTAATAGGTATAGATTTCACTACTTCAAAAATTGACAGATTTGATCAAACAGATATTAACAAAGGATTAGCTTGTGGTTTGATAGATGCAAAGAATACTAAAATGGAAAAAACGTCAGAGATTATTATAGAGTTAAAAAATATTAAAGAATTATTTAAACCAACATCACTAGCAGTAATACCAAGTTGGGATTTTGAATTCATACCAGAAACATTTGCATGTAAAAAATTAGACATAATGAAACAAATAAAAGAAAAAACCAGGGTAATGAAACTATGAAAAAGTTTCCTATTGCAACTCAAGAGATAGGCAGTATAAGAAAACCAAGATGGTTGGTTAAATTATTGCAAGACAGGAATGTGTCAGATGAGATCAAGGAATCGGCCAGAAGTGATGTAGCGTTAATGAATTTGAAATTATTTGAAGATATAGGTTTAGATGTAGTATATGATGGAGAAGCAAGACGAGTAGAGATGTATGAATACAGTATAAGAAGAATAGAGGGTTTGAAATTAGCAGGAAAGATTAGATCTTGGGATAATAAATACTACAATAAAGGAAGATGTACAAAGAAAGTTAATTATAAAGGACCATATCACATAGATGAATTTTTATTTGTAAAAGAAAATGCTAAGAAAATGATCAAACTGCCAATAACTGGAGCTTACACTTTAGCAGATTGGTCTTATAATGAGGCTTACAAATCAAAAGAGGATTTTACAATAGACTTAGCGAGAAAAGTAATCAGGCCATTAATTAGAGATTTAGTTAAGACAGGAGCAGATTTTATTCAAATTGATGAACCTGCAGCGACAACACATCCAGAGGAAATGAAGTTAGTAGTTGATTCATTTAATGAATCAATAAAAGGAATTAATGCGAAATTTGGAATTCATATATGTTACAGCGAAGATTATTCAAATATGTATCCAGAAGTACTTGAAATGAAGAATCATCAGTATGAATTAGAATTTGCTAACAGAGATTCATGGAACAAAGGTACAAAGCATTCAAACAGGAATGGATATGAGTCATTTTTAAAGACTTTTAGAGATTATAATGAGAAAAAAGAGATTGGTTTAGGAGTCTTAGACGTTCACGTAGATAAAATAGAACCTCCCGAATTAGTAAGAGATAGGATATTATACGCAGTAAAAATGACAGACAATCCGAATCTTATACATGTAAATCCCGATTGTGGTTTAAGAACTAGAACAAGAGAAACGTCGTTTTCAAAACTCAAAAATATGGTAATTGGCGCAGAAATGGCCAAAAAGAAATTAGAATTATAAACTAATCAGTTTTAGAATTAGTAATTGTGGGTACAGGAACTTCAGTTTCATTTGCAGCTTTTGCTGCGGCGTCTTTAGCAGCTTTTTCAGCCGCAATTACCTTTGGATTATATGAACGATAAACATGGGCGATTATACCAAATATACAGAATATAGCTCCAGTCTCAAATAAGGCAAGAGCCCATAAGCCTCCTGCATATGCCATCAAGGCCATTCCATTAAGGATAACTTCAAAGATGACAAGAGAGATAAGAACCGCATAAGTCCAGAAAGTGTTCAGAATTAACGGAGTTTGTTTTGTAGGTGTAGGTCTTTTTCCAGGCACTACAAGAGCAGCACGGGCCTTGAGGAATCCATAGACAACAACAAAGCTAAAAACAACACTAATTAGCATAACACTATAGAACGGAATTGGTTCAATGAATAACCTTTCAGTTAAATTCTTAGTTGGATCTGGATGTACATAAAATCCCCAAATAGTGGTAATAAAGATTTGAGTGATGCTAGCAATACCTAAAGCAGAGAAGAATGGTCTGTCTTTCCATGAGATTTTTCTGCTATGATCAATAAATGGTACAAATAGGAACATAGCTATCAATAGACCCGGCAGCAAACCGCCAGTAATGAATTTATCAAAACCTGTCCGAATAAATGCATACAAACCTGTAAGATACCATTCTGGAACAGTAATTCCCGGAGGATGGTTAGGATCAAATTTCACGCCCATTTCTACAGGGAATATGCCTCCAGTAATAAGAATTATACCAACCATTGTAGACCACATTGGAAGATCAAAAACAAGGAAACGTGGGAAATGAACGAACATTAAAATTCCCATTACAATTGGAATTATGAAAACATGAAGTGCATAAAGTCTTATTAAGAAATCTGAAAATCCTTGACCCCAAATCATTTGGGCAAGTGTCGGCCCTATAATTGGGCTAAATACAGTTAATGAAACTCCTATACTTACGGCCAGTTCAGCTCTATCATTAAAGAGTAAATTATATCCAGTGAAGGCCTCCAATATAGTAATTACACCAAGAATCATACCAGTAACCCATATCATTTCATTTTTAATTTTATATCTGCCACTAAAATATTGATAATAAAGGTGTAAAACAGCCATAAAGACCATTGCGTTTGAACCGTGGTAATGTATATTTCGTATTGCAAAACCGTAAGGAATTTCTTCGTCTATAAATTCAACACTATCAAAAGCGCCTTCAATTCCTGGAACATAAAACAGCATCAAGAATGCACCTGTTACTCCAAGAAGTAAAAACAAACAGAAAGTAAGCATGCCACTGAAACCCATAGGGCTCAGGAATTTTTGTGGCATTGTAAACTTAAGTCCTAAAAATACAGTTCGGTTCAACCGATTCATAGTATAATCCCAAAACTTTGAGATAATACTTTGTTTTTTAGACGTAGCGGCCAAGTCCTACAACTCCATTCTTTTCCAAAGAAGTATCAGGTGGAAGAACCCATACATCTCCATTTTCATCAACCTCTAGAGGAAGAGTTGGAAGCGCGTCATTAGGTTTAGATTGTAACATAGCAGGTCCTTTATGAGATAATCCAGTTCGAGGATCATAATTACTTCCATGGCACGGACATTCAATATTACCAGTTAATTTTTCGCCATTAACTTCTATTTCACGACCTTCAACATAATCCCAAAGACACCAAAGGTGAACACAGACCATACTGTAAATTCTAAAAGCAGATGCGTCATTTGCATCGCCACCAGCATCTGATGCAAGTCGAATTAATTGATAACGGCGAAATGGTTCAGAATCTTTTTCGTCGTCGCCAGTTCGAGGAAATGGAAATACAACAGAACTATCAGCTTCAATATCTGCAATGTTAACAAAACGCCCTTCAGGTGTCATAATTCTTTGTCTAACAGCTTCGGTACCTCCCAAGGTAGCAGTGAAAAATGATCCGTACGGAATGAAAGGAGTAAGACCCAAAATACCACCTGTAACGGCTATTACTTTAAGAAAGTTTCTTCGTTCTTTAGATGGAGGAGCATCAATAATTTCTTCAGTTTTTTCTTCAGTTTTTTCTTCAGTTTTTTCTTCAGTTTTTTCTTCAGTTTTTTCTTCAGTTTTTTCTTCAGTTTTTTCTTCAGTTTTTT